>NZ_JBLTYX010000005.1:0-293097 GCF_048066115.1 Niveispirillum sp. KHB5.9 | reverse complement strand
GGTGGGGAGTCCCGACCCACGTTCCGGAATTGGCCGGAGCATCAAACTGGCCAACGATTAAGCCTCGATGTGCAATGCGCTTGCCGACCAGCACGGACGGCAAGGGATCAGCCGAGAAGTCGATGACGACACGTCTGATTCTGGCAGTTTCGGATTTTGAGGACAATTCAGTATTTCTCCATCAAATAAAACTTATATTCTAATCAGAACGATTCCCTCCCAGACCGCCGCCTTGTCAAACTGGCGATTACAAATTTATTGTCAATTGCCAAGTTTTGCTTATCATATTATTTATTTTTCTCACGAGCACTGCGGATTTTCGGACGACTGTTTAGTGGGCCAAGCCGCATGGCTCGCTGCACCTCACGTCTGACCTTCCATTGCTAGGGCGGCAGCTCGCGGAGTTGGGTCCGCGAGATGTGCCGGTCGCGAGCGAACAGCCCGACGCTGCTCCGACTGGATGCCACTCCGGTCGCGGAAATAATGGA
Source organism: Niveispirillum sp. KHB5.9 (assembly GCF_048066115.1). Classification (NCBI taxonomy): domain Bacteria; kingdom Pseudomonadati; phylum Pseudomonadota; class Alphaproteobacteria; order Rhodospirillales; family Azospirillaceae; genus Niveispirillum; species Niveispirillum sp. KHB5.9. The sequence goes on along the minus strand of NZ_JBLTYX010000005.1, from coordinate 292,609 downwards.
ATGGAGCCAGCCGGTGGCACCCGCCCCGCGAGCGGTCAGTCGTCATTGATACATATCCATAGGCGATCCATACTGGTCTTAACCTTGGCCAGCGCCGGCTGCGTCGTATCATCACTATCACCCAGTCGGCGCCCGAGATGCGCCGCGCCAGCAGGCCGCGGAACAACTTCAGCATGGCCAACTAGATCGACCACTGCCGACAGGATAGCCGGCATGCCCTCTTTGGCAAACCGTCCGTATTGCCGTGCAGTGGCTGATGCTGGTCGAGGTTCTTAAACAGCAGTGTTGGCGGGGACTGGGTCCTCTCTCGGTCCCGTGGCGCCGAGGGAGAGCATTACAGATCAAGGTCGAGAAGCGGCGTGAATTGTTGCCCTCCATGCATATCGCGCTCGAAGACGCCGCCCTGTGGCCGGTTGCGCGGATAGGAGAACTTGATCACCGAGAGGTCGGGGACCTCAATACGCTTAACCAGTTCGGGGCACAGTTGCAGCCGGGATGCGATACTCGCCACGTTCAGGCCCGGCTTGTCCTTGTTGGCAGTGAAGGATTCAGGGCCGTCGAAGAAGAGGTCGACGGTGATCCAGAACGGCCCGGCCGCCTTGGAGCGCACATAGCGGCAGACATCAGTCAACTTGGGCATTTTGCGGAACTCCAGTCTGATCAAGGGACAGCATTACGCGCCGCACGAGTTCATGGCCGTCGATTGTCTCGACGATGTGATTGAGGACGAAGGCATAGGTACGTCCAAGCTCGATCTCCGCTGGCGAGAACGGAAAGGCGTAGCTTGGGAGTTCCTTGTCGCGGCGGACAGGGAAATGGAAGAAATACGGGTTGCAGATCTTGGCGATGCGCAGAGCCAATTCCCTTGTCTCCGCCGTCGCCACGAACAGCAGCCCGATCTCGCGGGTCGGCAAGCCATCGGTCACTGGCAGGCCCAGGACCGCGTTCCACCCATAGGGACGGAGCGATATGTCGAACGAGCGGGCAGCCTCCCCCAGAACCGCGTTGACGCGACCGATCAATGCCGCATGCATGTCGGCGAGGAACTTCTCCAGAGCCGACAGGACCTGCGGGTCGGTGATGCCCACGAGCATGATCGCCTGAAATGGCCCGTTCGAAGCACCTTCCAGCTTCATTGTGTAGGGCCTTCCGTCGAACCGGGACCCCGTCACGCGCACGATCCGGTCATTTACGGGTTCGTAGCACGCATGCGTGACATCAAGCACCCCACCGGGTTCGTGCAGCAGATACGGATCGCTGTTTTCGTACAGCATATGGGCCGAGACGCTGTAGGGCGTGCAGCGATTGGTGGCGCTGAGCGGTTCAATCTCGAACGCGTCATGGCCGACCCGAATTACGACACCTCCGTCGGTCGCCATGATCGTGCACAGGCCGCCGCATTCAGCGATCTTGCCAGCGTGCCATGCCGGGCCAACACCAGCGCCGCGCATGATGGGAACCGCCGCAATCACAGCCGTGTCGGTTGTGCGCCCACCAAGAATGATATCGGCACCATCCTTCAAGGCGGCGATGTAGGGTTCAGGCCCCATGAGCGCGACAATGTGCTCGCAGGACTCGACCATGTCGTCGGTGAGTTCGCCCGCTGGTGCCAATGGCAGGACTTTGTTCCGGGACATCCGGTCACGGATCACCACCTTGTCTTGCTCTGAATAGAGCATGGCCAGCGTCGGGGTGAGACCCAGTTCCTGGCAAATCTCCAGCACGATGTCGCGGGTCCAGTCGACGGCCATGTCGCAACCTGACGTGCCGCAGGACCCCACCAGCAATGGCACTCGCCACTTAGCCTGAGCCGCAACAAGAAGCTTCAGATCCGCTTTGACCGCGTCACGGCTGTATTTGGAAAGGCCGGTGGCCAGCGCGGCAGGGCCGCTGTCGGTCGATCCGGCATCCATCGCCATGGCGTGGGCGCCGGCGGCCAAGCCAGCCTCCAGGTGCTCGAATTTTATGCCCGCCCCGAGCGCACCCACCGGGACGACCACGACGGTTGAATTCTCACTATTCACTGGACGATCCTTGGATAAGAGGGAGAGGACGGCCTGAGGCCGAGATGGGGATGGCCCCGGTCAGGACTGCTGTTGCCACCAGCAGAGCAGCGAGGGCCGCAGCCCATTTGAGCGCAAACCGCTGCATAGCCCCGACATCAACATCGAGCATACCGGCGACAAGGTAGACCGCAGCGACCAGGGGGCTGAGCGCATGGAGGTTCTGGCCAAGCAGGGATGCGCGGCCGATTTCGGCGGCAGTGATTCCATAGTGCGAGGCGGCCTCGGCGATGACCGGCACGATGCCGAAATAATAGGCGTCGTTGGACATCACGAAGGTTAAGGGGCCGCTGGCGACGGCCATGATCAAAGCCAGATGACGCCCCATGGACGGTGGCACAACATCGACAAAGCTTGCCCCCATCGCCTTCACCATGCCCGTGCCTTCAAGTATCCCGGTGAACACAGCGGCAGCGAACACCAGGAGGATGATGGGCAGGACGTTGGCGCTGTGGGCCGCGATACGCAGGCGCTGAATGCCGATTTCGGGATAGTTCAGTGTCAAGGCGACGACCAGGCCGATCATGAAGATCACAGGCATGGGCACGATGTGAGCGACCGCAGCGGCGATAACCGCCAGCGTGAGGATCAGGTTCGCCCAGAACAACTTGGGTCGGGCGAGATCGTCGGCCCCCTCGCGTAGACCATTGAAGCCAGCGGCGGACGGCAGATTGGCGGTAGGACCCAGGCGCCGCCGCTCCTTGCCCCCCAGATACCACGCCAGGATCAAGACCCCTATGCACCCGCTCACCATGACCGGGATCAACGGCAGGAACAGATCGTTGATCGGCACGCGCAGCACGCTGGCGACGCGGGGCATAGGGCCGCCCCAGGGGGCAATATTGATGATGCTGTTGGCTGCGCCGAGCAGCGTGGCAAGAATAAGCGGGTTCATGCCCAGGCGGCGATAGACCGGCAGGAACGCCGTGATTGTGACCAGCGCTGTGGTTGCACCGTCGCCATCAAGGGAGACCACGATCGCGACCAGCGCAGTGCCGATGGTGACCCTGCGGGGGTCGGCACCCACAGCATCGATGACGCGACGTACCATCGGATCGAACAGGCCCGCATCGATCATAATGCCAAAATAGAGCACAGCGAACAGCAGGACCACGGCAATGGGCGCCAACGCGATGACGCCCTTCATGATCATGCCGCCAATCTGGCCACCGAACCCGGAGCAGACTGCCACGACAATGGGCACGGCAATCAGGGCGACCATGGCCGAAGCACGTTTACCCATGATCAGCGCCATGAAGACGACGACCATTCCAAAGCCGAGGATGGCCAGAAGCGATTGGCTCATGGGGAGGCCTTCATGGAAAAGCTGTAGAGTTGAGCAGGGTTTTCGACCAGGATCCGGAGACGATTGCGCTCGTTGCCGGCCCAGATGCTCAGGAGATCGAAGAGTTGGGCATCGTCCGGTGCGGTCCTTTCTGTGGCGTGCGGCCAGTCGCTGCCCCACACAAGTCGCTCGGGTATTTCCGCGACAAACGCCTGGGCAATGCGCGTCGCATCCGGATAATTCGGCGGCCCTTCTTGTGTGTTGAGATAGGCACCGGTCAGCTTTACCCAAGCCCGTTGCTTGGCAACCAACCGATTGATAATGGCGAAGGCGGGATGGCGTGGACCCTGGCCGGGCGGCAGCCGACCCATGTGATCGAAAACAATCGGACAGGGCAGTCGTTCAAACATATCGGCTGCCTGGACGATCTGATCGGCCATGGCGTGAATCTGCACGTGCCAGCCCAGATCGGCGATGCGCCGCGCCAACGGTTCCACCATGTCGAGGGTCGTGAATGCGTCTGCGGGGTTCCAGACACTGAACCGGAGCCCTTTGATCCCACCTGCATCAAGACGAAGAAGTTCGGCTTGTTCGACATCCGGCGTGACGACGCCAACGCCGCGGCCATTGGGTCCCAACTGTCGCAGCGCGTCCAGAAGGCACGCGTGATCGACGCCGTGGATCTTGGTCTGGACGATGACGGCACGCGAGACCCCAAGCCGCTGCTGAAGCTTGCGATAATCCTGGAAGGTAGCACTCCCGAACTGCGCCGGGAAATCTGGCCGGAACCGCGGATCAGCGATGTGCAGGTGGGCGTCGCAAGCGCCGTCCGGCGCCATGGCCTTTGGCGCATTTGTCCCCGCTGAGTGTGGAACCTGTATCGTTTCGCCGGCCAGCGCAGCGGTGGCAACTGCACCGCCCGCAATGGTCGAAACGGCGTGGAAAAGCTGGCGTCGGGTCAGAGTCATGGGTCGCCATCGGTCCTGGTCAAGGTGGAAAGTGCGGCCGATGGGAAGGTCCACCGGCCGCTCCCGTCAGAAATGTGCCTTGGCGGAAACGAAGAAACGCCGGCCGGCCATGTCGTAGGTGTAGAGATCCGAGCTTGTCAGACCGATCAGGCTGTCATTCAACACAGGCGGCTTCTTGTCGGTCAGGTTGACCGCTCCGATCCGGAGTTCCAATGTGTCATTGACGGCCCAGGCAACATCCAGGTCGAAGTAGCTGACGCCCGGCACGCCGTGGGCGGCACCGCCTGTTCCGACATTGTTGGCGTTCGACATCGGGCCAAGGTAGCGCCACCGGAGGTTCGACATGACTGGACCGATATGCCAGCCGGCGTTGACATTGCCCTTCCATTCCGGGTGCGCCGTGGCGAAGAAGTCGACCTGGGTGTTCCCGATCGTACCGGCATATTCAAGTTTCGGGCTGGTCGGCAGAGTCTGAATCTGGAACGTGTCCAGATAGTTGACGACAACACCGAGGCTGAATGTGCCTGAATCGGGGCCCAGCCCGGCGGCGTCGAGCGGCAGGGACCAGTCGACCTGGAAATCGATGCCTGAACTGGAATAGCCGCCCAGATTCAGCAATGGATTGTTGATGTTGGTTGCCTGTCCTGTCGCAGCATTGCGGGTGATCAGGGCGCAATAGTAATTGCTGGCGCTCAGGGTCGGGTTCGCAACGACATTGAAGCATTGCGTAGCAGCAACGGTGTTAGTCACCTGCCCGATCGCACCGTCCAGGTTGATCTTGTAGTAATCAACAGAAGCCGTGAGTTGTGACAGCCAATCACTTTGGAAGGGGGATTTCATGACCAAGCCGACCGAGTAAGTGTCGGAGACTTCCGGCTTCAATGCGGCGTTGCCTTGACTGGTGTAGGGCGTGCGACTGACAGTGTTGGTGAAACTGTCGATCACGGCGCTCGGAACGCCTTGAGCCAGACACAGGGCCCGCACCTGCGCAGCGATGGGTGAACTCGATGAACGGTAGGCCCCGCGGACATCGCATGGATCGCCTGAGCCGACCGGGCCGGGCGTGCCCAGAGCGGTAAGACCGCTGGCGGCGGCGGCATAGAGGTCACCAACGCTCGGTGCACGCACGGCGCGAGCGTATCCACCTCTTACGGTGAACACATCATTGGTCTTCCATGAACCGTCGGCCCTGTAGGTATCGACCCCTCCAACGGTGTCGTAGTCGGAATAGCGGTAGCCCAGGTTGAGCGAGACTTCCTCTGCCCATGGAAGATCTCGAACAACCGGAACCAGAAGTTCGCCGAATAATTCACGGACGGTGGCTTCACCCTGTGATGGCTGGATTGGCAGATAGTTGGCCAGCTCTCCGGTCTGGATCAGCGCATCAGGGATGTAATCATAGGAATTGCTGCGATAGTCAGCACCAGCCGCGAAGCGAACCTCGCCCGCAGGCAAGGAGAACAGGCGCCCTTGAGCCGAGCCTTCAACGATCTTCTGTTCAAGAGTTGTCGTGTTGCGTGCCGTGCGCCGGATGTAAGAGACACAACTGGCTGAAAGCGTATCGATCCGATTGAAATCGTACCCGCCCTCGCACAGGCTCCGGCCGCCATCAGGCGCGTTGGCTAATCGCTGCAAGGCCGCAGAGCTGGGGTAGTTGATCTCGGATTGCAGGAGTTCTGTGCGACCAATGCTGCCGTGCAGACTCCAGGTCAGATCCATGGCCTCCAGTTTGCCTTCCGCACCAAGTGTCAGTTGGTAGACATCGTAGCGATTCTCTTCCATACGGTCGCCCACGGGGGTGGTGATCTGGGCGAAACTGAAGGGGGCGGTTGGGTTAGGACGCGAGGCCAGGACTTGCGCCAGATCTTGAGAGATAAACGGATTTGTCACCGGGATTGTCAGCGGTGCGCTCGACACTGACCCGACCACCACTGGATTCGCCCGTGTGGTCGCCGTGTAGTTTGTAAACAGACCGTCGGCGAAGACTGAGACCTTTTCATCGAGATCATAATCAGCATGTGCGAACATCGAGTGTCGTTCCAGCGGGACTTGGGCGAGGAAATAGTCGCCAGTCGCAGCCAGGACGGTGTTGTTGTAGATTGTTTGAAGTGTGCTCTCCGGACTACGGAAATTGACCGCCCCGGCGTTTAGGAACAGCGAGCCATCGGGATTAAGTGACAAGGTGGATGTGCGGCTGACCTTGCCGGCCGGGACGCCGTAACGACCGAAAACAGTATCGACCGCTGCTTGGGTCGGGAGGTTGGTCGCCGCAGCACTGATCAGCCCGCCCGGCGAATTGCTGGAAAAGGCCTGGCCCTTGAGATAATCCCGATCACGGAAATCGATCGCCTCGCGGTTAGCGTAGCTCAGCGAGATATAGGCATTGCCTCGGCCATCCACCAGATCGGATCCGATCGTCAGAGCCCCGCTCTGGGTCTCGCCGTCGCCCCGATCCGTTTGCCCAGCACTGAGATCGATGCCGACCCCGGTGAAGCGTCGTTTCAGCTTCAGATTGACAACGCCGGCGACCGCATCCGAGCCATAGGCTGCGGAGGCGCCACCGGTTATGACCTCCACATTCTCGATCAGCGACCCGGGAATGACGTTCAGGTCTACCGTGCCGTCGCTGCCCGATGGCTGCATGCGACGGCCGTTGACCAGGACCAGTGTGCGCTGCTGGCCCAATCCTCGCAGATTGATGCTCGCTTGCCCTGCTCGCGAAATCAGGCTTGCCTGAGAGCCCGCAGATGCAGCGACCTGGGGCAGTTGGTTGAGGCCGGCTTCCAGAGTCGGTGCCCCGGCAGCAGCGATCATCTCGGCATTTACGGTGGTGATGGGCGTGTTGGCGACATAGTCCCGCCGGGCGATCCGTGAACCCGTCACAACGATCTCGTCCAAGGCGGCTTCGGCGCCAGGTACCGTCTGAGCGGCGTTCTCGGCGGATTGAGATTGTGCGAATGCCTGAGACGCTCCCATCGAGAGAACGGCTCCCAAAGCATAGGCGGTGGTGGTGACGCGCATGATTCCTCCCCGAAATCGTTCTTAGCCGGCGCGACTCAAAGACCGTCTACCCGGCACATTAGTGGTCAGAAACCTATGAAGAACCGGGGTATTCGTCAATATTGACTGACATTGTCAACATATTCGCAATCGACTTATCTATATTCATATTCTCGATCTATATTCACTATTTTATTTGTTATTAACTATTATAATTTCTATTTTTTACTGACTAAACTCGGGATTGCCGCAAGTCGAGGCAGAAAAATTTTTATCGGGCGTTGCGTTCTCTGGCTGAATCGATCAGCATTGACGACAAGAATCAATATGCCTGGACCCGTATGGCTGACGATCTCTACCTTTCCGCGGCGGAAGCCGCGAAGATCCTGGGCGTAGAGCCTGCAACGCTTTACGCCTATGTCAGTCGCAAGAAGCTGCGGTCGCTGGCGGTTCCCGGATCGCAGACGCGCCGGTACTGGCGGTCGGACGTTCTGGCCCTTGCGGCAAAGCGCAAGCCATCCGCCAACGCTCCCTCCGCAGGCGAAACATCGATCACCCTTCTCACCGAGGAGGGCACCTACTATCGTGGTCAAAACGTGATCGCATTGGCTGAGACGGAATCGGTCGAGTCGATTGCGGGCCTGCTCTGGCAGGTGGCGCCCGAGGAGATATTCTCCGCGCGCCTCCCCCGATCCGCACCTGGACAGGACGCCATCCTGGCCAGCCTCTCAGCAGCTCCAAGATCAGATCGTGTGCTGGCTCTGCTCCCGGTGCTGGAGCGAGCCAATCCCACAGCATTCGACCTTTCACCAACGGGCTTCGCCAGGACGGGCGCCGATGTCCTGCGCTGGCTGACTGCATTGTTCTTCGATCTGCCGGTGCCATCGGTGGAACCCATTCATCAGGTGGTCGCGCGCGCTACCGGGTCGTCGGATGCGATGGCCGACCTTGTCAGGCGGGCGATGATCCTGGTCGCCGATCAACAGTTCGCTGATACAACGCGCGCAGTTCGGGCGGGAGCCGTGACCGGCGTAACACCCTACGGCATTGCCATCATCGGTCTTGTTGTGGGAGGCGGCCAATCGATTCGCTTCAATCGCATCGATGTTGTACGTCGGTTCATCCTGGAAATCGTATCATCGGCCTATGGAGAGGAGGCCATCGTCAGTCGGGTTCGCACCGGTGAGAAAATCCCCGGCTTCGAGCCGCTGCCCAATCACCAAGAGCGGGATATTCGGGCCGATGCATTGCTGAGGGCATGCGAGCGGGTGTTTGACGGCGATACCGAGTTTGAACGCCTGCAACGGGCACTGGACCTTGCCAATAAGCTGACGGGGCGGATGCCTGGCTTTGTGATCCCGCTGCTATTCCTGGGATACAAACTTGGCGTACCAGGCAACGAACTGGCTGTCGCGACGATTGGTCGGGCAATCGGATGGATCGCACATGCTCATGAAGAAATGCAGCGATCACCGTCACGTCCAAAGGCAGCCTACGTCGGAGCATTACCTATCGAAATTTAGCTCGCCTATATCCCCGAGCCCCGTCCATGCGGACCGTCCGGTCCAAACGGAGGCCAGCTCAGTCCACGCTCAAGGGGCCTGTTCACTCGCGAAGTGAGCGGGCGAGGCGCTCTTCTTCATCAAATAGCCCTCCTCGGTCGGAAGGACTCTACTTTACACCGGGCACATTTCCAGGGAGCAGGTCAGTTCTACCGGTCGTGTGTCAGGTCTCGTGAGGTGAGGTGAAACTGAACGGACCACATCACGGCAGCACTCCTTACGCCCATTTTCACTCTCTGTTGTTACCTATATGTTACCTGCGGAGTTCTAGCTGACGTTTGGCGTAGATAGCAAAAGAGCCTGATCTTGGTTTGAGATCAGGCCCTTAGGTGTTGGATGCGGGGACAGGATTTGAACCTGTGACCTTCAGGTTATGAGCCTGACCATGTAAGTTCGATACGCGCATCGATCCAGAAAAATCCGACCTATCTAAGCGCCCGTGCTTACTGGGTGCTTACTGGAGCATCCCATTTAGCTGAATTACAAGGCTAAGTCATTGGAAAGGTTGGCTGGGGGACTAGGATTCGAACCTAGACTGGCGGAGTCAGAGTCCGCTGTCCTACCGTTAGACGATCCCCCATCCGATCCGGCGTTTCGCGGTGTCGACCGCGTGTTCCGTCGGGGTGGGCGGGCTTATAGCACCGGGTTTTGGGGTTGTGAACCCCTTTCTTCACAAAAAAATGCATGGAAGATAAAAGCTGCCAACGGCATGCGTTTCCAGGCATGCCGCTGAAGGCATGCTCCCGCCGGCCCGCGACCCTAGTGGTCGCGTAAGCTCAGCCACCGCATGGCGGCACCCGGCGCCTGGGGGCGCAAGAGTAAACTGGATGGGCTGCTTGAACGGCGCTTGCGGGCGGGCAGCCATCGGTTACGATAGGGTGACGGAAGTTTGAACATCACCCATATCCGTTGCAGGACGGAACGGGCAGCAAGTCAAGGACCAGGCGAAGTGGATAATGGCGCAGCAGGCAGAGCCGGGGTCGACCCGGCACCGGGTGGGGCGACAGCCCCCGCCCCGGATGCCGCCTGCGCCAGCCGCGCGCCGGTCCTGGCCGCCCTTGACCTGGGCACCAACAATTGCCGGCTGCTGATCGCCAAGCCCTGCCGCGAGGGGTTCCGCGTCATCGACGCCTTTTCCCGCATCGTCCGCCTGGGCGAGGGGCTGACGCGCAGCGACCGGCTGTGCGACGACGCCATGTCGCGCACGGTACAGGCGCTGAAGGTCTGCCGGTCCAAGATGGAACGGCGCGGCGTCAGCCTGCTGCGCGCCGTGGGGACCGAGGCCTGCCGCCGCGCCGACAATTGCGACGAGTTCCTGGGGCGGGTGCAGGACGAGACGGGCCTGGATATCGAAATCATCAGCCCCAAGGAGGAGGCGCGGCTGGCGCTCGCCGGTGTCGCCCCCCTGCTGGACGCCACCATCCCCTATGCCCTGGTCTTCGATATCGGCGGTGGGTCGACGGAACTGATCTGGACGGAACTGGTGCGCGGACGGCCCCGCGTGATCGACCAGATTTCCGTGCCGCTGGGTGTGGTCAACCTGACGGAAACCTATGGCGGCGACCGGGTCTGCCCCAACGATTACCGCCGGATGATGGACCGGGTGGCGGACGGGTTGGGTGATTTCGACGGGCGTAACAGCATCACCAAGGCGGTGGAGGATGGCCGGGTGCAGATGCTGGGCGCATCCGGCACCGTCACCACGCTGGCCGGCATCCAGATGGGGCTGGCCCGGTACGACCGCAGCCGCGTCGATGGCGCCTTCCTGGACCGGGACAAGGCGCGGTCGATCTCCGAGACCTTGCTGGGCCTGGATTACATGGGCCGGGCCGGACAGCCCTGCGTGGGCCGTGACCGGGCCGATCTGGTGGTCGCGGGATGCGCCATCCTGGATGCCATCTGGCGGCAATGGCCGGTGCAGCAGCTGCGCATCGCCGACCGTGGTGTGCGCGAAGGCATCCTGTGCGAACTGGCAGCCACTGCACGCCATAGACGGCGGCGCGGATAGGGGCTGGGTTGCCGAGCCGCCGCTTGCCAGCAAGGCGGGTTGCGGCGATCTTTGCCGCTTGTTTCCCGTTCGATGGCGTTTCCGATGTCCAAACCCTCCGACAACACCCCTACCGGCCGCAATCAGGCCGTGCGCGTGAAGACCGCCAAGCGGCGGTCGGTGTCGTCGGCCCGTTGGCTGGAACGGCAGCTGAACGACCCCTATGTGGCGGAGGCCAAGAAGCGCGGCTTCCGCAGCCGTGCCGCCTTCAAGCTGTTGCAGCTGGATGAGAAGTTCGGCTTCCTGAAGCGGGGTCAGCGCATCATCGATCTGGGTGCAGCCCCCGGCGGCTGGACCCAGATCGCCGTGGACCGGTCCAAGTCCGACAAGGGCGGCACGGGTCAGGTGATCGGCATCGATCTGCTGGAGATGGACCCCGTGCCCGGCGCCACCACCTTCCAGATGGATTTCACCATCCCGGAGGCGCCGGCCCGGCTGAAGGCCCTGTTGCAGGGTCCGGCCGATATCGTGATGTCGGACATGGCCGCCAACACCACCGGCCACACCCAGACCGACCATCTGCGCATCATGGGCCTGGCGGAGATGGCGTACGAGTTCGCCACCGAAGTGCTGGCGCCCGGTGGGGCCTTCATCTGCAAGCTGTTCCAGGGCGGAGCGGAGCGGGAGTTGCTGGCCCAGATGAAGAAGGACTTCACCAGCGTCCGCCACGCCAAGCCCGCCGCCAGCCGGCAGGACAGCTCAGAGACCTATCTGGTGGCCATGGGTTTCCGCGGCGTGGCCCCCGCCGCGACGGAAGAGGACGAGGCCGAGTAACCCTCACGCCCGCACCACCCCCACGCCGGCGGCGCGGAACGGGTCCAACGCCCCCTCCCCCACCGCGCCCGCCACCATCAGCGTCTGTGCCATGGTGACGGGCCCGATGATGTGCGGCGACGCCGCCCCTATCTTTTCCGGCGTGGCCAGCACCAGCGTCTCCGCCGCGGCACCCGACAGGGCACGTTTCACATCCGCCTCCTCCATGTCGCCGGTGGTCAGGCCCAGGCCGGCATGCACGCCGGTGACGCCCATGACATAGAGGTCGGCCTGGAAGCGGCGGATGCCGTCCAGCACCTGCGCGCCCACGCAGACGCCGGAATGCTTGAACAGCCGGCCGCCCAGCAACGCCACCTCCACCGACGGATGATCGATCAGGGCCGTGGCGACGGTGGGACTGTGGGTGACGACCATGGCCCGCAGATCCGCCGGCAGGGCACGGGCCAATTCCAGGCAGGTCGTGCCCCCATCCAGGAAGACCAGCTGTCCCGGCCGGATCATCCGTGCCGCAGCAAGGCCCAGCGCCCGCTTGGCATCGGGTGACTGGCCGCGCTTGGCCGCCAGATCGGCCACGGCCGGCGATGCCGGCAGCGCCCCGCCATGCACCCGCTGCAAAAGCCCTTCGGCCGCCATCTCCCGCAGGTCGCGGCGCACCGTATCCTCCGACAAGCCCAGGGATTGGGCGAAGTCCTTGGCCACCACCTGCCCGTCGCGCTTCAGCGCCGACAGGATCATCGCCTTGCGCTGCCGTGTCAGCATCCGGTTCCTCCATCGTGACTTGCGTGAATATACGTGACTCTGCACGAATTTTCACGATAATGCGTGAAACCTATTCGGAGAACGCCCATGTCCATCGCCGATCGCATCCGCATCCAGGATGTGACCCTGCTGTCCGACGACTGGTATGTGCTGAAGAAGACGCGTTTCGATTATCGCCGCGCCGACGGCACCTGGCAGCGCCTGAGCCGGGAGACCTATGACCGGGGCAACGGCGCCACCATCCTGCTGTATGATCCCGACCGCCGCACCGTGGTCCTGACGCGGCAGTTCCGGTTCCCGGCCTTCGTCAACGGTCATGACGACCTGCTGACCGAGGCACCGGCCGGCCTGCTGGACGGGGCCGATCCCGCCGACCGTATCCGCCGGGAACTGGCGGAGGAGACGGGTTACGTGATCGGCACGCCGCAACGCCTGTTCGATGCCTTCATGAGCCCCGGATCGGTGACCGAACGGCTGCATTTCTTCGCCGCCCCCTACCATCCGAACGATCGTCAGGGTCCGGGCGGCGGCAATGTCGAGGAGGGCGAGGAGATCAGTGTGCTGGAGATCAGTATCGACGAAGCACTGGCCAGCATCCGGGATGGGAAGACCATATGCCTTCTACTGTATGCATCTCTATATCTCATGCCCAGGGTCGGCACGGAGTAGTATGAACTTTAGGAGATGACAACCCGTTTGAACGGCACTCCAATGCGGGATAAAGTTGGCGGTCACTGATGCCATGTTCATGCTTCACTGCAACAAACATTCTGTAAGTTGCCTTGAAGAAACTTATACCAGCAATAAGCTGTATGAACTGGCTCATTCCTGATCTTCTCCCCATGTTGGAGATGGAAGAATGGGATATTTAGGCGCCCAGATTGTGGATAGCAGCCTGTCATCGGCACGTGTTCTTGTTATTGATGACATGCAGATCAGTGTCGACTACCTCGTCTGCACGTTGCGTCGCGCAGGGCTGGCGCATGTATCGGCGACGACTGATCCGCGAGAAGGTTTGAACCTGTGCCGCCTGGCGCCGCCGGACCTGATCCTGCTGGATTATTGCATGCCGGGCCTGGACGGGCCGGGTTTCATGGCGGAATTGACCGACCTGCTGGGGGACGAGGTTCCGCCCATCCTGATCATCACCGCCCATGATATCGCCGCCAACCGTCGCCGCGCGCTGGAGATGGGTGCCATCGATTATGTGCTGAAACCCTTCACCGACTGGGAATTGCTGATCCGGGCCCGCAACCTGCTGCGCCTGCACATGCTGCATCGCAGCCAGCGGGCGCAGTCCAAGCGCCTGGAACAGTTGGTGCGCGAGCGTACGGCGGAACTGGAGCGCACCCGGGCGGAGATCATTCATCGCCTGTGCAATGCCGGGGAATTCCGGGACGAGGATACGGGCCGCCATGTCGCCCGCATCGGCCGCCTGTCGTCACGGCTGGCCGAGTTGGCGGGCGAGGGACGGGATTTCGCCGAACGGCTGGCCGCCGCCGCGCCGCTGCATGATATCGGCAAGATCGGCATCCCCGACCGTGTGCTGCTGAAGCCCGGCAAGCTGGACCCCGACGAATGGGCCATCATGAAGACCCATTGCACGCTGGGTTCGCAAATCCTGGCCGACAGCGGCCTGCCGCTGCTGGACCTGGCGTCGGAAGTGGCGCTGACCCATCATGAGAAATGGGATGGCAGCGGCTATCCCAATGCCCTGGCGGGCGATGACATCCCGCTGTCGGGACGGCTGGTCGCCGTCTGCGACGTGTTCGACGCGCTGCTGTCGCACCGGCCCTACAAGGATCCGTGGCCGATGGAAAAGGCCCTGGCCTATATCGGCGACGTGGCGGGCACCCACCTCGACCCCCGCCTGGCCAGGCTGTTCCTGGACAACAAGCAGGAGATGATCAACATCCGGGTGGAGATGGCGGATTGAGGGGATCGGCAGCCTTACCGCTCACTTCCAGATCGGCTTGCCCGACCCCGGCAGGCCCAGACGGCCCCACATGTCGCTGACCTTGTCGACCACGCCCTGGTCCATATAGAGCTTCTCGCCCCATTCGCGGTGCGTCTCTGGGGGCAGCTTGTTGGTAGCGTCCATGCCGACCTTGCCGCCCAGGCCACTCTCCGGGCTGGCGAAATCCAGGTAATCGATGGGCGTGCCCTCGATCATGGTGATGTCACGGACCGGGTCCATGCGGGTGCTGACGGCCCACATCACATCCTTCCAGTCGCGCGCATTGATGTCGTCATCCACGACGATGACCCATTTCGTGTACATGAACTGGCGCAGGAAGGACCACACACCCATCATCACGCGCTTGGCATGGCCGGGATAGGCCTTCTTCATCGACACCACGGCGATGCGGTAGGAACAGCCCTCCGGCGGCAGCCAGAAATCCACGATCTCCGGGAATTGCTGCTGCAACAGCGGAATGAACACCTCGTTCAACCCTTCGCCCAGCACGCTGGGCTCGTCCGGCGGACGGCCGGTGAAGGTGGAAAGATAGATCGGGTCCCGGCGCATGGTGATGGCCGTGACGGTGAACACCGGAAACGGCTCGACCGAGTTGTAATAGCCGGTATGGTCGCCATACGGCCCCTCATCGGCATATTCGTCCAGGCTGACATAGCCTTCCAGCACGATCTCCGCCGTCGCCGGCACCTTCAGCGGCACGGTCCTGCAATCGACCAGATCGACCTTCTTCCCGCGCAGCAGGCCGGCGAACTGGTATTCCGACAGGGTCTCCGGCACTGGCGTCACGGCGGCCAGGATGGTGCCCGGATCGGCCCCCAGCACCACGGCGGCCGGCAGCGGCTCGCGCTTGCCCGCCTGTTTCCAGCGCTGATGATGCAACGCCCCACCGCGATGCTTCAGCCAGCGCATGATGGTCTTGTTCTTGCCCAGCACCTGCATGCGGTAGATGCCCAGGTTGAAATTATCCTCTCGGGCCTCCCCCGGCCCCTTTGTGACCACCAGCGGCCAGGTGATCAGCGGCGCCGGCTCCCCCGGCCAGCAGGATTGGATGGGCAGGATCGACAGGTCGATATCCTCACCGGTCAGCACCACTTCCTGGCACGGCGCCCTGGACACCGACCCCGGCCGCATGGCCATGACCTGTTTGGCCAGCGGCAGCATGGCGAACGCCTCGCGCAGCCCCCGCGGCGGCTCCGGCTGCTTCAGGAAGGCCAGCGTCTCCCCCACCTCGCGCAACTGGTGCGGTTCCCGGTCCATGCCCCAGGCCACGCGCTCCACCGTGCCGAACAGGTTGATCAGCACCGGCATGGCGCTTTTCGTGCCATCCGCCTTGATCACATTCTCGAACAGCACGGCCGGCCCCTTTTCCGCCAGCAGGCGGGTATGGATCTCCGTCATCTCCAGCTCGGTGGAGACCGGCTCCGTCACGCGCACCAGCCGCCCCTCCTGTTCCAGGCGGGCGATGAAGTCACGCAGCGAGGCATAGGGCATGATGGCGCCTTCGGGGGTTCCGGTATCGGGTCGGGCGTAACATCGGCGTCGGGGCCCGCCGGGTCAAGCGGGCACCCGCCAGACATCGGTGGTCCGGATGTCGCGGTCCTCCAGCTCCGTGGAGGTCGGCACCTGATATGTGGCCACCTTCTCCAGCCCCTGCGACGGCAGATAGGCCCGGCCCGGATCGCCCACCAGCACGGTCACCCCGGCCCGAGCCAGATCGCGGAACCAGACCAGCGCCGCCTCGGCGAAAGGCCGTTCGTAACAGACGTCCCCCGCCAGCAGGATGTCGGTATCGGGCAGCGGCCGACCGATCATGTCCGCCGTGACGGCCTCAACAATGACCTCGTTCATCGCGGCATTCAGGTCTGTGGCCGCCTTGGCGAAGGGATCGATATCCAGCGCCGTGACCCGCACCGCCCCCGCCTTCATGGCGGCGATGGCGATCAGGCCGGAACCGGCGGCGAAATCCACCACGCGCTTGCCCGCCACCCAGGACGGATCATCCAGGATCAACTTGGCCACCGCTTGCCCGCCGGCCCAGGGAAAAGCCCAGAAGGGTGGCGGTACACCATTGGCCTCCAGCCAGTCGGCCGTGGCCCGCCAGATGGGCGTGATCTCCGTCGCCTGCCACAGCATGATATCGGGGCGCAGCGGCACGGGTGCCGGCGCGGTATGGGCCTGGATGAAGATGGTGGGATCAGCGCTGGCCGGGGGTGAGGGCAAGATCGGCAAGTTGCAGCATCGGCTGCTGTATATAGGGCTTGGGCAGGCCACGGCCGCCGCCGGGGGCGTAACCGCCGCCGCCATGCGGGGCGGGTGGCAGGCTGGCGATGCCGATGATGATGGCGACCAGCAGGGCCATGCCCACGAAACGCGCCGCCTTGAACTGCGCCAGACTGTCGGCCGGATCGTTCATATCCCAACCGCGCACCTGCATGACCATCAGGGCGCCGGTGACCAGCAGCGGCACGGCGATGCCCCAGAACATCCCCGTGGGCTCCAGCGCCAGCAGCCACAGCACGAAGGCCCCGGCATAGAAGCCGCCGACCCAGCGCCGCGAATCATTGCCGAACAGCAGCGCCGTGGACTTGATGCCGACATGGGCATCATCGTCGCGGTCCTGATGGGCATAGATCGTGTCATAGCCCAGCGTCCACAGGATACCGCCGGCATAGAGCAGGATCGGCTGCCAGCCCAGATCGCCGCGCACCGCAGCCCAGCCCAGCAGCGCCCCCCAGTTGAAGGTCAGGCCCAGGAAGGCCTGCGGCCACCAGGTGATGCGCTTCATCAGCGGATAAGTGCCGACCAGCAGCAGCGATGCCGCCCCCAGCGCGATGGCGAATCCGTTCAGCTGCAACAGGATGACCAGGCCCACCAGCAGCTGCGCCACCAGGAAGGCGATGGCCTTGGTCACACTGACCTGGCCGCTGGGGATGGGACGAACCTTGGTGCGCTCCACCTTGGCGTCCAGGTGGCGGTCCAGGATGTCATTGATGGTGCAGCCGGCCCCGCGCATGACCACGGCACCGATGCCGAACAGGGCCATCAGCCAGATATCGGGCCAGCCGCCGGCCGGTGCGGCCAAGGCGATGGACCACCAGCAGGGCAGCAGCAGCAGCCAGGTGCCGATCGGCCGGTCCAGCCGGGCCAGACGCGCATAGGGCCGCCACGCCACCGGCAGGTAGCGGTCGATCCAATCGCCGGCCCGTATGTCGGTATGGCCGGCGTTCGTTTCGGTGGCGTGCGTCATGATGCGCGCATCTTATCGTTTCCCCGTGCGGGCGCATAGGGGCGGATTGTCTCCGCCACGTCTTACCTACCCACAACGAAGTTACCGGATGGCGAAACCGCCGTCCGTGACGGCGCGCACACGAACAATGTTCAATCGGGGTTCAACCGGGGCAGCCCGGGGTGCCACAGCGACCGCCATCGGACGTCGTATAGACGCCGCAGACGGGGCATTTCGCCATGTCCTGGGCATCGACGGCCGGTTCGGCCTTGCGGCCGTTGGTGGTGCCCTTGGGATTGGCCCGGCGCCCGCCATGGCGGCGCAACGCCTCTTCCCGCTGGCGCTGGACCTTGCCCAGCAGGCGGAAGGCGAACCAGACAATGGCCAGGATGCCGACCAGGGTGATGATTTTCGACAAGGAGATCATGGGTCCCGAAAGTGGGTTAAGCCGACAGGATCGGCAAGCGAAATCACAGGCCGAACCGCGCGAAGGCCGCCCGTTCGGCCATGGTATCCGCCACCCCATCCGCCAGTGCCCGCGCATCCAACCCGATCAGCCGACCCAGCCCCGGCCGGCGCGGCGGATTGACCAGACGGATCTGTACCTTGTCCCCGAACCGTTCGCGCAGCGTGCCGCGCAGATCGCCCAGCCGGTCCACCAGCCCCAGTTCCAGCGACCGGCGCCCGGTCCAGAACGCCCCTTCGAACAGTTCCGTTTCCGGCGCCGTCAGGCGGGAACCGCGCCGGTCGCGCACCCACTGCTTGAAGGCGGCATGCATGTCAGCCTGCAACCCCTTCAGATGCGCCACCTCATCGGGCTTTTCCGCCTGGAACGGGTCCAGCATGCCCTTCGACGTGCCGGCCGTGTGGACACGGCGGTCCACGCCCAGCTTGTCGATCAGGCCGGTGAAGCCGAACCCGGCAGATACCACGCCGATCGACCCAATGATGGAACATTCATCCGCCGTGATCTCGTCGGCCGCCGCCGCCAGCCAGTAACCGCCACTGGCCGCCACATCCTCGACAAAAGCCAGGACGGGCAATGATTTCTCCACCGCCAGCGCCCGGATGCGCCGGGCGATCAGCGCCGATTGCACCGGCGATCCGCCAGGGGAATTGATCGACAGGGCCACGGCCACCTGACCGTCGGGGGCGAAGGCCCGGTCGATATCGTCGGCCAGCGTCTCCAGCGACAATCCCTTGCGTCCCCCGCCGATGGTTCCCGACAGGCGCAGCACGGATACCAGCGGGGAAACGGGCAGGCCGGCGAATTTCCTGAGGCGGCGGATCATGGGCGTCAACATCCTCCGTGGGGGCATGAAGGACAGATGGGGGCGATGGTCCCGCTGCGGTAGCCCCACCCCATACGAAAGAATCGCTTCAGCATTTGACCCGGCCACCGGTCGGGCGCAACTTACTTGCTATGCCGAATGTCCGATCCACAACCCGACCATTGATATATGCACTGGCTGCGCTCTGCAGCCTGCTGTCGGTGCATGTGGGGGCGTTCTGCGCGCATGCGGAGCAACCGACCATCGATCTGATGGCCGTCCACACCCCGCCCATGGCCATGGACAATACCGACGAACCGGGGGCGGTACTGGCCCTGGTAATGGCCGCGACGGAGCGTGCGGGTCTGACGCCCAAGGTCAGCTTCCTCCCCTGGCGACGGGCGCAGGAAATGGTGACCAGCGGCAAGGACATGCTGATCGCACCCCTGACCCTGCTGCCGTCCCGCGCCGAAAAATTCACCTGGATCGGCCCGATCTGCCGTATCGAACGCTCCATCGCCAGCCTGAAATACCGCATCGACAGCCTGGAACAGGCCATGGCCGAACGCCGCACCCTGGTGGTCGGCGCCGGCAGCGCCCAGGACCAGCAATTGCGCGATATGGGCTATCCGGCCGAACTGATCGTCACCACGCCTTTGGGCACGCGGGAGGCGGAAATGCTGGCGACCGGCCGGGTCGATGGCTGGTACAGCGGTACCCAGCAAATCCGCTGGCGCTGGCAGCGGGAGGGGCGGCATGAGGCGCTGATCATCGGTGACCCGGTCAGCGTCGACCAGATCCAGCTGGGCTGTTCACGCGACTGCGACCCGACCCTGGCCGCCACCCTGCGCAGCGCCCTGCAAAGCCTGCGCGACGACGGCACCGCCGACCGCATCCTGGCCAAATACGCACTCTATTATTAGCGTGCACAGCATTCGTAGGTCAGGTCGAGCGAAGCGAGCCCTGACTGAAAAGGCTTTATAGCGATGCTGTCAGGGCTCGCTTCGCTCGACCTGACCTACGGCACCTCTACAGTTCCAACGCTGCCCCATCACGCAGAATCGCCTCCACCGGCGGCGTATATCCCTGCCCGTCCCCATGCAGGACCAGCCCCGGCAGCAGCACCAAGGGCCCCTTCGCATCGCGCCTGGCTGTGACAATCACCCGCTTGGCCGGCACGCCCGCACGCGGCCATAGCGGCAACACCCTGATATCCCCGAACCGCCCCGTCAGCAGCGACAGCAGATGGTCCAGCCGTTCGGCCGGATAGATCAGGGTCAAGCGCCCTCGGCTTTTCAGCAGGCGCAGGGATGCGCGCACGAATCCCTCCAGGTCCCCCGCCCCCTCGCCATGGCTGCCGGCCTTGTGTCCGCTGGGCGATGGCGTGTGCCGGCCGGCGGGCCAGAAGGGCGGGTTGGACAGGACATGATCGAAACCGTTCAGCCGCAGGTCGGCCGGCGGGGCGGCCACATCGCCCTCCAGCACCGCCACCCGATCCACCAGCCCACTTTCCACCGCTCCCCGCCGGGCGAGGTCGGCAGCCAATGGCTGGATTTCCAGCCCTGTGACGGCCAGACCCGGCACCCGTGCCGCCAGACACAGCAGTGCCGCCCCCGTGCCGCAGCCCAGTTCCAGCACCGCATCGCCCGCTACAGCCGGCACCGATGCCGCCAGCAGCACCGGGTCGATGGCGGCGCGATAGCCCTTCTGCGGCTGGAACAAAGTGACGCGCCCCCCCAGCAGGGGTGTGCGATCGATATCCACGCAACCGGTCACGCCATCACCGTCAATCCGACCTCACGCAGCAGCGCGCGCGCCGTCACCAAATCTTCATCCACGACGCAGAGCCGGCGGGGAATCGCCCCGATGCTGCCCTCCAGTACCGAGGTATGCTGGTCCAGAACCACGCAATGGATGCCGGCATCGGCCAGGAC
This sequence comes from Niveispirillum sp. KHB5.9, assembly GCF_048066115.1. Taxonomy (NCBI): domain Bacteria; kingdom Pseudomonadati; phylum Pseudomonadota; class Alphaproteobacteria; order Rhodospirillales; family Azospirillaceae; genus Niveispirillum; species Niveispirillum sp. KHB5.9. The sequence continues at coordinate 271,742 of NZ_JBLTYX010000005.1, read as the reverse complement.
CGATTGCGCAAAACTCAGTTCAACCGGGTCGTTGCTGCGGATCAGCGGCTGCATCCGTGACCTATCCTCATGGAGTTTCAAGGCGGACATGCCCCGCACGGGCACGGCTGGGCCTTGACCCGGCAGCCTTCCCCGCTATGCTCCCCCGCGATCCCCAGGCCCGTCAACCGGGCTTGTCGTCTTTTGCCGTCTTCTCGCGATGGAGCCTTGACCCGTGGCCACCGTGACCACCCTCGATCCCAAGCGCCGGAAGCCGGAAACCAACGCGCTCGACAATCTTGTGGCCCTGGTGGCCCAGGATCTGGCCGACGTGAACGAGATCATTGTCGACCGGATGCAGTCGCCCGTGGCGCTGATCCCGCAGCTGGCCGGTTACCTGATCGCCAGCGGCGGCAAGCGTCTGCGCCCCGTCCTGACCCTGGCCGCCGCCAAGATGTGCGGGTACCAGGGGGAGACCCACAAGCCGCTGGCGGCCTGTGTGGAATTCATCCACACCGCCACCCTGCTGCATGACGATGTGGTGGATGAAAGCGACCTGCGTCGCGGCCAGGCCAGCGCCAATGCCGTCTATGGCAACAAATCCTCCGTGCTGGTCGGCGACTTCCTGTTCTCCCGCGCCTTCCAGGTGATGGTGGAGGCGGGATCGCTGGACGTGCTGCGCATCCTGTCCAACGCATCCGCCGTCATCGCCGAGGGCGAGGTTCTCCAGCTCATGACCTCCAACGATACGGAGACGAGCGAGGAAGCCTATCTGGAAGTGATCAAGGCGAAGACGGCGGAACTGTTCGCCGCCGCCTGCCGCATCGGCGCCGTCGTGGCCGGCCGTTCGGCGGCGGAGGAGGAGGCGCTGCGCTCCTACGGCCTGAACCTGGGCATCGCCTTCCAGCTGGTCGACGACGTGCTGGATTATTCGGCCGCCCAGGCGCGGCTGGGCAAGACCATCGGCGACGATTTCCGCGAGGGCAAGATCACCCTGCCCATCGTCCTGGCTTTCCGCCGTGGCGATGATGAGGAACGGACCTTCTGGCGCCGGACCATGGAGGATCTGGATCAGGGCGAGGGCGACCTGGACAAGGCCATCGCCCTGATGAACCGCCACAATGCGCTGCATGACAGCGTGGAACGCGCCCGGCACTATGTGTCGGTGGCCCGCGACGCGCTGGGCCTGTTCCCGGCCAGCCCGGTGAAGCGCGCCCTGCTGGACGTGCTGGAATTCGTGGTGGACCGGGACTACTGACCCCGACCGCCAGGACACTGTTGAAAGGGCCGGGATGGGAGACCACCCGGCCCTTTTCATGTCCGCCGGCGGGGGTGACGGGCGCGCGGCTGCCATGCGGCGCGACGGGGACAGCAAAGTGCGATCTAGTGCTTGCATGGGCCGTTCGATGACGCTATACAGCCGCCCACGCAAACGACGCCCTGCGGCGCGCGGTTGCGGAATATGTGACGGAGTATAGCTCAGCCTGGTAGAGCGCTGCTTTCGGGAGGCAGAGGCCGGAGGTTCGAATCCTCTTACTCCGACCATTCAAAAGACCGGTTTCGACGCTGTCGAAACCGGTCTTTTTGTTTTTGGCCCCGGCATTGTCACGGCACATTGGGCCCCACGACGCGTTGCCGATGACAGGGGTGCCATAACGGCCCCCACTTATCGTCACCCGATCGGGAGAGACATCATGTCCACCCAGGAAAGGAAGGAAGGCATCTGCGGCCAGCCCTGTATCGCCGCCATCATCGCATCGGCCCTCGTGGTGGCCGTGCTGATCCACTCGCCATCCTTCAGCGACACCGACCCGCAGGTCGATGCCGCCCAGCAGGCCGAGGCCCAACAGGCCAAGGCCAAAATATCCAAGCAAAAGAAGGCGGAAAGGTTCGTCGCCGAACTGGTTAATGCCCAGCCGTCACGCTAGACAAGTCTAGCTTTTCCAAGCTCCTCAAGCGCCGGCGCCGCATCCGCGGCTTGGGCGACACGCCCGCACGAGCGGGCGCGGCGGCAGTCGCCGCCGGAGCAGTTTACGGTCAACCGTAAACTGCTCTAGATTAACGGCGGGGGCCGCGATTTCCGGCGGCGGGGCAGCAGGAGAGAGTGAATGACGGACCAGACGCAGCGCGAACCGACACTGGCGCGCAACGTCAACCTTCCGCAACTGGCGCTTTACGGCCTGGGCAGCATGCTGGGCGCCGGCATCTATGGATTGATCGGCAAGGCGGCGGGGGAGATGGGCAACGCCGTCTGGCTGGCCTTCCTGGTCTCAATGGTGGCGGCCCTGCTGACCGGCCTGTCCTACGCCTCGCTTGGTTCCCGTTATCCGCGCGCCGGCGGTGCGGCCTATGTCACCCAGCGCGCCTATGGGCTGCCGCTGCTGACCTACCTGGTGGGGCTGACGGTGATGGCATCCGGCCTGACGTCGGTCGCCACGCAAAGCCGGGTGGTGGCGGAGACGATGACCCGCCTGCCCTTGTTCGACGGGGTGCCGGTACTGCCGCTGGCTTTGGGTTTCCTGCTGCTGATCGCCGGCATCGTCTATCGCGGCATCAAGGAAAGCATGTGGGTCAACATGGCCTGCACGGCGATGGAGGCCGGCGGCCTGCTGATCGTCATCGCCGTCGGCATCCCCTATTGGGGCGGGGTCGACCTGCTGGAGGTGCCGCCTTCGTCGGGCGGGATCGATGCCGCCATGATCCTGCAGGGCGCCGTGCTGACCTTCTTCAGCTTCATCGGGTTCGAGGACACGTTCAACGTGGCCGAAGAGGTGAAGGACCCGCAGCGCACCTTGCCCTGGGCCATCATCATCGCCATGGTGTCCGCCACCATCATCTATCTGGCCGTGGCCGTCACCGCCGTCTCCGTCGTGCCGTGGCAGGAACTGGCTACGGCATCGGGCCCGCTGGTGGAGGTGGTGCACCGCGCCGCCCCCTGGATTCCCGGCGCCATCTTCGTGGTGATCACGGTGTTCGCCGTGTCCAACACGGCCCTGCTGAATTACATCATGGCCTCGCGCCTGGCCTATGGCATGGCCAAGCTGGAACTGCTGCCCAAGCCGCTGTGCCGGGTGCATGCCCGCCGCCGCACGCCGCATGTGGCCATCGCGGCATTGCTGCTGATCGTCACGGCACTGATGCTGTCGGGCGACATCGCGCAGCTGGCATCGGCCACCGTGCTGCTGCTGCTGGCCGTGTTCACCATCGTCAATATCGCGCTCTTGGTGCTGAAGCGGCGGCAGGGGGAGGCGAAGGGGGCGTTCGAGGTGCCGTCCTTCGTGCCGGTCGGTGGTGCGCTGATCTGCGCGCTGATGTTCTGCAACCGCCTGGTCACCGGCGACTGGCGGGCACCGGCCCTGGCTGTCGGCCTGCTGGTCGGCATCGTCGTGCTGTATCTGGTGATGCGTCCCAAATGCGTCGACAACCTGGATGGTGCCGACGAGGTACCGGTGGAGTGAAGCCTTCGGCCGGCACTTCCGTGCCGGCCGTCAGCAATACCCATCAATACCGGTACGTCCCCGTCACACCCAGGGTGCGCGGCCGCAAGGTGGCGTTGGTGGTCAGGGCCGAGCCGTAGAAATGGTGGAAGCGGCCCAGTTCCGGGTGGCTGTTGGTCAGGTTGTTGGCGAAAACCGACAGGTCCAGCCCGTCGAACTTCACCCCCACCCGGACATTCACCTGATTGACCACCGGCGCGTTGGTCAGCACCGGGTCGTAGGAATAGACATTGGGATTGTCCAGCGGCGCCTTGCTGGAGAAGGTGTAGTCGAACCTTGCATAGGCGTCGCGGTCACCAGCCACGATGAAATCATACTGGCCGGTCACGGTCAGCGTGAAGCGCGGCCCGTCAAAGGCGGCCTCCCCCTTCTCCGCCAGCACGGCACCCGCCCCGCCCAGCACCGTCTGGTCGAAGCTGGCATCGTTGTAACCCAGCACCACACCCAGGCTCAGATCATCCGTCACCCGGCCCTGCAGGGACAAATCGAACCCTTGCGAAGTGATCGAGCCGGAATTGTTGATGAAGCTGGACCCGCAGGTCGGCAGCCAGACCGAGCGCTGCACATTCTTCCATTCAATGTAATAGCCACTGGCCTCCGCCGTGGCGCGGCCACCGAGCAGGGTGCCCTTGGTTCCCGCCTCGTACGACCAGACACTGTCGCTGTCGTATGAGGTGGGGGAGCTGGTCATGCCCAGGCTGGCCAGATCGGTGCCGCAGAAGCTGGGCGGTACCGCCGTCTGCGCCCCGCCGGCACGGAAGCCCTTGGAGGCCGAGGCATAGACCATGATGTCGGGATCGACCTGGTAGGTCAGGCCGAATTTCGGCGTCACCGGGGTTTCCGATGTCGACCCCTCACTTTGCAGCGTGCCGCCCACGAACGGCCCCGCCGCATCCTGGGCATGATTGATCTTCAGATGTGCCACGCGCAGGCCGATGGTGGCTTTCAGCTTCTCGGTGAAGGCGTAATCGATCTGGCCGAAACCAGCGATCTGCTCCGTCTTCGACCGCGTCGTGCTGTCATAGAGGTAATCGCCCGGCAGCATCGGTGCGCCGAACCAGGAGGCGACGTTGAAGGCACCGCCTGTGGCATTGCGGATCAGCTGGTCGATATAGCTGTCCTGGTTGACCTGCGTGGATTGCTGCTTCTCATGGCTGTAGAAGCCCCCCACGACCCAGGTCAGCGGCCCGTCGCCCTCGTTCGATTGCAACCGCACCTCCTGGCTGAAATTCTTCTGGCGTTCGCCGAAGAAGCCCGGTGCCTTCTGGCCCGGCAGGGTGACGTAAGGGCCGGAAATGGCGATCTCGCTGTCGAAATTGGTGTAGTCGCGCACCTCGTCCTGATCACGGTCGAAATAAGCGGTGACCGCCGTGAGGGAGACGGCGCCGAAATCGGCATTGATGGTCAGCGACGGCAGGTAGTAACGGTCATGCTGCGGCTGGGCCAGGGCATAGCCGGTGCGGTACACGCCATCGCCGGGATTCGACAGGCTTTCCCAATAGCCGGTCGTGTCGTCGATATCGATGTCCTGATAGTAAAGGGCCGGCGTGATGCGCAGCGTTTCCGTCGGCGCCCAGGTCAGGGCAACCTTGGCGGCCTTGCTGTCCTGGCTGTTGGCATTCTTGTCGGCCCGGGCATTGGTTTCCGGGTTCATGCGGTCGACCCAGCCACCATCGCGGCGGTACCAGGCGGAGCCACGGAAGGCCAGCTTGCCCTCCTGCACCGGCGTGCTGACGGCCACACCCGCCTCATAGCTGGGGGCGCCATTCCTGGTGAAACCAACCTCGGACCGGCCATAGAGCTTCTGGTCGTCCAGGTCGGGCTGGCCGGTGATGAAGCGGACGGCACCACCTTCCGCCCCCGCGCCGAACAAAGTGCCCTGCGGCCCGCGCAGCACCTCCACCCGCTCCAGATCGAAGACCTTGGGATAGACATTGGCCGAGGAGAAGCCCAGCGCGCGCACCTGGATGGGCACGTCATCGATATAGATGCCGGTGGTGGCCGCCCCGTCATTGGACTGGATGCCACGGATGGAGATGTTGGTGTTCGACCCGCTGAAATAATTCTGACGGGTGAAATTCAGGCCCGGCGTCAGGCGGGTGATGTCCTCGATCTGGCGCACGCCCTGATCGTCCATCTTCTCCTGGCTGTAGGCGGCGATGGAGGCCGGCACCTCCAGCAGCCGCTCGGCCCGGCGATTGGCCGTGACGATGATCTCCTCCAGCATCACCCGCTGCCCGTCGGACGCGGTGGCCACGGTTTGCGCCAGGGCGGCGGGCGGTGCGGCAGCAACCATGAGGGTTGCAAGGGAAGTGGCCCGCAACAGCCGGCCGCGCGACAGGTTCCTGTCGATGACAGTCATGAGGATACCCCTGTTCAGAATTTGTTATTGGCGGGACGTCGCGTTCGGCCCAACCGGCCACGGACATCTCTTCACCCGGATGATGACGCGATATTGCGGTGCGCAAACAGATGCCAATGAGGACGGGGTTGGTGACTTCAGGTCACCATGGCCCCTCATGCCGGCTCGATCGCCGCCAGTGCCGCGGCCCCCGCTTCCAGCGCCTCGCCGATCACCGCGACGATGCGGTCGATCTCCGCCAGGGTGACGGTCAAGGGCGGGCTCATCACCAGCGTGTCGCGCACGGCGCGCACCATGACGCCCTTGTCGATGCAGATGTCGCGGACGATGGGGCCGGCCTTGCCCTCCTTGCCGCCGAAGCGGCGGTTGGTGCCTTTCTCGGCCACGATCTCCACCGCCCCCAGCAGGCCGATGGACCGCACCTCCCCCACCAGCGGATGGTTGGCCAGACGCTGCAGCGCCGCGGCCAGATACGGCCCCGTCTCGTCACGGGTGCGGGCCACCAGCCCTTCGCGCTCGATGATGTCGATATTGGCCAGCGACACGGCGGCGGCCGTCGGGTGGCCGGAATAGGTGTAGCCATGGATGAAGGCGCCGCCGGCCTCGCGCAGCGTCTCCACGATATGCCCAGCCACGCCCACGGCGGAGATGGGGACATAACCCGACGACAGGCCCTTGGCCATGGAGACGATATCCGGCGTCACGCCGTAATGCTGGAAGCCGAACCAGCTACCCAACCGGCCGAAACCGCAGATCACCTCGTCGCAGACCAGCAGGATGCCGTATTTGCGGCACACGGCCTCGATACGTGGCCAGTATCCGGCGGGCGGGATGATGACGCCGCCGGCACCCTGCACCGGTTCCCCGATGAAGGCGGCGACGTTCTCCGGCCCCAGTTCCAGGATGCGGGCCTCCAGTGCCGCGACGGCGCGGGCGCAGAAGGCATCCTCACCCTCCCCGAACCCCTCATTGAACGGGTAGGGCTGCATGATATGGCTGAAGCCCGGCAGCAGCGGCCCGCCCTGGGCCCGCATCGGCCCCATGCCGCCCAGGCTGACCCCGGCGATGGTGGAGCCGTGATAGGCATTGTCGCGGGCGATGATGATCTGGCGCGCCGGCTCTCCTTTCACGCTCCAGTAATGGCGGACCAGGCGGATGATGGTGTCGATCGCCTCCGACCCGGAATTGTTGAAGAAGATGTGCGGCAGGGCGGGACCCAGCAGGCCGGCCAGACGGGCGGCCAGTTCCACCGTGGGCACCGGGGCGGTCTTGAAGAAGCTGTTGTAATAGGGCAGTTCGCGCATCTGGTCGTAGGCTGCCTTGGCCAGTTCCTCGCGCCCATAGCCCACCTGCACGCACCATAGGCCGGCCATGGCGTCCAGGATGCGGTTGCCATCGCCATCGATGATGGTCGCCCCCTCGGCCCGGGTGATGATGCGGCTGCCGCCCATGTCGCGGATCAGCTTGTAATCCTGCTGGGCCGGCAGATGGTGCGCGACGTCCAGGCGGCGCAGCGCCGCGATGTCGTGGTTGCGGATGTTCATGGGCTTTTTCCTTATCGGGCAAGCACGCGGCCCAACGGCCGCTTCAGCAGCAGGATGGTGACCGACCCGGCACCGACGATGGCGGCATGCAGGGTCCAGAAGCCGGCCGGGCTCATCGCCTCATAGAAACGGCCCAACCAGCCGCTGGCGATGGAGCCGCCGAAGATGGAGAGGTAATAGACGCCGACCATCATGGCGTTGATCGAGGGCGGGCCACTGCGGGTGAACAGGGCCAGCGCGATGGGGGCAACATGCAGGTACCCCGACGCGCAGATGAAATGGAACAGGATGGGCCAGATGACGGCGATGCGCCCCTCCCCGCCATTTGCCAGCTCCGACAAGGCCAGCCACAGGCAGGCGGCGGCGAACAGGGCATAGCCGATGATCAGCTTGCCCAGATCGCCCGGCTCCGCCCGCCGCCTGGCCAGCCGGCGCCAGATGACCAGGCTGACCGGGGCTAGCGCCAGCACGGCCAGCGTGTCCACCGACTGGAACCAGGTGATGGGCAGGTCGAACCCGAACAGGTCACGGTCCACTCGGTCACGGAGCCACAGCACATAGGTGGTCCAGACCTGGGTCTGCACCGTCCAGAACAGGGTGGCGGTCAGCAGCACCAGCAGCAGGGCCAGGATGACGTGGCGGTCCTTGGCGGTCAGGCTGGCGCGCGGTGTGTCGGCCCTGACGATCTCGTCCGGCGGCAGGTGGTGTTTGCCGGCCAGATAGATCACCAGCCCGATCAGCATGCCGATGCCGGCCGCCCCGAACCCGTAATGCCAGCCATAGATCTCCCCCAGCGTGCCGCAGACCAGCGGCGCCAGACAGGCCCCCAGATTGATGGCCATGTAATAAAGCGAGAAGGCGGCGTCGCGCTTGCTGTCAGTGCGGTCATAAAGGGCACCGACCTGGGCCGCCAGATTGCCCTTCAGCAGCCCGCAGCCCAGCACCAGACAGAGCAGGGCCAGCAGGAACGCCGCCTCGAACGCCATGACGAAATGGCCGAATGCCATCAGCCCGGCCCCCAGCGCCACCGCGCGGCGCCGGCCGACCCACCGGTCACCGATCAGCCCGCCGAAGATCGGCGTCAGATAGGTCAGGCCGCCATAAAGCCCGAAGACCTGCGTCGCCAATGCCTGGGTGGAGAGCGGGCCGAAGATGCCCTCCACCACCGCGCGGAACGGATGGAACCCCGCCACCTGATCCACCGCCCCCGGCTGGAACAGGTATCCGGCCATGTAGAGCACCAGCAAGGCCTGCATGCCGTAGAAGGAGAACCGCTCCCACGCCTCGGTGAACACGATATAGGCCAGCCCCTTGGGATGGCCGAAAAAGCTGCCGGCGGGAACCAGAGGAGAGAGGCGTGCGGTGCTGTCGCTCATCGATCATCCTTGGCGAAGGCCGCCGCGACGGCATTGAAGAAATCCAGATCGGGAATGGCTTCCGCGCCCTTGGGCTTGGACCGGGCGGAATTGACCGCCACCACCAGCCGGCGGGCCGGGTTCACATAGATATACTGGCCGAAGATGCCGCCGGCCCGGTAGGCACGATCGGTAAAGGCGCCATCGCTCCCCGGCTGCGGCCACCACATGTAACCGTAATCCAGGCGCTGGCCGGCGAGTTGCCGGGGCTTCGTCGCCTCATCCACCCAGCCTTCCGGCAGGACGCGCCGCCCTTGGACGACACCGTCATCCAGCATGAACAGGCCGAAGCGGGCGAAGTCGCGCAGGCACGCATGCAGGCCGGACCCCGCCACCTCCAGTTCGCCCGGCGCTTCCAGCCACCAGGCGGCGTCCTGCTCCATGCCGCAGGGCCGCCAGATCTTCTCCGCCAGATAATCGGACAGGAACCGGCCGGTGGCGGCCTGGACCAGGGCACCGACCACATGGGTCTCGCCGGTGGAATAGTTGAAGATGCTGCCCGGCGGCCCCGCCTTGGGCATCTCCGCCAGATGCGCCAGGATGGCGCCGGGCACCTGATCGATCTGGGCCTCCAGCATGCGGCGGCGGTCGGACGCCGGGTCGCCGTAATCCTCATGGAAGGCCACGCCGGACGTCATCTGCAGCACGTCGCGGATGGGCACGCCGTCATAGGCGCTGCCGCGTAGTGGGACAACGTAATCGGCGACATTCTCGTCCAGCGACCCGATCAGCCCGTCCTGCACGGCCACCCCCACCAGGGTGGTGCTGACCGACTTGGCCATGGACATGGACAGCCACCGCGTCTCCACATGGTTGCCCAATTGGTAGGTCTCCAGCGCTACCGCACCATCCTGAATGATCATCAGCCCCGCCACGCGGTTGGCGGAAAGATAATCATAGAGATCGACAATGCGCCCGCCGCTGGTGAATCGCAGCTTGTCGAAATCCACCGACCGCTGTGGCAGCACTGACGCGACCAGCCCCGCCGATACCCGGCGCGTGGCGAACAGCCGGTCACCCTGGCGCAGGGTCTGCGCCATCCGGTCGGGGGCCAGCGCCCCGGAATAGGCCCGGCGCACACGTTCGGCAGTAGACATGTCGGGGGGATCGAAGGGCGTGTTCATGACCGTGTTCCCGCCCGTCACCGCCGCCCCACCTGCTCCAGATGTCCGGGGTTCAGCACCAGCACACCCTGTTCGGCGAACCGCGCCGTCAGCGGATAACGGCCGGGGATGGTGAAATCCGTCGCCGATACCGGCAGCAATTCCACCTTCGCATCCTTCTTGATGGCGAAGGCCGGGCGTTCACCCGTGGCCTGGGCGTAGAGCCTGTCGCCCTCTGCGGTCACCGTGACCTTCACATGGCCGGAGAACACATAATCGCCGGCCAGTGCCGCCACGGCCTCGGGCTTCAGCACCGGCTTGCGCGCCGGCTTTGGTGCCACGGGCTGCTCGGGCACCGATGACAGGATGGCATCCCACATCACCTCCCCCGCCACGGTGGACAGGTCGAAGGAGGGCAGGCCCTGGGCCTCCTCGATCTCCGCCGTCGAGACGGCGTACAGCACGTCGCCGTCGAAGATCGTGGCAAACGGCTGCAGCCCGCGCGCCATGGAGGTATGGACCTGCACGGCCAGCCGCTCCAGTTCCGCCTGGTCCAGCTTCTGGTTGGTGACGACCAGCGACACGGTGGTGTTGCGGCGTTCATCCTTGCCAGTGGCCAGGCCCTTCCAGTCGGGCTTGCGGCTGGCGGGCATGCCCTGCACTAGATCGGCGGCCTTCAGCACCTTGGGCCAATCCTTGTCCTTGTGGCAGGCGACGACATTGCCGTCTCGGTCGGTGACGACGCCCAGGGCGTTGACCACGGTGAAGGCGGCGATCTTCACCGCCCCCACCTGCTTGAACGCCCCACCCTGGCCCGACGCGGCATTGCAGCCGAACAGGCCGCCGGTGCGCGCCAGCCGGCCGGCCCCTTGCGCGCCCAGCGGAAAGATGCCCGGCCGTGCCGCACGATATGCCGCCTGCGCCAGCTTCTTGTCGGGATAGATCTCGTTCAGGCGGCGGTCGCCCAGATCATAGATGATGGCACCCACCGACAGGGCGATATTGTCCCAGGCCCCGCCGCGATAGCCGTCATCCATCATGGCGGTGGCAACAGCCGTCGTCGCCTCCAGCCCGTACCAGGACCCGCCGGCGAAGACCACGGCATCCAGGTCGGGCACGGCATAGCCCAGGCGCAGGAAATCGGTATTCACCGTGCCCGGCCCGCCGCCGCGCACATCGACGGCGGCATGCACCTTGCGCCCGAAGGTGAAGACGGTGACGCCGGTCGGACCTTCCTGATACTCGCCGGTGCCGATGCGCAGCATGGGCCAGTCGAAGGTCAGCTGCTTCGCCCCGGCATTGACCATGGGCAACAGCTGTTCCTGGCCCGCACCCGCCGGCATCGCCGCCAGCAAGCCCAGCACCAGCGCGAACCCCGAGGTTTTCCAACCGTTCTTCGCCTTCATACCCGTCTCGCCTGTTCGTATTGATCATTGCGCATCATGGTGCGCTTGTCGCATCCCGCCCGTGAAGATGACAATCGGGTCGGGCATGGTGCGCCATTGTCACCAACCCAGGCCCAGATCGGCCGCCATCAATTGCGCCACGTCGGCCTCCATGCCCCCGCCATGGGCGGTCAGGGCGCACATCACCCGCATCCGGTCGCCGGGCGGGTGGCGCTGACTCAGCTTCGTGGCACCCTCGATCGCCTCCACATGGATGCGGAAAGACCGGATCTTGGGCAGCAGGAAGGCGACACGGCCCGGTTGCGCCTTCTCCAGGGTCCAGGGATCGGGATTGCCCCGTTCCATCAACGCGTTGGTGCGGCGCAGGATGGCCAGTTGCCCCTTCTCATCATCGATAGGGGACAAGGTTCCACGCACCTGGGCGGTGACATAGTTCCAGGTCGGCACCTCGTGCTTTTCCCTGTACCAGGAGGAGCTGACGAAGGCATGCGGGCCGGCGAAGATGGCCAGCACCGGCATGCCATCCTCCAGGGTCGCCGCCTGCGGGTTGGCGCGCGACAGATGGCCGATCATCCGCGTCTCATCCCCGTCCCGTTCGAACATGATCGGGGTGGATGTGGCCAGCAGCGGCGCCTCCCCCCCGCCCGTGATGAACTGGGCAAACGGATAGCGGTGAACGATGGACGCGGGATCGACGGCGCCATAGGGATGCGGCGTATACATCACACCCCCGCCGCCGGCACGTCGATGCAGACCGACTTGATGTCCAGATAATCGTCCAGCCCGTGGAACCCGCCCTCGCGCCCCTGCCCGCTTTCCTTGATGCCGCCGAAGGGGGCCGCCTCGCTGGTCAGGACGGCCGTATTGACGCCGACCATGCCGTATTCCAGCCCATCGGCCACCCGATGCGCCCGCGCCAGATCGCGGGTGAAGAGATAGGCGGCCAGCCCGGCGCTTGTGTCGTTGGCGATGGCCAGCGCCTCCGCCTCATTCGTGAAGCGATGCAGGGCCGCCAGGGGACCGAACGTCTCCTCGCTCATCACCGCCGCCTCGGCCGGCACATCGACCAGCACCGTGGGTTCATAGAACCGCCCCTCCGCATCGGGCGTGGCTCCGCCGGTCAGGATGCGGGCCCCCAGCCGCACGGCATCGTCGGCATGGCGGGCCACCTTCAGGATGGCGGCGCCATTGATCAGCGGGCCCATCCGCGTCTCTTCCCGCAACCCGTCGCCCAGCACCAGTTCCGCCGCGCGGTCGGCCAGCATCCGGGCGAACTTGTCGTAAACCCCGTCCTGCACCAGAAAGCGGTTGGCGGAAATGCAGGTCTGGCCGGCATTGCGGAACTTGGCCAGCATCGCCGCCTCCAGCGCCCCCTCCAGATCGGCATCGTCGAACACGATGAACGGGGCATTGCCGCCCAGTTCCATGGAGATGCGCTTCATCGTCTCCATGCAGCGCCCAGCCAGATGCTTGCCGACACGGGTGGAGCCGGTGAAGGACAGTTTGGCGACGCGGCTGTCCTCCACCATCACGTCGCCGATGGGCTGGGGCCGGCCGGTGACGATGTTGAACACGCCCCTGGGCACGCCAGCTTCTTGTGCCAGCACGCCCAGCGCCAGTGCGGAATAGGGCGTCAGTTCCGACGGTTTCAGCACCATGGTGCAGCCCACGGCCAGGGCCGGCCCGACCTTGCGTGCGATCATGGATGACGGGAAGTTCCACGGCGTGATGGCCGCCACCACGCCCACCGGTGCGCGGGTGACCAGCATGCGCTTGTCGGCGCGATGACCGGGCAGCACCTCGCCATAGACCCGCCGCGCCTCCTCCGCATACCAGTCCAGGAAGGCGGCGGTGGACCGCACTTCCGCCAGCGCCTCCGCCAGGGGCTTGCCCTGTTCGAAGGTCAGGATGCGGGCCAGATCATCCTCATGCGCCTGCACCAGGGCCGCCCAGCGGCGCAGCACCAGCCCCCGATCCTTCGCCGCCAGCGCCCGCCAGCCCGGCAGGGCCGCATGCGCCGCCGCAACCGCATCCTGGGCGGCCTCCGCGCCCAGGTCCGGCACGGTGCCGATGGCGATACCCGTGGCCGGGTTGGTGACGGTCAGCAGACTGGTGCTGCCCACCCAGGCATCATTGATCAGGGCGGACTGGCGGAAAAGATCACCCCGGCGGATCGGCGGGGCCTGGAAGCGGGCCATCATGGTTCATCCGGCAATTTCTCGGGCGTCCCCAGCCTCGCAAATCCGGAAGGCCCGACGGGAGATGCCAAACGCGCCGTGGGCGGTGACCCAGTGTCACCATGGGTTAGGGTTTGCGTCCCCCCGCCACCAATGCCTTGGGCATCTCCTTGGCCACGGCGGCCAGCAGCCATTGGCGGAAGCGGGCGATAGGGGCGGCGCGCCAGCGGTCCTCCCGCGCCACGAAGATATAGGCGCCCAGCGGCATCAGGTGGAAATCGGGCAGGTCGGCGCCCACCTCCACCAGCCGCCCCGCCGCCAGATCATCGGCGGCGATCAGATGGTTGCCCAGCGCGATGCCGCGTCCCCGTCGGGCGGCATCCAGCGTCAGATGTGCATGCCACAGGCGCGGGCCTGTCAGTTCCCCATGCCCGATGACCCCGTGCCCCGACAGCCAGCAGGCCCAGACATCGAAGCTTTCCTCATGCAGCAACTGGTGGTGCCGCAGATCGTGGCAGGTGCGGATGGGCGGGTTGGCGGCCAGATAGTCCGGGCTGGCCAGCGGGATGGTCGGCGGCTGCGCCACCTCCACGCTCTGCACGCCGGCCGACAGGGAAAGCGGCGAGCCGTAGATGGGGGAGAAACGGACATCCACATCCGCTTCGTGCTTGGCGAAGTCGGGGCAGGTGTCGGTGGGCCGCAATTCGATGTCCAGGCCGGGGTTCGCCGCCTCGAACTGGTTCAGGCGCTGCATCAGCCAGTGAAAGGCGAAGCCCGGCATGCACCAGATCAGCAGGCGGCGATTGTCGCTGCGCTTCATCAGGTCCAGTGTCGCCGCCGCGATACCGTCCATGGCCTGGGCGATGCCCTTGTGATAGCGGGCCCCTTCCTCCGTCAGCACCGCCCCCGCCCGGCTGCGTTCGATCAGGGCCGTGCCGGTCCAGGCCTCCAGCGTGCGCAGGTGGCGGCTGACGACGGCATGGTCCAGGTCCAGCATCTCCGCCGCCCGGCGCACGCCGCCCAGCCGTGCCACGGCGTCGAACGCGCGCAGCGCCGCAAAGGGCGGCAGGGCCTTCTTTCCGGGCAGGCTGGACGGGTTGGCGGGACGTTCAGGGACGGTCTTGTCGTCGCTCATCATCGCTTCCGGCGGCGGAACGGGGGACCACCTTGCAATGAAAATGCAACGGCGCGCAATCGCCTGCCGCCTCACCGGCTGGTGCCCCCACCGCACCAGGGGCGACGCATTACGCACTGCGGCGGCGGGCGGGGAAGGCGCGATACCGGGAACCGGATTTCCACCTGCATCGGGATCGACCAGCATCATGACCAGCAATGCCGACCTTCTGCGCCGCCGCGACGCCGCCGTGCCGCGCGGCGTGGCCACCGCCTTTCCCATCCATGCCGACCGGGCGGAGAATGCCGAGCTGTGGGACGTGGAAGGCCGCCGCTTCGTGGATTTCGCCGGCGGCATCGCCGTGCTGAACACCGGCCACCGCCATCCGCGCGTCATGGCGGCCGTGGCGGCGCAAGCCGAGCGCTTCACCCACACCGCCTTCCAGGTCGCGGCTTACGAAAGCTATATCGAACTGGCGGAGAAGCTGAACGCCCGCGCCCCCTTCACCGGTCCCGCCAAGAGCATCTTCTTCACCACGGGGGCGGAAGCGTTGGAAAACGCCGTGAAGATCGCCCGCGTCGCCACCGGCCGGCCCGGTATCATCAGTTTCACGGGTGCCTTCCATGGCCGCACCCTGATGACCATGGCCATGACCGGCAAGGTTGTGCCCTACAAGAAGCATTTCGGCCCGCTGCCGGGCGACGTGTTCCACGTCCCCTTCCCCGCCAATGGCGTCACGGTGGCCGACAGCCTGAAGGCCCTGGATTTCCTGTTCGCCGCCGATATCGGGCCAGAACGGGTGGCCGCCATCGTCATCGAGCCGGTGCAGGGCGAGGGCGGGTTCCATCCGGCCCCGGCCGACCTGCTGCGGGCGTTGCGCAACATCTGCGACCGGCACGCCATCCTGC
Source organism: Niveispirillum sp. KHB5.9 (assembly GCF_048066115.1). Lineage (NCBI taxonomy): Bacteria > Pseudomonadati > Pseudomonadota > Alphaproteobacteria > Rhodospirillales > Azospirillaceae > Niveispirillum > Niveispirillum sp. KHB5.9. The sequence continues at coordinate 256,237 of NZ_JBLTYX010000005.1, read as the reverse complement.
TGGTGGCGGACGAGGTGCAGACCGGTTTCGCCCGCACCGGCAAACTGTTCGCCATCGAGCATGCGGGTGTGGAGCCCGACATGGTGACCATGGCCAAGTCCATCGCCGGCGGCTTCCCCCTGTCGGGCATCCTGGGCAAGGCGGCGATCATGGACCGGGTCGATCCGGGTGGGCTGGGCGGCACCTATGCCGGCAGCCCCTTGGCCTGTGCGGCCGCCCTGGCCGTGCTGGACGTGATCGAGGAAGACGGGCTGTGCGCGCGGGCGGATGTCATTGGCGCCCGCATCCGCAAGCGGCTGGAGGCCCTGTCACTGCGCAACGACATCCGCCCCATCGCCGACATCCGTGGACCGGGTGCGATGATCGGCTTCGATCTGGTCACGGCCGACGGTGCACCCGACCGGGAGGCAACGGCCAAGGTGACGCAGAAGGCACTGGCCGAGGGGCTGATCCTGCTGTCCTGCGGCACCAATGCCAACACCATCCGCATCCTGGTCCCGCTGACCGTGTCGGACGATGTGCTGGCCGAGGGGCTGGACAAGCTGGAACGGGCGCTGGGTTAGTCCCCCAGATTGTGACAGGCGACGATGTGGCCGGCACCGACCGGGCGCGGTGCCGGCTGCACCACGCGGCAGACATCCGTCGCCTCCGGACAACGCGTGTGGAAGGCGCAGCCCTTGGGCCGGTCATAGAGGCTGGGCACTTCCCCCTGCAGCATCGGCCCCATGGGCCGGTGTGCTGGATCAATGGCAGGTTCCGATGCCAGCAGGGCCCGCGTATAGGGATGGCGCGGCCGGGCGGTCACGGCATCGGTCGGCCCCACCTCCACCAGATGGCCCAGATACAGCACGGCCATACGCTGGCTGACATGGCGGACCACGGCCAGATTGTGGGTGATCAGCAGATAGGCCACGCCCAGGTCGCGCTGCAGGCCGGTCATCATGTTCAGGATTTCCGCCTGCACCGACACGTCCAGCCCCGCCGTCGGCTCATCCGCCACCACCAGCTTCGGCCCCATGGCCACCGCGCGGGCCACCGTCACCCGCCGCGCCTGCCCACCAGACAGTTCGCGCGGGTACCGGCCCGCCATGTCGGGCGACAGGCCGACCATGGACAGCAGCCGCGCCGCCTCCGCCGCGCGGTCCGGCAGGGGGCGGCCATGGATCACAAGCGGTTCCGTCACCAGGGTTCCGACAGTCAGGCGCGGGCTAAGCGAGGCGACGGGGTCCTGGAACATCATCGCGGCGCGACGGCGCAGCCGGTGCCAGCGCCGTTGCCCCCTGCCGGTCAAAACCGCCTGTTCGAACCGGATCGACCCGGTACTGAACGGCTGCAACCCCATGATGGCGCGGGCCAGCGTGGTCTTGCCCGACCCGCTTTCCCCCACCAGGGCCAGCGTCTCCCCCGCCGCCAAATCAAGCGTGACCCCGCACAGGATTTCCAGTGGTGGCGGGTTGCGCCCACGCAACCGCTGCCACAGCGCCCCCGGCCGTGGCACCCGCACGCACAGTTCGGTGATTTCCAGCAGCTTGCTCATGGCGACACCCTATGGCAGGCGGCCCGGCGGGTGGCATCCACGGCATGCAGGGCGGGGGCCAAGGACCGGCAGCGTTCCTCCGCCTCCAGGCATCTTGGCGCGAACACGCAACCCAGCGGCGGGTCGGTCAGGTCGGGCACCCGGCCGGGAATGGTGGGCAACATCCCGCCACCCACGGCCAGATGCCCCGGATCGGCGGCAATCAGCCGGCGCGTATAAGGATGGCGAGGGGCGGCGAAGACCTGATCCACCGGCCCCGTTTCCACCACCGTGCCGGCATACATCACCGCCACCCGGTCGCACAGCGTGGCGACGGCCCCCAGATGGTGGGAGATGAACAGGATGCTGGTCCCGGTCTGCGCCCGCAGCAGGGAAAGGATCTGCGCCTCCAGCGTCACGTCCAGCGCCGTCGTCGGCTCATCGGCGATCAGCAGGCGCGGGCGGGTCAGCAGGGCGGCGGCGATGGCGATACGCTGCAGCATGCCGCCCGACAGCTGCCCCGGATAGGCGGCCAGCCGCCGCTCCGGATCGACGATGCCGACACGGGCGAACATCTCCACGATGCGCCGCCGCTTCTCGGCCACCGGTACCGCGTGGCGGTACTGGATGTCGGTCAGCTGCCGCCCGATGGTCAGTACCGGGTTGAACGCCGCCATCGGGTTCTGCGACACCAGTGCCAGGCCATCGCCGCGCAACGCCCGCATTCCCGCCTCGTCCAGCCCCAGCAGGTCGCGCCCGTCCAAGCGGATCGACCCGCCGCCCAGGGTCGCATTGCCCGACAGCAGGCCCAGGATGCCGGCGATCAAGGTGGATTTGCCGCAACCGCTTTCCCCGACGATGCCGGTGATCTCCCCCCTGGCCACCGACAGATCGACCCCGCGCAGCACGCGCAAGGGGCCGCGATCGGTGGCGTATGAGACGTGCAGCCCGCTGATGTCCAGGACATTGTCCGCCATCTCACGCCCTCCGCGCGGCAGGGTCCAGCCGCTCGCGCAGCGCCTCGCCCAGGAAGGTGAAGGACAGGGTGGCGATGACGATGGGCAATCCTGCGAAGATCACCAGCAGCGGCGTGTTGCGGATGAAGACGAACCCGTCATTCAACATGCTGCCCCAGCTGGGCGTGGGCGGCTGGATGCCGATGCCCAGGAAGCTCAACCCCGCCTCCAGCCCGATGACCACGGGAATATCCATGGTCATCACCACCAGCAGCGGCCCGATGACATTGGGCAGCAGATGGATGAACAGGATGCGCGGGAAACTTGCCCCCATCGACCGCTCGGCCTGGATGAACGGACTGTCGCTGAGCGCCATGGTCTGTGCCCGCACCAGCCGCGCATAGCTGGGAATGGTGAAAAAGGCGATGGTGCCGACCAGCGTCCACAGGCCCGGCCCCAGCAGGGTGAGGATGGCCAGTGCGAACATGATCATGGGCAGCGAACTGATCGTATCCAGCACCAGCAGCAGCAAGGTGCCCAGCCAGCGCGGGCCGTATCCGGCCAGCAGGCCCAGCACCGTGCCGATCACCACGGCGATGCCGATGGACAAGAGCGCCACACCCATCGCCGTACGCGTGCCGGTGATGATGCGCGATGCCGTGTCGCGCCCCAGATGGTCAGTGCCCAGCCAGTGCTGCGCACTCGGCCCCTCCAGCCGGTGGGCAACGGCGATGCGGGCGGGGTCTTGCGGGCTGATGATGTCGGCCGTCAGTGCCACGAGTGCTATCAGCGCGCAGACCACCAGGCCGAACAGGCCCAGCGGGTCGCGCCACCGGCGGCGGGTGGTGGGTCGTTGTCGGCCTGGCGGGGGGTCAGAGGGCGGCATGGGTGCGGTGATCCAGCATTCCCGTGACCAGATCGGTCACCAGCATGGCGATGGCGTAAAGGCCGGCGGTCACCACGACGGCACCGCTGACCACGGGGAAATTGCGGGCCAGCACGGCGTCATAGACGACGCGGCCGATGCCGGGCCGGGCAAAGATGATTTCGGCGAAGACGGAACCGGACAGCAGCGCCCCGAACCCCACCCCGACGATGGACACGACCGGCACCAGGGCCAGACGCAGGGCATAGCGCTGCAGGATCATGCGGGGTGGCAGGCCGAAGGCCCGCGCCGTCTCCACATGTTTTTCCCGCATCACCTCGATCAGCGATGACCGCACGATGCGGGCGATATAGCCGACCCAGCCCAGCCCGACGGCGAAGGCAGGCAGCACCAGGGCATGCAGCCTGCTACCCAGGTCGCCCGCCTCCCCCGCGCCGATGGCGGGAAACCAGTTCAGCGTAACGGCGAAGATCAGCAGACTGTAGATGGCGACCAGGAAGGGCGGCAGGGCAATGAAGGAAACACTGGCCACGCCGATGGCATGGTCGATCATGCTGCCTTTCCTCGCGGCACCCAGGCAGCCCAGCGAGATGCCCAGCACCAGGGCCGTGCCCAGCCCGGCACAGGCCAGCGCCAGCGTATGCGGCAGCGCATCCAGCAGCAGGCCGGTGACGGGCAGCCCGCTCCAGATATCCGTCCCCAGATCGCCTTGGACGACGCGGGCGAGAAACCGCCAGAGCTGAACGGGAAGCGGCTGGTCCAGCCCCATCATCCCCCGGTAATGCGCCCGCATCTCCGACGTGGCGCGGGGGCCCAGGGCGACGGAAACGGGATCGCCGGGAATAGCCTGGACCAGCAGGAAGATCGCCACCGTCGCCCCCAGGACGACGCCCAACGCCAGGAACAGGCGGCGGATCAGAAAGCCGGTCATGGCTTGATGATCCCCGCCCCGCCCTGCCGGGTCAAGCGCAGCGGGGCCAGCCCGTAATCGGTGGTGGCCCGGGCAATGCGGTCCAGGATGGCACCGGCCTGCACCTTGTCGGTGGCCAGGCGCGGCATGCCGCTTTCCTCCAGCCGGTCGCCATAGCCCAGCGCCACCGGATGCAGGGTGATGGATACCAGCTTGCCCACACCGAACCGTACCTCCGCGATCACCGACTGGAACGTGTGCTCATTGGCGAAGCTGCCGGCATTCAGGGGGGCCGTCAGGTCGTAATCGGTGGCCTTGGACGGGTCGCGGTACGTGGCGGCCAGCAGGTCGCGATTGCCCTGGAACAGTTCGTACGGCAACGGTTCCTGGATATCGCCCCAGATGAAATTGCCCAGGCCATAGAAGATCGGCCGGTCGCGATAGACCTCCAGCGGTCCCAGATTATGGATGCCGGTGACGGCGAACACGTCCGCGCCGGCATCCACCGCCCCGCGCGCCAGATCCTTCAGGAAGGCGGCCGGCAATTGCGGGTTCACCACATCGCCGCAGGCCCAGTCGCATTCATGTGCGTGCAGGGCGACAAGAACCAGATCGGCATGCTGCCTGGCCTGGCGGATGGATCGATGGATCTCCGCCACATCCTCCGCATCGGGCAGATAGTCATGCATGGCGCGAGGGCCAAGGGCATAATTGGTGCCCGACAGGCTCAACATATGCGGCAGCTTGCCGTCACATCCCGTTCCCGACAGGACGCAATCCGCCTGCGTCAGCGCCCGCATCGCCGGTTCCGGCACCCGCACGGTGTGGCGCAGATGCAGGGCGTTCAACCCAGGCCGCCCCGGTGCCTCACCCCGCGCGGGCATGGCGTCACTGGTCGGGCGGAAGGTGGTGGCGAAGCTGATCAGGGCGATGCGGCCCTTGGCTGTGTCCAGATAGCGGGCGGCCCGCGCCTGCCCCCGGTTCTCGCCCGTGCCGGCATGGATGATGCCGGCTGCGTCCAGGTGGCGGGCGGTTTCCCGCATGCCCTCCAAGCCCCAGTCGGTGGCATGGTTGTTGGCGATGCCCACCATGTCGAACCCCAACCCCGCCAGATCGGCGGCCACGGCAGGCGGGGCGATGTTCGTCCAGTCACCCTCATAGGAATAGGGATGGCCGTTGAAATGCCGGATGTCGATCAGGCTGGTTTCCATATTGCCATAGGTGACATCCGCGCCGCGCAGCAGCGCCACCACCTTGTCGAACCCCGGCACCGGTCGCGCCGTCAGCAGGGGCCGTGACGGGATCAGGTCGCCCACCAGGGCCAGGGTGAAACCATCGCTGACGCTGGTGGTCAGTTCAGCAGCCGGCGGGCGTCTGGGATCGGAAAGCGCGCCCGGCAGAAGCACCGGATCGGACGGGTCCGGCGGGGACGCCAGGGCCGGAACAGCAAGGGCGGCAGCCAGGAACAGGCCCGTCCGGCGGCAAGCGCGCATCCCCGTTCCTCCTCCCGATCATTGCGTCGAGAGGCATTATTGATCGATCGTTCAATATGGGCAAGCGGAAATGATGGCCGCTTAAACTTTCAGTCGCGGCACGAAGGCACCGGCGGCGAAGGCATCCACCCAGCCCTCGCACATCGCCACCCCATCCTCGACGCTGAAATTGCTGGGGTTCAGGCACCAGGTCAGCCACAGCCCGTCCAGCATGGCGTTCAGGGCCGTGGCGGCGGCCTGCAGGTTCTGCGGCGGCAGGCTGTTCTCCGCCGCCAGGGCGCCCAGATGGCGCTCCAGCACCTGGCGGTACTGGCCATAGGTGCGCTGCTGCACCGTCTGCATGTCGTGGGAATGGCGCACCATGCTCCAGAACACCACCCACACCCCCAGCATGTCGGGGTCCAGCACGGCGGGGCCGAAGCTTTCATTGATGAAGCGGCTGAGGCAGTCGCGCGGACCGCCACCGGCGGCGGAGCTTTCCAGCAGGCTGGTGGCGATGCCGCCCGACAGCGTCTCGTACGCGTGGCTGATCAGCTGGTCGATGCTGGGATAATAATGGTTGATCAGGCCGATGGAAACGTCGGCGGCGGCGGCGATCTTGCGCACCGACACGCCGGCATGGCCATGTTCGGCCAGGCAGCGCAGCGTGGCCTCGACCAGGTGCTCCCGGCGCATTTCCGGCTGGATGCGGGAGAATTTGCGGGTCGGCGCAGCCATTCCAACGCTCCTTGTTGAACGGCTGACCTGTCTATCACGCGCCTATCCGGCCTGTCGCGCGGAAAGCGCCTTCAGGTCGAAATCAGCATCCCCCGCCTGGGCCGGGGTCGGCGACAATCCTGCGGCCAGCAGGCGGCGGGCCTGGATATGGTCGCCCGGTCGGTTGACGCTTTCCACCGCCACCAGCTGCCCGCCCCGGAAATGGAACAGGGAGAATTTGCCGTCACGGATCATGCCGCGCGGCACCGACATGTCGGCGCCGCGCGCCAGCCCCGCCATCTGCAACTTGAACCCGTACTGGTCGGACCAGAACCAGGGCACGGCATCATAGGTGCGCGGCTGTCCGGCCACGGCCGCACCCGCCACCTTGGCCTGGTCGTTAGCATGCTGCACCGATTCCAGCCGGATCAGCCCGCCACCGGCATGCGGGTTGGGGTGGCGGGTGCAATCGCCGGCCGCCACGATGGCGGGATCGCCGGTCCGCGCCGCGGCATCCACCAGGATACCGTCATTGCACGCCAGCCCGGCCGCCTGCGCCAGTTCCTGGTTGGGCAGGGCACCAATGCCGACCAGCACCAGCCCCGCCGGCAGAATGTCCCCATCGGCCAGACAGACGCCGACCACATGGCCCGCGTCCCCCACCAGGCCCGTGACGCGGGCGCCGAAGCGGAAGATGACGCCATTGTCCCGATGCACGCTGGCCAGGAAATTCGACAGCACCGGCGCCACGGCACGGGCCAGCAACCGATCCTGCGCCTCCAGCACGGTGACATGTCGCCCGGCCAGCGCCAGGGTGGCCGCGATCTCCAGCCCGATGAAACCGCCACCGATGATCACCACCCGGTCGACGGCCCCCATCCGATCCCGGATAGCATCGGCATCGGCTAGATCGCGCAACCCCAGCACGCCCCGCAGCCCGGCCCCCGGCACAGTCAGCGGCCGGGGGCGCGCACCGGTGGCCAGGGCCAGCTTGCCATAGGAAAGCTGCCGCCCATCGGCCAGCACCACGCGGCCAGCCCCCCGGTCCAGCGCCGTGGCGGCACTGCCCAGCAGCAGCTCCACGCCCGTCTCCCGATACCAGCTTTCGGCGCGCAGCGGCAGGGCGGAGGCTTCCACCTTCCCGGACAGATACCCTTTGGACAAAGGTGGGCGCTGATAGGGCAGATGCGGTTCGGCACTGACCAGCCGGATCGGTTCCTGGTATCCGGCCTCGCGCGCGGCGGCGGCGATATTGGCGGCGGCATAGGAACCGCCGATGATGACCAGCCCGTCCGCCATCACTGCGCCTCCGGCATCTGCACCACCAGCCCGTCCAGGTCGGCCGACAGCATGATCTGGCAGGAAAGCCGGCTGTTGGGCCGCCGTTCGGCGGCGACACCGTCCAGCAGCTCCGCCTCGATCTCGTCCGGCGGGGGCAAACGGTCGATCCAGGCGGGATCGACATAGACATGGCAGGTGGCACACGCACAGCCGCCACCGCATTCGGCCAGGATGCCGGGGACATTGTTCTGCATGGCGGCGGCCATGACGCTGCCGGACGATGCGGTCACCTGCCGCTGCCCGCCATCGCGCAAGATATAGGTCACTTCCGCCATCGCCCGCCCTCCCGCTATCCTGGGTTCGGTGCATGCGGTACCACACTATTGAACGATCGTAAAGTAAGGCAATCATGCACGGGCCCCATTGACAGGGCATCGCCGCTCTTGTACGAATGTTCAACAAGAGCGGTGACGAGCCGCCATCATCCATTCCCGCGCATGGAGGCATCCCAATGGCTGACGCGATCCGCACCCTCACCGGCGACCAGACGGGCCTGGATGCCGATGATGATTTCAGCCTGCCGGGATGGATCTATCGCGACGCCGATTTCCATGATGTCGAGAGGGAGGTGATTTTCCGCACCTCCTGGCAGATCGTCTGCCACAATAACGACATCCCCAATCCGGGCGATTATCACACGTTCAATTTCCTGGGCGAAAGCGTGGTCGTGCTGCGCGGTGAAGACGGGGTGGTGCGGGCCTTCCACAATGTCTGCCGCCACCGGGCGGCGCGCCTGCTGGACGGCGATGTCGGCAATTGCGGCAAGCGCATCGTCTGCCCCTACCATGCCTGGACCTACAACACCGAAGGGGCGCTGACCGGCGTGCCCTATCGCAAGGAGTTCCCCGATTTCCGGCTGGCCGATTATCCGCTGCTGGCCGTGGAGTTCGAGATCTATCACGGCTTCATCTTCATCCGGCTGGAGAATAACGGCGGCCCCAGTGTGGCGCAGATGATGGCGCCATACGAACATGAGATCGAGCCCTACCGGCTGGAGGAACTGGTGCCGCTGGGCCGCGTCACCATGCGGCCGCGCGCGGTGAACTGGAAGAATGTCGGCGACAATTATTCCGACAGCCTGCACATCACGGTCGCTCATCCCGGCCTGACCCGCCTGTTCGGCTATGGCTATGGGCTGGAAGCCAAGGAATGGGTCGACAAGATGTGGGGCTATCTGATCGACCCGCCGTCCAAGAACCTGTCGGAGCGGTTCTATCAGAAATACCTGCCGGAGGTGCCGCACCTGCCGGCCGACCGTCAGCGGCTCTGGACCTATTTCAAGCTCTGGCCCAACCAGGCCTTCGACATCTATCCCGACCAGATCGATTTCATGCAATGGATCCCGACCTCGCCCACCGAAAGCGTGATCCGCGAGATCGCCTATGTCCATCCCGATGAGCGGCGCGAGATGAAGGCCGTGCGCTACGCCAACTGGCGCATCAACCGCCAGGTCAATATCGAGGACAAGGCCCTGATCGAACGGGTGCAGCAGGGCATGAATGGCAAGGCATACTCCACCGGCCCCCTGGGCAAGAACGAGGTGTCGTTGCGGTCCTTTGCCCGGCGCATCCGGTCGCTGATCCCCGAAAGCCGCCTGGCCCAGGCCCCGGCAGCGGGTTGGAAGGGCCGGCGGGCCGTGCCGATGAAGTGAAAGGGCGTCATGCTCGATAACTTCGTCATCCCGGCGAAAGCCGGGACCCAGAGGCCAAGCGCCCAACCTTTCGGCGACGTTGATCGACGCTGTGTAAAGGTTTGATCCTGTGGCCCCTAGGTCCCGGCTTTCGCCGGGATGACGGAAGATTTGGGAGTGTGACCTCCCGTGATCAGCGGGTTAAATCACATACAAACAATCAAAACCCGGCCCCGTGCCGGCGAACAGGAGCAGGGTTCATGCGCGACGTCGTGATCATCGGGGGTGGCCATAACGGTCTGGTCTGTGCCGCGTATCTGGCCAAGGCGGGCCTGAAGGTCACGGTGCTGGAACAGCGCCATGTGGTCGGCGGTGCGGCGGTGACGGAGGAATTCGTCCCCGGTTTCCGCAATTCCGTCGCCGCCTATACCGTATCGCTGCTGAACCCCAAGGTCATCAACGATCTGGACCTTCATGGCCATGGGCTGAAGGTGGTGGAGCGCGAGATCGCCAATTTCCTGCCGCTGGGCGAGGACCGCTATCTGAAGGCCGGCGGCAACGGCCTGACCAGGCGCGAGGTGGCGAAGTTCTCCACCCGCGACGCCGAACGGCTGCATGATTACGAGGAAAAGACCGGCGCCATCGCCGACGTGCTGCGCGACATCGTGTTGCAGACCCCGCCCAATGTCGTGCGCGGTGGCCTGTTCGCGGCCATTCCCGAACTGATCAAGGGTGCCAGGCTGGGTCAGCGCATGCGCCAGCTGGATCTGGAGCTGCAGCGCGAGTTGCTGGACCTGTTCGCCATGTCGGCCGGCCATTATCTGGACCGCTGGTTCGAAAGCGACCCGATCAAGGCCCTGTTCGGCTTCGACAGCATCGTCGGCAATTTCGCCAGCCCCTATACGCCCGGCTCCGCCTACGTGCTGCTGCATCACGTCTTTGGTGAGGTGAATGGCAAGAAGGGCGCCTGGGGCCATGCCATCGGCGGCATGGGCGCCATCACCCAGGCCATGGCTAAGGCCGCCATGGCGGCCGGCGTGGAGATCATCACCGACAGCCCGGTCACCGAAGTGATCATCGAGAAGGGCCGGGCCGTGGGGGCCGTCACCGCCAAGGGTACCGCCGTGCGCGGCCGGCTGGTCGTGTCTAACCTGAACCCCAAGCTTTTGTTCTCCAAGCTGGTGGCCGCCAATGAGCAGCCGGCGGAATTCAACCATCGCATCACCAACTGGCGCTGCGGGTCGGGCACATTCCGCATGAATGTCGCCCTGTCGGAACTGCCCAGCTTCACCTGCCTGCCCGGCAAGGCACGGGCCGAACATCACACCGCCGGCATCATCATCGCGCCCAGCCTGGATTACATGGACATGGCCTATATGGACGCCAAGCGCGACGGCTGGTCGAAGAAGCCCATCGTGGAGGTGCTGATCCCCTCCACCCTCGATCCCACGCTGGCCCCGCCGGGCCAGCATGTGGCCAGCCTGTTCTGCCAGCATGTCAGCCCGGAACTGCCCGACGGCAAATCGTGGGACGATTACCGGGAACAGGTGGCGGACCTGATGATCGACACGGTCAACCAGTACGCCCCCAACTTCAAGGCATCGGTGATCGGCCGGCAGATCAACAGCCCGCTGGACCTGGAGCGCACCTTCGGCCTGCTGGGCGGCGACATCTTCCATGGGGCACTGGACCTGAACCAGATCTTCTCCGCCCGCCCCATGCTGGGCCATGCTGATTACCGCACCCCCATCAAGGGCCTTTACATGTGCGGCGCCGGCACCCATCCGGGCGGCGGCGTGACCGGTGCGCCCGGCCACAATGCCGCGCGCGAAATCCTGGCCGATCTGCGCGCCAAGCGCATCCCCTACTCCGCGTGAGGATGGACGCGGGTACACTGCCGCCCCTGGCCCCGTGAAAGGGCTGGGGGCGGGATTTTCGGGGAGTTGAAATATCGCCGACGCCACTCTCCACAGTCATCCCGGCGCAAGCCGGGACCCAGGGGCCAAGCGCCCGACCGTGAAGCTGCGTGAAGCCGGCAGGTGGAAAGGTAGTCCTTGTGACCCCTGGGTCCCAGCTTGCGCCGGGATGACGAAAGGGGGCGTTTAACGGAGCGTCCATGGCCGAACCCCGCCCGACCCGTGACCTGCCGCCGCCGCTGCTGGCTAGCGCGCTGTATGCTGTCGGGTCGGGCCTGTTCCATACGCTGCTGCCCCTGCGGCTGGCGGCCGATGGGCATGGGACGGCGGAAATCGGGCTTGTGGTGACGGGATATTCCGGCGGGTTCCTGCTGGGCTGCCTGTTGTCGGAACGGCTGATCGTCATGGTGGGGCATGTGCGGGCCTGTGCCGCCTTCTGTGCCGCCGCCGCCGTGGCCGTGCTGGGCTTCGACTGGCCTTTACCGCTCCCCCTGATGATCGGTTTGCAAATCGTGGGCGGCTGCAGTGCCGCCGCCCTGGCCACCGTCACCGAAAGCTGGCTGAACGAGCTGGTGCGGCCGGCCTGGCGCGGGCGGCTTTTGACCATCTATGTCATCCTGCTGTCGCTGTGCTGGGGCCTGGGCCAGGTGATCGCCATCTGGGTCCCGCCCACGGGCAGCCGGCTGCTGATCCTGGCCGCCCTGTTCCACGCCTTGTCGCTGGTGCCCATCGTGGCGCTGAAGGTGGAAAGCCCGCCCGTCCCGGCTCCCGTCCGCCTGCAATGGCTGCGCGCCTGGCGCGTGTCGCCGGTGGGCGTCATGTGCTGCCTTTATACCGGGCTGGTGGCCGGCACCTTCGCCGGCATCGGCCCGCTCTATGGCGCCACGGTCGGGTTCGGGCAGCAGCAGATCGTGATCCTGATGGCGGTGATGCAGATCGGCGGGCTGGTCCTGCAATGGCCGGTGGGATCGCTGTCCGACCGGTTCGACCGGCGTTTCATCATGTTGGGCATGGCCGTCGCCATGGCCGCCGTCGCCATCGCCTTCCTGGGCGTCGGGCCGGCCACGCCGTTCTGGATCGCCTGCTTCCTGTTCGCCGGGCTGGGCGGCCTGTCGGACGCCTTCTATCCCGTCGGTGTCGCCCATACCAACGACCGGGCGCAGGCCGGGGAATATGTGGCCCTGTCATCCAACCTGCTGCTGATCTGGGCGGCCGGGCGCACGGCCGGGCCGATGATCGGCACGGGCACGCTGGCGGCGGGCGGGGGCGACGGCTTCTTCCTCTATGTCCTGGCGCTGTCGCTGCTGCTGGGCCTCTACGTCGCCTGGCGCCTGATCCGCCGCCGGCAGAACCGGCTGCGGGAGGAATTCGTGGCCTATCCCCAGACTTCCCCCATCCTGTTCCAATGGTCGCCGCACAAGCCCCTGGAACCCGCCAACGACCAGCCGAAAGGGCCCCAGACATGAACCTGCCGCAGCACAACGCCCCGGACACCGCGACCCTGGAAAAGACCCTGCCCTCGACCCATTACCATGACCCCGCCATCTGGACCCGGGAGAAGGAACGCATCTTCGCGCGCGAATGGGTCTGCGCCGGGCGGGCGGAACAGCTGCCCGACACCGGCTCCCGCCTGCTGGTCGACATCGCCGGGGAAAGCATCCTGCTGACCCGGGCCGCGGATGGGCGCGTGCATGGCTTCTACAATGTCTGCCGTCATCGCGGCGCGCAGCTGTGCCACGGATCGGGTGGAGGCAATGCCAACCTGATCCGCTGCCCCTACCATTCCTGGGCCTATGGGCTGGACGGCCGCCTGATCGCCGCCCCGCACATGAAGGAGGGGGAGGATTTCCGCAAGGCCGACTTCTCGCTATACCCCGTGGGGGTGGAACTGTGGGGCGGCTTCATCTTCATCCACCTAACTCCGGCGGAAGCCAAGCCCATCGCCGAACAGTTCGGCGGCATGCCGGAGCGGGTGAGGAACTACCCCCTGTCCCGCCTGCGCATCGGCCGTACCCTCACCTATGACGTGGCCGCCAACTGGAAGATTTTGGCGGAGAATTATAACGAGTGCTACCACTGCGCCGGCGTGCATCCCGAACTGTGCGAATTGGTGCCCGCCTTCCGCGAACGCGGCGGATCGGAACTGGACTGGTCGCGCGGCATTCCGCACCGCGACGGCGCCTATACCTTCACCCGCAGCGGCACCACCAATCGCGCCCCCTTCCCCGGACTGGATGCCGACGAGCAGATCCGCCACAAGGGCGAGCTGGCCTATCCCAACCTGTTCATCAGCCTGGCCTGCGACCATGTCGCCGCCTTCATCCTGTTTCCCAAGGGGCCGGACCGCACGGAAATCCAAGTGCATTTCCTGTTCGCGCCGGATGAGATGGAAAAGCCCGACTTCACGCCCGAAGACACGGTGGATTTCTGGGACATGGTGAACCGCCAGGACTGGGCCATCTGCGAAAGCGTGCAGCGCGGCACCGGATCACGCGTCCATGCCCATGGCTATTACGCGCCCATGGAGGATTGGAACCTGGATATCCGGCGCTATGTCGCCGACCGCATCGGCGACTGATGGTTCCCAGTGCACATCAGCCCATTCCCACCACGCATCATCTTCTGCCGCCGAAACAGGCCCGCTCGGCGTACAATCAACCCACTAGCCCCCCCGTTCCAACTCCAGGCCCACCGCCGGTTTGGCTTCTGCGGCAAAACTGTTTTGCAGTGCCAAAAAGGCGTATTGAACGAACGATCAACTGCTGATACGGTTCAGGAAGTTCAACGATAGCAAATCCAAAAAACGCTACGTCGGGCGGCTTCACGGGTAATTTTCTCAAGTCACATGGGAGTCTGGGCCATGCGATGTCATCGTCGTGGAAGGGATACGCTTGCGCGTAATTTGGCCTGTACGGCCAGCCTACTGACACTTTTCTCCGGAATTACCGCCCCGGCCGCCCTGGCGCAGGCCGATGAACTGGAAATTGAGGAAATCATCGTCACCGGGTCGCGCCTGCGCATGGGCCCGGCGGAAAGCCCGAACCCCATATCGGTGGTGACGGGGGAAGAGATCGCGCGCACCGCGGCCACCAGCATGGAACAGTTCCTGGCCAAGCTGCCCGCCGCCGATTTCACCGGTGGTGCGTCGGCCGGCACGGTCTATGGCGGTGGCGGGGCGTCTTCCATCGGGCTGCGCAACCTGGGCGCCCAGCGCACCCTGGTGCTGGTCGACGGGCAGCGCTTCATCGGCACGGATTTCCCCTTCGCGTCTTCCACCACCGTCGATCTGAACAACATCCCCATCTCGATGATCGAGCGGGTGGAGGTGCTGCGCGACGGTGCCTCGTCGGTCTATGGCGCCGATGCCATCGGCGGTGTGATCAACATCCTGCTGAAGAAGAAGCTGGATGGCAGCAAGGTCGACCTGTCCTTCGGCACCACCAGCCGCGGCGACGGCACCACCTATGCCGGCTCGGTGACCACCGGCATCGACCTGGATCGCGGCTCCCTGATCCTGAATGCCGGTGCCGACCGGCGCGACCCGATCAAGGCCAAGGATCGCGGCTGGGCCACCAACCAGCATGAGGATGTGCCTACCACGGGCCTCTACAACGTATCCTACGTGCCGTTCGGCACCATCGCCTATACGCCCGACGGCACGGTCTATTATTACAACGCCTCGGCCCCGCCGCACGACGCCTATGACACGGCCTTCTTCCTGGCCAACAAGGACAAGCTGCCGGCAGGGCTGATCTTCAATGATGCCGCCTGGTGCAACCCCTGCCAGGATTTCTCCCAGCTGCCCTATCTGACCGGCAAGCTGGAGCGCAAACAGGTCAACGCCATCGGCAACTACAACCTGACGGAAGATGTCAGCGTCAAGTTCCGCGGCCTGTACACACGGCGCGACAGCGAGGAGGTCTATTCCCCCGCCATCCTGGGCTATTACAGCGCCACGCCGAAATTCCCCTACGGCGTCTATGTCCCGGCCACGCTGCCCAATGGCAGCGCCAACCCGTACAATCCGTACGGGGACGATGTCAGTTTCGACAGCCGCCTGCCCATGGAATATCGCCGCGGCTACAAGGACAAGATCGACACCTACCAGGCCGCCCTGTCGTTCGAGGGCACGGTCTGGGACAAGTATAACTGGGAGCTGGGCGGCGCCTATGGCCTGTCCAAATCGGCCTACAGCACGCCGGGCATGATCGACTTCCGCAAGGCCAGCCAGGTCGCCGGCATGGAGGCCTGCTCCACGGCCGATACCGCCGCCGGCTGCTCCCTGGGCAATTTCCTGGGCTACAACCAACTGACGGCCCAGCAGATCGATTATTTCACCTATACCGAACGCAACAGCAGCGAGATCAGCCACCATTATTTCCATGGCAACATCAACGGCCCGGTGGCAGCACTGCCGGCCGGCGATCTGAACATGGGTGCCGGGTTCGAGTTCCGGACGGAGAAGGGCAAGGTCGATCCCGATCCCGTCGTCCAGGCCGGCGATGGCGAGCGCTACACCTCGCCCAGTTCCGGCAGCTATGATGTATCGTCCGCCTATGTGGAGGCCATGGTGCCGCTGCTGAAGGACCAGCCGCTGGCCGAGGCGCTGACCCTGGCTGCGTCGGGCCGGTTCGACCATTATTCGGCCTTCGGTGACGCCTGGACCTGGAAGCTGGGCCTGGACCATCGGATCAATGACAGTTTCCGTCTGCGCGGCGCGCGGTCCACGGGCTTCCTGGCCCCGCAGATCAAGCAGCTTTATGGCGGTGTTTTCCTGGACGTGAAGTATCTGGACGATCCCTGCGCCAATGGCGGTGCGTATGCCGACCAGGGCGTCTGCGCCAGCACATTGGCCGCCCTGGGCGTGGCCAGTTCCGAAGATGTCGAACAGTTCGGATCGCTGGCCGTGCTGCGCGGCGGCAATCCCGATCTGAAACCGGAGAAATCCGGCGAATGGTCGGGCGGCTTCGTCCTGACGCCGGAAGCGGTGCCGGGCCTGGCCGTCACCACGGATTATTACCGGGTGAAGATCCGCGAACTGATCTCCGAACAGGACCTGGGCGGCATTCTGGAGGCCTGTTACGGCCAGGGCGACCCCGGCGCCTGCGCCAAGATCACCCGTGTGCAGGGCACCGGCCAGGTGTTGAACGTGCAGTCGGTGCTGATCAATGCCGGCCGGCGCATCACCAGCGGCATCGATGTCGGCGTCGAATATTTCTTCGACATCGATGATATCGGCCGCGTGGCCCTGTCGGGAGAGGCCAAATACACGATCGAGGACAAGCGCACCAACGTGTCGGGAGAGACCGTCGATTATGTCGGCACCTTCCTGATCGACGATGCCGCCCCGAAATGGAAGGGCAAGCTGGGCGCGGTGCTGACCCGCGACGATTGGAGCGTGGGCTGGTCCACCCGCTATTATGGCAAGGTCCATTGCGCGCCCAACAACTGCTATGTGGCACCCGACTATTTCGGCGACCACGCCCCGTCGGTCTTCTATCACGACCTGTCGGCGACCTATGCCTGGAACGGCCTGGACCTGTCGGCGGGCGTGGAAAACGTCTTCGACAAGGACCCGCCCTATGTCGTGGGCGGCGCCCAGATCAACACGCTCACCTCGGCCGGGTACGATCTGATCGGGCGGTATTTCTATCTGAAGGCGTCTTACAGCTTCTGAAGCGCGTTCTTTTCGTCATCCCGGCGAAAGCTCATGGGCGCTAACTTATGTGATTTGCATTGCCGTAGAAGCACTTTCTACCGTCACCCCGGCGAAGGCCGGGGCCCAGGTCATAGAGCGAAGCGCTTGTCACTTGGGCCCCGGCCTTCGCCGGGGTGACGGTAGAGAGAGCGGGATTGGTGTGCTCAATCATTTAAGTTAGCACCTATGAGTGACAAGCCGGGATGACAATGGAGAGAAGTTCAACCACCAACACCTGACCGGAGCGTCCATGCCCTTACCCCCCAGCCCTTCCTCCCACCCCAACCGCCGGCAGCTGCTGCGCGGGATGGCGGGGCTGGCCGGGTTGGGGGTGGCGACACCGGGAGTCCTGGCCCAGGGTGACGACTGGCTGCATCTGCGCATCCGGGCCGATATCGGCACCCTGGACCCGGCCATGCAAAGCGGCAATGTCGAGGAAGAGATCATCCGGTGCCTGTTCGTCACCCTGAACCGGCTGTCGGACTTCCGCGAACCATTGGCCTCAACCAATGCCGCCGCGCAACGGCTGGAATGGCTGGACCCCAGACGCCTGCTGTTCACCCTGCGGCCCGACCTGAACTGGACCGGCGGCTTCGGCCCCGTCACCAGCGCGGATGTCAAATACAGCCTGGAGCGCATCATCGACCCGGCCACCGGCTCTCCCTGGGTTTCCTATTTCGATGCCATGGAGCGGGTGGAGGTGGTGGATACCCGCACCGGCATCATCCATCTGCGTGAGGCGCGCCCGGCCTTCCTGTTCACCTCCCTGCCCTGGTATGGCGGCCATATCGTCTGTGAAAAGGCCATGTGGGCGCAGCCGCCGGGCACGCGCGTCGCCCTGCCGGTGGCCACCTGCGGCCCCTACATGATCGAACGCTGGCGGCCGGGGCAGGAAATCCGGCTGATCGCCAATCCCGACTGGCGCGGGGACAAGCCGGCCTTCGCGCGGGTGCGCATGTCGGTGGTCCCCGACGATGATGTGGCCATCCTGGCCTATCAGGCACGCTCGCTTTCCATGACGCGCATTTCCGTCAACACCCTGGCCCTGCTGCAAAAACGCAACCTGCCGGGCACGCGGCTGCTGGCCAGTCCCGGCAACAACCTGATCTGGCTGTCCTTGAACATGGACAACCCGTCCCTGACCGACATCCGCGTGCGCCGCGCCATCCAGCATGCCATCAATATCGACGACATCATCCAGGCCGCCTATGCCGGCATCGCCCAGCCGGCCACAGGCATCATCCCGCCCGGCATGCTGGGCCATCGGGACCGTAACCTGATCGAAGGCAACGACCCCGCCGCCGCCCGCCGCCTGCTGGATGCGGCGGGGGTGAAGCGGCTCCCACTGTCGCTGTCCATCGTCAACAACACCACCAACATGACCATCGCCCTGATCATCCAGGCGCATCTGCGCGAGGTGGGGATCGATGTCGCCATCCGCCCCTATGACGAGGGCACCTACTGGACCCTGGGCGACCAGTCGCTGGGCGATGCTTGGCAGGAATTGCAACTTGTCCTGATGAATTTCGCGGGCGGGGTCGACCCGTCCGACAATACGCTCTGGTACCTGTCGTCACAGGTGGGGCAATTGAACTGGTCGCGCTTCGCCAACCAGGGCTATGACGCCCTGCACGCCGCCGCCCAGGTGGAAACCGATCCGGACAAGCGCGCCGCCATGTACCGGCGCATGCAGGATCTGATGGAACAGTCCGGCGGCTTCCGCTTCCTGACCCACGGCATCCTGACCGCCGTGCATGAGGAAACTATCGCCCCCTTCATCACGGCTGACGGGCTGCTGGACCTGCCGCGCACGGCACGCGTCGCCGTCACCCATCCCACGTGAGTCCGATCATGACACATACCGTCACCGACCTGCCGTTCAGGGTGGAAACGCGCGAACTGTTCATCGCCATGACAGACGGCGTGCGGCTGGCCGCCACCCTCTGGCTGCCCGTCGGGGCCGGGCCGGTGCCGGCATTGGTGGAACTGCTGCCCTATCGCCGGCGCGACGGCACCATTTTCCGCGATGCCCGCAACCAGCCCTACATCGCCGGCCATGGCTATGCCTGCCTGCGCGTCGATATCCGCGGGGCGGGCGACAGCGACGGTCTCCTGGCCGATGAATATCTGCCGCTGGAGCAGGAGGATGCCTGCAATGTCATCGAATGGGCAGCATCCCAGCCTTGGTGCAGCGGGGCCGTCGGCATGTGGGGCCTGTCCTGGGGCGGGTTCAACGGCCTGCAGGCGGCGGCGAGGCGACCAAAGGGCCTGAAGGCCATCATCAGCATGTACGCGTCCGACGACCGCTATGCCGATGATGTGCATTTCATGGGCGGGTCATTGCTGACGGAGGACCCGATGTGGTCCGTGTTCATGCTGGCGCTCAACGCCACCCCGCCCGACCCCGCCATCGCCGGACCCGGCTGGCGGGAGACCTGGATGAAGCGGCTGGAAGCCAACCGCTGCTGGTCGGAGGTCTGGCTGGCCCATCAGAGCCGCGATGAATATTGGCGGCAGGGATCGGTATGCGAGGATTACGGCGCCATCGACATCCCAGTGCTGGCCGTGGCCGGCTGGGATGACAGCTATTCCAACGCCATGTTCCGCCTGCTTGCCAACCTGCCCGGCCCGCGCAAGGGGCTGGTCGGGCCCTGGAGCCATGTGCATCCGCATCTGGGCTCCCCCGGTCCCCGCATCGGGTTTTTGCAGGAGACCATCCGCTGGTGGGACCATTGGCTGAAGGGCATCGACAATGGCGTCATGGATGAACCGATGCTGCGCGCCTGGATCAACGATCCCAAGCCGCCCCGGCCCTTTTACGAGGATCATCCCGGAAGCTGGGTGGCGGAGCCGTGCTGGCCGCCACGCGCCGACCGCGATCTGGTGCTGCACCTGAATGACGGCCGGCTGCATGAACAGCCCTGCCCCGGCCCAAGCCTGCATTTGCGCTCCCCCGCCACGGCCGGGCGGGATTGCGGACGATGGGGCGGCTATGGCGGCGATGCGCCCGACATGGCCATCGACCAGCGGCGCGAGGATGGGACGGGCCTGTGTTTCGACACGAGCCCGCTGGAGGCGGACTTGGTGCTGCTGGGGGCACCCGTCGTGGAACTGGTGGCGTCCAGCCATAGCACACAAGGCACCGTGACGGCCCGACTGTGCGCCGTGGCACCGGACGGTACCTCGGCGCTGCTGACCTGGGGGACGCTGAACCTGGCCTTCCGCGACGGGTTCGACACGCCCAAGCCGCTGGAGCCTGGCCGCCCGTTCACGGTGCGCTTGGCGATGAACGAGATCGGCACGCGCGTGCCGGCCGGCCATCGCCTGCGTCTGTCGCTGTCCAACCAGCATTGGCCCATCCTCTGGCCGCAGCCGGGTCTGGCCTGCCTGGACCTGACAGCCGGCGTCAGCCGCCTGCGCCTGCCCGCCCGGCCGGACAGCCCGCTGGACGCCAGCCTGCGCCCGCTGGAACCGGCGGCGGCGACGGCACCGGTGGCATGTGTGGAGGAACGGCCCGTTCGCCATAGCCGCCAGGTGATGGAGGATGTGGCGACGGGGGAGCAGACCATCGATATGCTGACCGATTTCGGCCGCTACCGGCTGAGCGAAACCGGTCTGGTCTGCGACCACAGCGCACGGGACATCTTCACCATCCGCCCCGACGATCCGCGCAGCGCCCACCTGACCAGCGCCTATACCATCGCCTGCGACCTGGGCGATGCGGCGATGGGCGAAATCCTGATCCAGGCGCGCGTCGACCTGTCGGCCGATGAGGCGCATTTCCACCTGGACTGGCGGGTGCATGTGCATGAGGGCGGCACCCTGGTCCATGGCAAATCCGATCATGTCTCCATTCCCCGGCGGGGGATGTGAGGGCAGGCCCGTTGTCCCGCGAAGTCTGGGCCGTGAGGGTTTTCACAATATCCACTGTCGTTCCGGCGCAGGCCGGGGCCCAAGTCGTAGAGCGAAGCGCTTGTCATCTGGGCCCCGGCCTGCGCCGGGGTGACGGTAGAGAGGGCGGCATCGATGGTGCCCAAGAGTTCGCGTAAGCAGCAAGTGGGACGAACAGCAATCCCTCCCCTCCCCCACATCTTCTTATTGAACGATCGTACAATACCAATTATTCTCCGACCAATTCGCTTTGCGGAAAGGATCATTTCAGATGGCGCGCGACCCCCGCTTTGACATCCTGTTCGACCCGGTGCGCATCGGACCGGTGACGGCGCCGAACCGGTTCTATCAGGTGCCCCATGCCAGCGGCATGACCAACGCCCTGCCGCGTGTCCGCGCCGCGTTCCGGGAGACCAAGGCGGAGGGCGGCTGGGGCGTGGTCTGCACCGGTGCCTGTTCCATCCATCCCAGCAGCGATGACAGCCCGCTGCCCTTTGCCACCCTGTGGGACAAGGACGACATCAAGGCCCATGCCCTGATGACCGACGCGGTCCACAAGCATGGGTCGCTGGCCGGCGTGGAGCTGTTCCATGGCGGGGCCGTGGTGATGAACCGCACCACCCGCACCCCGCCCTTGTCGCCCTCGGGCACACCCTGGATGGCCACGCATATCGGCTTCATGTCCAATCTGCGGCCCAAGATCATGGACAAGGCCGACATCGCCGACCTGCTGCAGTGGCAGGTGGAGGGGGCGCGCAAGGCGCGATCCGCCGGGTTCGACATCGTCTATGTCTATGCCGGCATGGGGTACCTGCCCTATGAGTTCCTGCTGTCCGACTATAACCAGCGGACCGACGAATTCGGCGGGTCGGTGGAAAACCGCGTGCGCCTGATCAAGCAGATGATCGAGGTGACGAAGGAAGCGGTGGGCGATACCTGCGGCGTGGCCCTGCGCATCAGCCTGGAGGAACTGCGCAAGCGGCCGGGCACCCATATGGAGTCCGAAGCGCATGAGGTCATCGCCCTGATGAAGGACGATCCCGACCTGTTCGACGTGAAGCTGGACACCACGCCCACCGACTGCTCGGCCTCCCGCTTCTCCCCCGAAGGCAGCCACGAGCCCATCATCAATTTCGTCAAGAAGCTGACGACCAAACCGGTTGTCGGCGTCGGCCGCTTCACCTCTCCCGACACGATGGTATCGCAGGTCAGGCGCGGGGTGCTGGACCTGATCGGCGGGGCGCGGCCCTCCATCGCCGACCCGTTCCTGCCCAACAAGATCAAGGAGGGGCGGGAGGACGAGATCAGGGAATGCATCGGCTGCAACATCTGCATTTCCAGCTGGCATGATGGCGTGCCCGTCCGCTGCACCCAGAATGCCACGGCGGGCGAGGAATGGCGGCGCGGCTGGCATCCGGAGAAGTTCAAGCCCGCCCGCCGGCCGGAGAAGATCCTGGTGGTCGGTGCCGGCCCCGCCGGCCTGGAATGCGCACGGGTGCTGAGCCGCCGGGGCGTGCAGGTGACCCTGGCCGACAAGGCGGACGAATTCGGCGGCCGCCTGCGGTTCGAGACGAAGCTGCCCGGCCTGTCCGCCTGGGGCCGCGTGCTGGATTATCGGATGCTGGCGCTGAAATCGGATGCCAATGTCGAGCTTTATCCCGGCAGCGACCTGACCGCCGACGACATATTGGAGTTCGGCTGCGACCGGGTGGTGACGGCCACGGGCAGCCGCTGGGGCACGGAGCTTTACGCCGACAGCGAATTGCCCACCGCCCCCTTCCATGCCCCCGGCGTCTATACGCCCGACGATCTGGCCGTCGGCATCGTGCCGGAAGGTCCCATCGCCGTGTTCGATTTCGACAGCTATTACATGGGCGGGCTGGTGGCCGAACATCTGGCCAAGCTCTATGGCAACGTCACCTACATCACCCCGGCCGGCCAGGCATCGGCCTGGACCGTGATGACAAACGAGTTGCCGCGCGTACATCAGGCGCTGACCCGTGCGGGCGTGCCCGTGCGCACGCTCTCCCGCGTCGCCGGGTTCGGTGACGGGGTGCTGACCCTGACCGGCCTGTTCGTCGACCAGTTGGAACAGATCCCCTGCCGGTCCCTGGTCATCACCGGCCTGCGCCGGCCCAATGATGATCTGTACCAGAGCCTGATCGCCAAGGGCCCGGACCTGGCCGCCGCCGGCATCCGGTCTGTGGACCGGATCGGCGATGCCATGGCGGCGGGCGCCATCGCCCATGCCGTCTTCTCCGGCCATGAATATGCCCGCGAATTCGACCTGAGCCCGCAAGAGCGCAACTGGCGCCGTGACCGGCCGGTGGTGACCGAACCGTTCGGAAAAGGCGTGTATGAAGCAGCCGAATAATCCGGTCGCGTTAACCATAGTTATTGAACGTATGATCAATGGAGAATAGTGTTTTGCAACCGACCTATTGAGGGCGGCCGAAAAGGGGAGGGGCGGGATGAGAAACCGGGACCAGAAGATCGGCCCCTTGGCGGCCGGGATGATCGTGGCGGGCAACATGATCGGTTCCGGCGTCTTCCTGCTGCCGGCCAGCCTGGGCGCCATCGGGTCCATCACCATCATCGGCTGGGTCGTGGTGCTGGCGGGTTGCCTGCTGCTGGGCTGGGTCTGTTCGGCACTGGCCATGCTGCGGCCCAGCGGACTGGGCCTGACCGGCTATGTGCATGACGCGCTGGGCCGGTATCTGGGCTTCCAGTCTGCCTTCGTCTATTGGATCTCCACCTGGTTCGGCAATGTCGCCATCGCACTGGCCGTCACCGGATACTTGGGCACCTTCGTGCCGGCGATGAAGGTGCCTGCGGTGCTGGCGGGTGCCACCATCGCCATCATCTGGCTGATGACCATCGTCAACCTGTCGGGTGCCAAACTGATCGCAAGGTTCGAGGGCGTGGCCCTGGTCCTGGGCCTGGCGCCCATCCTGCTGGTCGGCGCCTTCGGCTGGGTCTGGTTCAACCCGGATATCTTCGCCGCCTCCTGGAACGTCACTGGCGGGTCGGACACCCATGCCATCACCGCCTCCCTGGGCCTGATCATCTGGGCCTTCCTGGGCCTGGAAAGTGCCGCCGTGGTGGCCGCCGTGGTCAAGCGGCCGGAACGCGACGTGCCGCTGGCCACGGCGGGCGGCATCCTGCTGGCCGGTCTCACCTATATAATCGCCTGCACCGCTCTCTCGGGCGTGATGCCGGCGGCGGAGATGGCGGCCTCCACCGCCCCCTTCGCCGATGTCGCCGCCCGCATCTGGGGCCCGGTGGCGGCATCCATCCTGGCCGTCTGCGCCATGGTCAAGGCGGCGGGGACGCTGGCCGGCTGGATGCTGGTGGGGGCGGAAACGGCGGAGGCCGCGGCCCAGCTGGGCCTGTTCCCGCGCACGCTGTCCAAGATCAACAGGCACGGCGCGCCGTCGCGCAACCTGATCGTCACCGCCGTGCTGATGAGTGTCGTCTGCCTGGCCACCCTGTCGGGCACGCTGGGCGAACAGTTCAGCATGGTGGTCAATATGGCTGTCATCCTGAACGTCCTGGTCTATGCCTATGCCTGCCTGTCGCTGCTGCGCCTGTCGGGCGGTATCGCGTCACCCGCCGCGCGGATGCGGGCACAGGCGGCGTCGGTGGCCGGGCTGGGCTTCGCCATCCTGATCATCGCCCTGTCGGAACTATGGATGCTGGGCGTGGCGGCCCTGGTCGTCGGCGTGACGGTGCCGCTCTACCTGCTGCGGCGGTTGCCGGTGGGGGAAACCGTAGGTCAGGTCGAGGCGAAAGCCGAGCCCTGACGGGGATGGCAAATGGCTTTTCCGTCAGGGCTCGCCTGCCGCTCGACCTGACCTACTTCACCACCTCCCCACCCTTCATCACCTTCACCACCCGTTCCAGCACACTGATGTCGGCCAGCGC
The DNA here is from genome assembly GCF_048066115.1 of Niveispirillum sp. KHB5.9. Classification (NCBI taxonomy): domain Bacteria; kingdom Pseudomonadati; phylum Pseudomonadota; class Alphaproteobacteria; order Rhodospirillales; family Azospirillaceae; genus Niveispirillum; species Niveispirillum sp. KHB5.9. The sequence continues at coordinate 231,380 of NZ_JBLTYX010000005.1, read as the reverse complement.
ATCACCTTCCACCGCGATCAGGTCAGCATAGCGGCCAGGCGCCACCGCGCCCACATCCCCCGACCAGCCCAGCATGGCGGCTGACACGGTGGTGGCCGACCGGATGGCCTGCATCGGCGTCATGCCGTTGGCCACCATGTATTTGAACTGCCGCGCATTCAGCCCGTGCGGGAACACCCCGGCATCGGTGCCATAGGCGATGCGCGCCCCGGCCTTCACGGCCTTGCGGAAGCCGACACGCTGGGCCTCCGTCGTCTCCTCGTTCTTGCGCATGATGTCGGCGGGCCAGCCCTCCCGCGCGCCATATTCAGCGATATAGTCGCCATTATAGATGTCCATGGACAGGTATGTGCCCTGCGCCTTGGCCATTGCGATCCCCTCTTCATCGATCAGGGAGGCATGTTCGATCCCGCGCACCCCGGCGCGGATGGCGGTCTTGATGCCGTCGGCCCCATGGGCATGGGCCGTGACCCAGCCGCCGCGCCGGCTTGCCGTCTCCACCGCCGCCCTGATCTCCCCCTCGGTCATCTCCAGTTGCCCCGGCTCCGTCCCCTCTGCCAGCACGGCACCGGTGGCGATGATCTTGATGCTGTCCGCCCCGTGCTGGAACAGATAGGCCACCTTCAGGCGCACATCGTTTTCGTCCTTATAGACGCCGGCGCGCATGTCGTCGGGCAGCTTTACGTCGGGCGACAGGCCCGTCACCTCCCCGCCTCCGCCCTCCACCGTGATATAGGCGCCGACGGCACTGACCCGCGGGCCGATCACATCGCCCCGGTTGATGGCGTTGCGCAGCTCGACATTGGCAAACGCCCGGAAACAGCCGACATCATGCACGGATGTGAAGCCGGCCAACAGCGTCTGGCGGGCATTGCGCGCCCCCACATAGGCGATCTCCATGGCCGAATGCAGCAGCGGTTCGGCGACATTGCTGCTCTGGTTCCAGTCGGTCAGATGCACATGCATGTCAATCAGGCCGGGCAGCACCTGATACCGGCTCCAATCCTCCACATTCCCGTCCATGGGCGCCCCCCGCCAGGGCTCCACCGCCACCACCCGCCCGTCGCGGATGGTGACCAACTGATCCGCCAGCACCCGGCTCTTCTCCGGATCGACCAGGGAACCGGCCCGGACATAGGAGGTGGCGGCCAGGGCGGCGGGTGAGGAGGCTAGGGCCAGCAGGAGAGCGATGGAGCGCAGCAGCATGGGACCTCCGGGCGTGGGATGTGAGGTCCGGAGTTTAACTGAACGGTCGCTCAGCAGCAACTGGCTGGCCTTCCAGGATGGGCAGGTGTATTCTTACCGAAGCGCGATCGATCCAGCAGAGGTATGAAATGCCAGCGACCGCCACTCTGTCAGCCAAGTTCCAGATATCCATCCCCAAGGCCGTGCGCGAGGAGCAGCACTGGGAGGCCGGGCAGGAATTCGTGTTCATCCCCAAGGGCAAGGGCGTGCTGGTGATGCCGGTGCCCGAGTTGGACCAGCTTGCCGGCATCGCCAGGGGCGCGCGCAAGGAAGGCTACCGCGACCGCTCGGATCGCTACTGATGGCCCTGTCAATGCGCGTGGTCGATACCTCGGCCTGGATCGAATGGCTTGTGGATAGCGAGTTGGGAAGAAGGCTGGGGACGGAATTCCCGGACAAGGCCAATTGCATCGTACCGACCATCGTGCAGCTTGAGCTGTCGAAATGGTTGGTACGCGAACTTGGCGAGGATCAGGCCGACCAGGTGATCGCCTATACCCAGAAATGCGTCGTCGTACCGCTGGACACCACAATCGCGCTGCTGGCGGCGGATTTGCACCGGGAGTACCGGCTGGCCACCGCCGACGCCGTGGTCTACGCAACCGCGCGCCAACGGGGTGCGGAACTGCTCACCTGTGACGCGCATTTCAAGGACCTGCCGGGCGTGGCGCTGTTTGCAAAGCCAGCCTGAGGCCCCTTACCCCAGCTTCGCCCAGCACTCCACCTCCAGCAGCGCGCCCATCGCCAACCCGTTGCTCCCGAACGCCGATCTTGCCGGCAGCCGGTCCGGCTTGAAGTAGGTGACGTAGATCTTGTTGAAGTCGCCCCACTGCTTCATGTCCTGCATCATGACGGTGCATTTGAAGACGCGGTCCATGGTCAGGCCGCGGCGCTCCACGGCGCCCTTGATGTTCTCCATCACCTGACGGGCCTGGGCCTCCATGCCGTCGGGCAGTTTCAGGTTGGCATCGTTGCCCAGCTGGCCCGACAGATAGAGGATGCCGTCCACCTCCACGGATTCCGAGAAGGGGGCGCCCGGAAAGGCCTTGTGGAAGCGGATATCGTCCGCCCCCTGGGCGGGCAGGGCCAGCAAGGTAGCCGCCAGCAGAAGCGTCTGTTTCAGCATGGTCTTAACCCCAGGTATCGCGCGCGAAGCGCAGGAAGTTGCGGCCCAGGATCTTTTCCACCTGGGCACTCTTCAGGCCCTTGGCCAGCAGCAGATCGGCCAGTTTCTGGAACTGTCCTGGCCCGCGCAGATCCATAATGAAGGGCGTGGTGGTCGCACTTTCGCCGGCCGCCGCGATGCCTTTGGCCACGCGATCGGCATTCTCCTTCCGCAGTTCCTCCATATAGGCGTCCATATCGTCCATGGAGGTGACATAGCCGTCGGTGCCGATGCCGATATGGTCCTCCCCCGCCACCTTGACCGCATGCAGGATATGGTCGACCACGTCATTGGCGGTGGCGACGCGGCCCTTGGCCAGGAAGGGCATGAAATAGATGCCGATAAAGCCGCCCTTGTCGGCCACGCCGCGCAGTTCGGCGTCCGTCTTGCTGCGCGGCAGATCGGTGATGGCGCGGCAACCGGTATGGTTGATGGAGAGCGGGCGGGTGGCCGCCTGGATGGCGTCCAAACAGGTCTGCTGGTTGGAATGGGACAGGTCGACCATCACCCGGTTGGCCTCGATCCGCGCCATCATCTCCCGTCCCAGCGGCGTCAGCCCCTCACCTTCCGGCCGGATGCTGCCGGAGCCCAGCAGGTTCTGCACATTGTAGGTCAGCTGCATGACACGCACGCCCATATCGGCGAAGATATCGACGCGGGCCGGATCGGTGCCGAACATGGCACCGTTCTGGAAGCCCAGGATCATGCCGATCTTCTTGCCGGCCTTGGCCTTTTCCAGGTCGGCAGCCTTCAGCACCAATGCCAGGTCATCCGGCTGGGCGCGGATCTGGGCCAGGCTTTCGGCCGTCTCCCGCACGGAGAATTCGAACGGATCGTCGGGGCCGGCGACATAGCCGATGGTGTTGTTGACGGCATGCAAGCCGGCGCGACGGGCGTCGTCCAGGGCCCGCTGCCCGATATGGGACCGCACGGCGCGCGGGGCATCCTTGGGCGGCTTGACATTGGGATCGCCGATGCCGCCCAGGGCATTGACCACCAGCATGTCGCGGATGCTGGTCGCACCCGTCGGACCATCGATGGCCGACGTGGCGGCACGGGCGGCGGCGGGCAGCAGGGCCGTGGCCGCCCCGGCCAGCAACAGGTGGCGGCGCGCGATGTCAGTCATCCTTGGGCATCTCCTCCGGCGTGATGGGACGATAGGCGGCTCGGTCCAGTCTGGTGCCGCGCTTCACGGTGAAACGGATGGACCGCAGATTGCCCAGATCGGCCAGCGGGTCGCGGTCCAGCACGATGAAATTCGCCAGCTTGCCGGCCTCAATGGCGCCCATCTCCGCCTCCTGCCCGATGAGTTTCGCACCCTCCAGGGTGGCGGCGCGGATGACCTCGCCATTGGTCATGCCAGCGCGGGCGTGCAGCAGTTCCAGCTCGTCATACAGCGCCGGCCAGGGATGGGCGGCGGGCGGCACGCCGTCGGTGCCGGTGACGATGGTAACGCCGGCCCGCTTGGCCTGGGCGGTCAGGGCCGATGCCACTTCCAGGGTACAATGCGGGCGCGGCTTCATGTCGGGCTTGGCGGCCAGGCGCTTGTCATATTCCTGATAGACGCGCAGCGTGGCGTCCAGGACGATGCCCTTGGCCGCCATCTGCTTGAACAAGGCCGTCATTTCCGGATTGTCGCCGCCCTTCAGCTTGTCCACCTCCACCAGCCGCCGGTCCTTGTAGGTCGTCGGGCGGGGGTTGGAGATGTGATAGGCGAGGTAACAGGTGTGGGAGATGCTGTCGACGCCGGCATCCACCACATCGGCGGGCGGCGTGGGGAACACCATGCCATGGGCCCAGACGCGCATGCCCTGTTTATGCGCCTCCGCCGTGATGGCGCGCACGTCCTGGGGCCGCAGATTGTCATAGAGCTTGATGGCGATGGCGGAGGTGCCACGGGCAAGGGTGACGGCTTCGGGCAGGTTGGTGCCATCGGTGACGGCGCGCATCCAGGGCACGGTGCCGGGCTTCACCCCTTCGGCCGCCGCCGCCGTACGCGGATCGTCGAAGAAATCCGGGCCAGCGAACAAGGCGGCGGCATAGATGTCCGGCCCCGGCACCTCCCCCACCCGTGTGGCACGGGCATATTCCATGACGGCGCGCAGATCATCGGCCATGTCGCGCACGGCGGTGATGCCGCCGAACAGGTCACGGCGCATCTGCGCCTCCGCCTGCACCCGGTTGGGCGGGGTGGCCATGTGCTGGTGGCTGTCGATCAGGCCGGGCAGCAGATAACCGCCGGCAAGGTCGACGAAGCTGGCATCGGCCCAGCGGGTGACCGCCACCGTCGCCATGGGCATGATGGACGCGATCCGGTCACCCTCCACCACGACGGCCATGCCTGGCTGGGCCGGACCGCCGCGCCCGTCGATCAGGGTGGCGTTGGTATAGATGACACGGGCACCCTTTTCCGCCGGGGCATAGGGGCGCGGCATGGCGCCGGGCGGGGCATGGGCGAAGGTTGGCGGAACCAGGAAGCTGGCCAGCAGCAGGAGGGCGCGTGCCTTGACGGAAAAACCCATGTCATCCCACCGTTTAGTTACCGTTGATTGGTAACCGAAAGCTGCGTTCTATACCAAGCCGCATCGCGTTCTATACTCATTACGGATTGGTATCAGCGCCCGGAGGATTGATGACCGCCGATTTCCGTTTCCGCCACCGTGTGCGCTATGGCGAGTGCGACCCGCAGCAGGTGGTGTTCAATGCCCGCTATGGCGATTTCATCGATATCGGCATCACCGAATATCTGCGCCTGCTGGTGGGCGGAACCCAGGGGCTGAACGCGCGCGGGCTGGACATGATGGTGGTCAAGCAGACCAAGGAATGGAAGGCGCCGGCCCGGTTCGATGATGTGCTGGAACAGTCCATCCGCACGGGGCGGGTGGGCACCACATCCTTCACCATCCTGACGGATTTCACCCTGCACCCGGACGGCACGCCCGTGATGACGGCGGAAACCGTCTATGTGATGACTTCGTTCGGGGCGGCGGAGAAGCGGGTGATCCCCGCCGATCTGGCGGAGCTGCTATCGGCCGGGGTGCCCGGCCGGCTGGTGGATCACGCCGGTTCGACGTGATTGGTGCGGCGCGAGGCCGGCGGCAGCCATTCGACGTTGGAGACGTCCAGATAGTCGCGCATATAGACGGCCAGACGGTCGGCGATGCGGCGCAGATTGGCCGCCTCTTCCGGCTTCGTGGCCTCCAGACGCCCGGCCTCGGCCTGCATCTCGTCGGCCTTCACCAGGATGTCGCGGCGAAGGTCATTCAGATCCTGGATCGTCATCATGACACCCATAACTGCAATCCCGCCTTCCCGACCATCATGGCATATGAAGGCGCTCCGTGACGCCTTAACTATGCAAGGTTGCCGCGAATTCGTGAAGACTGCATTAAGGTCGGCATGATTTGGCCCCTGAACCGCCCCGTTCGGACACAGGGGAGGTATGCACGCTCAACGCCTTATACCGGACGGGTTAACTCAGCCGTGGGAATCGGCGGCAGAATCTGCCGTGATCTCCGACCGCACCTTCGCCTCCAGATTGTCGATCCGCGCCTTCAGCGCATCGATGCGGGCCAGCAGGTCGGGCAGGCCCAGGGCGCTGGCCGTGGACAGGGCGGCGACACTTTCCGACAGGTCGGCGGCGATGGCGGCCAGATCGGGTGGGTTCTGCGGATCGCTGCTCATTGCCCGCCCGCGTGATAGGTGAACAGGGCGATCGACGCCGCCACAGTGGCGTTCAGGCTTTCCACCGCGCCGGTATTGCCGATCGTCAGGCGCCTGGCCGGCAGATTCTGCGGCACGCCCTGCCCCTCCTCACCCAGGATCAGGCGCGCATCCTCCGGCCAGGCGAAGGTGGCCAGATCCTCGCCCCCGGCATCCAGGGCCAGCAGCGGTCCCGTGGCCTGATCCAGCCCCGCCCAGCGCCCGCCGCGCACGATGTCCAGGCTGAAGACGGCATTGCTGGCCGCGCGCAGGCATTTGGGGTGGAACGGGTGGGCCGATTCCTCCAGCAGGATGACCTTCGACACCCCGAAGGCAGCGGCGCTGCGCAGCAGCGCGCCCAGATTGGCCGGATCGCCTAGGGCGCAGACCAGTTCCAGCCCCTGCGGCGGGGCCGACAGATTGGCCTGCCCGATGGTTGGTAGGTTGCCGACCAGGATCGGATAGTCCGTGCCCGACACGTCCAACTCGCGGAACAGCGGTCCCGCCAGCACCACGGGCTGGATATGGTCGGGTAGCGGCCAGTCGGCGATCCATTCGGGATGGCGGATCAGGATGCGGGTGAAATGAAGCGGCCAGCGGGTCAGCGCCTCCGGCACGGTCTTCAGGCCGGCCAGCAGGAACTGCTCCGCCTTGCGGATGCCGCGGCTTTCCAGCAGCCCGGACCAGGTCTTGAATTGCGGGTTCTGGGGGCTGTCGATCTGGTGCATGCGTGGGACATCCTGTTCCGCGGACCACCACGGACATTACCTGCGCGCCCACCTGTCGTCATCCCGGCGAAAGCCGGGACCCAGGGGCCACGGGATCAAACCTGTAGGCTGCGTCAATCAACGCTGCTGCGAGGTGGTGCGCTTGGCCCCTGGGTCCCGGCTTGTCACCGGGATGACGGGAAGAAGCGACGTGGGCGAATACGCCTGCTCACCCCTGCCGATAGTTCGGTGCCTCGTTGGTGATGGTGATGTCGTGGACGTGGCTTTCGCGCAGGCCCGCATTGGTGATGCGCACGAATTGCGGCTTGGTGCGCATCTCTTCGATCGTCGCGCAGCCCGTATAGCCCATGGAGGCGCGCAGGCCGCCGATCAGCTGATGGACCACGGCACCCAGCGAGCCCTTGTAAGGGACGCGGCCTTCCACGCCCTCCGGCACCAGCTTCAACGTGTTGGACACTTCCGCCTGGAAATAGCGGTCGGCGGAACCCCGCGCCATGGCGCCGACGGAGCCCATGCCGCGATAGGCCTTGTAGGAACGGCCCTGGTACAGGATGACCTCGCCCGGGCTTTCATCGGTACCGGCGAACAGGCCGCCCATCATGGCGCAGGACGCACCGGCGGCGATGGCCTTGGCCAGGTCGCCGGAATATTTGATGCCGCCATCGGCGATGACGGGGATGCCCTGCTTGGCACACGCCTCCACCACGTCCAGCACGGCGGTCAGCTGCGGCACGCCCACGCCGGCCACGATGCGGGTGGTGCAGATGGAGCCGGGGCCGATACCGACCTTGATGGCGTCCGCACCGGCATCGATCAGGGCGAGCGCCGCGTCGGCCGTGGCGACGTTACCGGCGATGATCTGGGTATAGTTCTTCAGGTCGCGGGCGGCGCGGACCTGATCGGCGACCTTCCTGGAATGGCCGTGGGCGGTATCGATGACCAGCACGTCGACGCCCGCATCGAACAGGGCGGCGGCCCGGTCCAGCCCGTCCGGGCCCGTGCCCGTGGCGGCGGCGGCGCGCAGGCGGCCGGCCCCATCCTTGGCGGCGTGCGGGTGGTTCTGGGCCTTTTCGATATCCTTGACCGTGATCATGCCGATGCAGCGATAGGCATCATCGACGACCAGCAGCTTTTCGATGCGGTTCTGGTGCAGAAGGCGCTTGGCCTCTTCCTTGGACACGCCGGGCTTGACCGTGACCAGACCTTCCTTGGTCATCAGTTCGCTGACCGGCTGGTTCGGGTTGCTGGCGAAGCGCACGTCGCGGTGGGTCAGGATACCGACCAGCATGCTGTTCTCATCCACCACCGGAAAGCCGGAGAAACGGTGGCGGCGCTGCAATTCCTGCGCATCGGCCAGGGTGTTGTCGGGGCGCAGCGTGTAGGGATTGACCACCATGCCCGATTCGAAGCGCTTGACGGCCCGCACCTCATCCGCCTGACGGCTGATATCCATGTTGCGATGGATGACGCCGATGCCGCCCGACTGGGCCATGGCGATGGCCAGCGCCGATTCCGTCACCGTGTCCATGGCGGCCGACAGCAGCGGAATGCCCAGCTGGATCGACTTGGTCAGCCAGGTCTTGGTGTCGACCTCGGCCGGCATGACCTCTGATGCCGCCGGAACCAGCAGAACATCGTCAAAGGTCAGGGCTTCGCGGAAACGATCAGTGCTGGACATGAACCTGGGCTCCCCTGCGCAGGCCCGCGGGCCGCGAGATACGGGTTATGGGACACCGACCCCGCCCGCACCCGATGGCACCAGCCGGTTCCGTGTCCCAGATCAAAAGGTTCGCCGCACTATACACATGCGAAGGTGATTGGGAAGCTACCAGGGATGGGGGACCTGGGTTGCCTTTTCGTGTTCCCTCAGGCGCCGGGCGCCGCCATCCGGCGGCTTGGCTCACGGCACCACGTGGCGCGCGGCGGCAGTCGCCGCCGTGCCAATGCCAGGGCATTAGCCTCAAATCAGCAGCAACAGCCCATCCCGCTCCTCCGGCACACCCAGCGTCTCCATCGTATGACCGGCGAAGGTGACGGAAATGTCGATGCGGCCGTCACCGTTCATGTCGGCATGCAGGGTGGCACCGCGATAGCCGGCAGTGCCATCCATCGCCGTCCAGGTCATCCGGCTGGTACCCGGCTGCCAGCCCCAGATGCTGAGCTGTTCGCCCTTCACATAATCGACCAGGGTGGTCCAAGCCACCTGACCGCCGCGCCCATCGGCGAAGAAGATGTCCTGCCCCTCCCCACCGATCAGGAAATTGGAACCCGTCCCACCATCCAAAACGTCATTGCCGGCCCCGCCATTGGCGGCGTCATTGCCGCCCATCAGGTTGATGAAATCATCCTGGGCGCTGCCGGCCATGTTGTCGGCACCCTCGGTCCCGAACAGCTGCCAGTCCAGATGGCTGACCGGGCCGCTATAGGCCTCGGGCGTCACCGGCACGAAGGCATTCTTGGCGGCGTTCCAGGCCTGGAAGGCGACGGGCGCGAACTGTGCCGATCTGGCATCCAGCCCGACATTCAAACCGCTCATGGTGACGGTCTGGTAATAGGCGCCGTTCAGGCCGGCACCGCTGAACCCCATGGTCCAGGTGCCGTTGGTCATGGGGATGGCATAGCCACCGGCGGCCGTGGTCTGCCCGGCGGCATTGCCGTTGACGGTGATGGATACCCCGCCCACGCCCTCGCCGGGATTATAGAAGCCATCGCCATTCAGATCGTTGAACACCACACCGGTGGCAAAGCGCGCCTGGCCGGTGGCGGCGAAATTCTGGGTGATCATGGAGGCGTTGTAGCCGCTGAATTCCCCGATCTGCTGGCTGATGCCGATCTCGCGATAGCTGTCGCCCAGGATGTTGACCCGGTGGCCGGGGCTGAGGAACAGGCCGCGATGCTGCTGTTCGATATAGCCGGCCAGTTGCGAGGTGCGGATGGTGCCGGTCGTGCCGCTCCAGGCGATATTCTCCCCCCAGGTATAGGGGCGGATGAAATCATAGCCGGCGGCATCCATGCGCTGACCCGGATCGGACCCGCCATTGCCGGTATGGGAGAAGGTGTCGGTGGCCAGCATCCAGTTGCTGTGCCCCTCCGCCGCCGCGGCCAATATGTCGTTGGGGGCCAGCGGCTGCTTGGGCGTGGCGGAGATGGTGCCGGGGTTCAGGCCCTGGTTCAGGTCGATGCCGAAAGCGGCGGCCGCAGCGGCGGGATCGACCCGCGCGCGGTTGACCAGGGTCAGCATGTAAAGCTCGTAGGCGTCGAATTCGGCCATGGCTTTCCTCCCACTCAGCTTTTCGTGGTCCTCAGTCGCCGGCGCCGCATCCGCGGCTTGGCTTCACGCCGCACGTGCGGCGCGGCGGCAGTCGCCGCCGAAGCAGCTTCCGGTCAGCCGGAAGCTGCTTTACTGAAGATGGATCGCCCGCCCATATCCATCAACGCACGGCACGGGCCTGCGGTCCTGTGACAAACCGGTGATTATTCCCGTCCCTTCAACGCATTGCAGGGTGGCAGGCTGCGCGCTCGCTACACCCTTGATGATGACGGTAGTTTTTGTCGCCAATCTGTCGGGAATGGGGTGCCATGAAGCCGGTTCACATCATGGGGGCGTTGCTCGTCATGGCCCTGTGGGGGACGAACTTCGCCGTGTCGCGCTACGCGCTGCGCGAGTTTTCGCCCATGATCATGATGGCGGTGCGCTTCGGGCTGGTGGCCCTGGTGCTGCTGCCCTTCGTGAAGTTCCCGCGCGGACAGGTGCGGCAGATCTTCCTCTATTCCCTGGTGCTGGGCGGGGTGCATTTCCCGCTGATGCTGCATGGCATGCTGGGGGCGGAGGCATCGACGGCCAGCATCGTCATCCAGCTGCAGGTGCCGTTCGCCAGCCTGCTGGCGGCGTATTTCTTCAAGGACAAGCTGGGCTGGAAGCGGGCCATCGGCATGGGCATCGCCTTTGTCGGCGTGGCCATAATCGCGTTGCGGGGCGGCGGTGGGGAGAGCGACCCGTTCCATCTGCTGCTGATCGTGCTGGCCGCAGCGGCGTTCAGCTTCTCCAACATCCAGGTCAAATGGATGGGCAGCGTCGATCCCTATCAGCTGAACGCCTATATGGCGCTGTTCACCGTACCGCAGCTGCTGATCTATTCGCTGTTCCTGGAACATGGGCAAATTGAGCAGGTGCTGCATGCCAGCTGGGGCGCGTGGGCCGGCATCGCCTATATGGTGATCGCATCGACCATCATCGCCTACGCCATCTGGCAGCCGATGATCCGGCAATATGATGTGAACCAGACCGTGCCCTTCCTGATGCTGGTGCCGGTGTTCGGTGTAGCGTCGGGCGTGCTGTGGCTGGGCGAGGCGATGAGCTGGGCGCTGATCGTCGGCGGCGCGCTGGTCGTGGGCGGTGTCGGCATCATCCTGATCCGCCGGCCCAAGATCGTGGTGGCGCGCAATACGGTGTGAGCCGTAGGGTAGGCATATGTCGATGCCCCCCATCATCCCCCATCCCAGCCCCAACCACGGCCCCCGCCGGATCGACGGGCCGCCGGATATGCTGATCCTGCATTATACCGGCATGCGCGATGGCGCCTCCGCGCTCGCCCGCATGTGCGACCCGGAGAGCCAAGTCAGTGCGCATTACATGGTGGAGGAGGATGGGCGCGTCTTCCAGCTGGTGGCCGACGACCGCCGTGCCTGGCATGCCGGCGCCTCCTTCTGGGCGGGCGAGACGGATATCAACAGCCGGTCCATCGGCATCGAGCTGGTCAATCCCGGCCATGAATGGGGATACCGCCCCTTCCCGGAGGCCCAGATGCGGGCCCTGGCCGGGCTGTGCAGCCATCTTCTGACGCTTTATCCCATCCCGGCCCACCATGTGCTGGGCCATTCCGACATCGCCCCGTCGCGCAAGCAGGACCCGGGGGAGCTGTTCGACTGGCTGGGCCTGGCCATGGCCGGTATCGGGCTGTGGCCGGACCCGCGTCCCGCCGATGGGATGGCGTGGGAAAAGGGTGAAATCGCCCTGCTTTTGCAGAAATTCGGTTATCCGCTGGCCGCGGATGGGATTTCATGGGCCGAGCATCACGCCCATGGGAAATCATGGGACGAAAGTGCCGAAGCGGCGCTCCGCGCCTTCCAAAGGCACTGGGTGCCGGCCAGCCTGGGCAAGGGCATCGATCGCGACAGCGTGGCGGCCCTGCGCGCGCTGGTCAGAGACTCGGGCTGAAAGCCGGTTGCTTTCCGCATCCCAAGCGCCTACAACCCCGCGGGCCAGACGGTCGGATGGTCGCTCCCATGCAACGGGGAAACTCGCATGGGGGAGGAAAGTCCGGGCTCCACGGAAGTACGGTGCCGGGTAACGCCCGGCGGGGGCGACCCCAGGGAAAGTGCCACAGAGAGCAGACCGCCGACGCCCCGTAATCCCTTGGGATTGCTGGGTTCCGGTAAGGGTGAAAGGGTGTGGTAAGAGCACACCGCGCGCCTGGCGACAGGGGCGGCATGGTAAACCCCACCGGGAGCAAAACCGAATAGGGACGGCATGGGCGGCAACGCCCGGGCGCACTTCCGCGCTGTCGTCCGGGTGGGTTGCGCGAGGCGTCCAGCAATGGGCGTCCCAGAGGAATGACCATCCCCCGGATACCATCCACCAGTGGGATATGGTCCGGCGGACAGAACCCGGCTTACAGACCGTCTGGCCCTTCATCTTGCACTGCCACATGAATCTATTTACGGTTGGTTTACAGCTGTGACAATCATCACAGGTGCAACCATCCAATGGCTAGTCGCAGGGTACCCCGCAAGCACCTTCAGCTACCCATATTTAGCGCTCATTTTGATTGTTCCAGCACAATATCTGGGTAGATCGCAGCGGTTTGAAATTTAAATATCTCGATTTTCAAAGCATCCAACCGGAAATCGGCGATACTTCAAAATTCGAAATATAAGAAAAACACCCTCTATCTTTTGGATATATCAAAGTAAAAATCTCACTTTTCGGCCTATGACATCCAATGCGATGGCCCCTGCGAATCAAATCCGAACAAGAAAAACCGAGCGTATCTTGGTAGTTTGACTTGTTTATGTTCTTGAGTCCTATTTTATCCACAGATCGAGTCGCACGCTGTGGAAAAATGCTGAATTGGGCGGAAACATTATTATCCCCCCTTTCCACCCAGCTTCGCCCATGATATCCCATAAAAACCCAAAGACAGGGACCATCAGCCTGATACCGCCTCAATGATGCCGCCTCCGGGCCTGCATCGGAAGGGGCGATTGAATGGCAATGGAGGGGTCGGCGGGTTTCCGGTGCCGGGGTGGCACCATTCAGGGTGGGGCGTGATGGGTTTGTTCCTGTCCACATGGGTCAACAAGGTTGATAAGAAGGGCCGGGTATCGATCCCCGCCTCCTTCCGCTCGACCTTGTCGGCTGGGCAGGCGGCGGGCACCGCGACCGAAATGGTGATCTTCCCCTCTCTCAAGGCCCAGGCGCTGGACGCCTGCACGCTCTCCCACCTGGAGAAGCTGTCGGAAGCGCTCGACAATCCCAACATGCCCGACGACGATCGCGAACTGATCGAAACCGCCGTGTTCGGCCAGTCGGTGCAGCTGACCCTCGATCCCGAAGGCCGCGTGATCCTGCCCGACCACCTGATGGCCTTCGCCGGCATCACGGAGACGGTGACCTTCATCGGCCGCCGCAACACGTTCCAGCTGTGGGACCCCACTGCCTTCGCCGCGCATGAGCAGGTGGTGCGCGAGCAGGCCCGCAGCAACAACATCTCGCTCTCCACCATCCTGGCCCGCGCCACCAGTCTGGCGAAGGGGGCGTGATGACAAGCCAGCCCGTCCATATCCCCGTCCTGCTGGCCGAAGTGGTGCGTGACATGGCCGTGCGCGATGGCGAGACGGTGGTGGACGGTACCTTCGGCGCCGGCGGCTACAGCCGCGCGCTGCTGGACAGCGCCGCCATCCATCTCTACGCCATCGACCGCGATCCGGCTGCACACGAACGTGCCAAGCCGCTGATCGCCGCCTATGCCCCGCGCCTGTCGCTGCTGGAGGGCTGCTTCGGTGACATGCAGGCGCTGCTGGCGGCCAAGGGTGTGGCCAAGGTCGATGCCATCGTCCTGGATATCGGCGTCTCCTCGCCCCAGATCGACAATCCGGAGCGCGGGTTCAGCTTCCGCTTCGACGGGCCGTTGGACATGCGCATGGGCGACACCGGCCCCACCGCCGCCGACGTGGTGAACAATGCCGAGGAAGATGACCTGGCCAACATCCTCTACCGCTATGGGGAAGAGCGGCTGTCCCGCCGCGTGGCCCGCGCCATCGTCCTGCGCCGGGCGGAGAAGAAGTTCGAACGTACAAGCGAGCTGGCCGATGTCATCCGCTCCTGCGTGCCGAAATCCAAGGACGGGATCGACCCCGCCACCCGCAGCTTCCAGGGCCTGCGCATCCATGTGAACGACGAGCTGGGTGAACTGGAACGCGCCCTGGATGCGGCCGAACGGCTGCTGGCACCGGGCGGACGGCTGTGCGTCGTCACCTTCCATTCGTTGGAAGACCGGCTGGTCAAGGAATTCATGCGGGAACGGTCGGGCAATGTCCCCGGCCCCTCGCGTCATATGCCGGGCAAGGCCGATACCGGCCCCGCCCCCACCTTCCGCCTGTTCTCCAAATCCGGCACGGGGCCGGGCGCGGAAGAGCAGGCCCGCAATTCCCGCGCCCGGTCCGCCCGGCTGCGCACCGCCATCCGTACCGAGGCACCGGCCTGGGACCAGGGAGAAGCCGCATGATTGGCAAGTCCACCATCGTCTGGATCGGTGTTTCCTGCGCCGCCAGCGGCATCCTGTACCAGACCAGCTACAAGGCGCAGGAGCAGGAGCGCGAGCTGGGCCGCCTGAACCGCGCCATCATCGCGGAACAGGAAGCTATCCAGGTGCTGAAGGCCGAATGGGCCTATCTGAACGATCCGAACCGGTTGGAAAAGCTGTCGGCCGAGCATCTGCTGCTTCAGCCGACGGGGGCCCTGCAGATCGCCACGCTGAACGATCTGCCGAACAAGGACCCGAACCAGACGGCCCCCTACACCCCGATCCCCGGCCGCAAGCCCGGCAGTGCCAAGCCGGAAGCGATCGAACGCGCGCCGGCACCGAAAGTCACCCCCGTTCCCCCCGCCCCGTCCCGCCGCCCGACCGAAGGCGTGATCCTGGCGAAATACGGAGCCACCCGATGACCGACGCCAATTACAGCCTGACGGGTTTCGATCTGGCCGGTGGTGACCGCTATGGCCAGGGTGGTGGACGGGCCGCCGAGCCGCGCGTGCGGGTCAATGGCCGCGCCGCCGGTGCGCTGGCCATGGGCAAGGCGCGGCTGGTCGTGCTGATGTCGGCCTTCACCATGGGCTTCGGCGCCGTCGGCGCCAAGCTGGTGGATGCCACGGTCAGCTTCGGCGGGGCGAAGGAGCCGACGACGGCGCGCGCCGCCAGCCGCACCATGATGAACAGCCGCGCCGACATCGTCGACCGCAACGGCGTGCTGCTGGCCACCTCGCTGCACACCGCCTCGCTGTTCGCCGATCCCAAGCTGATCCTGGACGCGCGCGAAGCCGCCCAGCAGATCGTCACCATCCTGCCGGAGCTGGACCAGCAGACGCTGCTGGCCGACCTGAAGTCGGACAAGCGCTTCGTCTGGATCAAGCGCAACCTGTCGCCCCGCCAGCAGCAGGAGATTTTCCGCCTGGGCATCCCCGGCCTGAATTTCCAGCGCGAGGAACGCCGCGTCTATCCGCAGGGCAATCTGGCCGCCCATGTCGTGGGCTTCAGCGGCGTGGACAATAACGGCCTGATGGGCATCGAACAGTCCTTCGACACCCGCCTGAAGGAAAGCGACGAGCCGCTGCGCCTGTCGGTCGATGTCCGGTTGCAGCATGTGCTGCGCAAGGAACTGGCCGCCACGGTGGAGGAGTTCCGCGCCGTCGGCGCCGCCGGCATGGTCATGGATGTGAAGACCGGCGAGATCCTGGCCATGGTCAGCGCCCCGGACTTCGACCCGCATGCCCCGCCGGCACCGCAGGCCGAGCAGGACACCGACCCCCGTTTCAACCGCAACACGCTGGGCGTGTACGAGATGGGGTCAACGTTCAAAATCTTCAACACGGCGATGGCGCTGGAATCCGGCCATGTCCACATGCATGACATGTTCGACGCCACCCGCCCCATCCGCATCGGCCGTTTCACGATCAGCGACTTCCATCCGGAGAACAAATGGATGGATGTGGCCGACGTGTTCAAGCACTCGTCCAACATCGGCTCCGTCAAGATGGCGATGGAGGTCGGCCCGGCCGCCCAGAAGGAATTCATGACCAAGCTGGGCCTGCTGCGCCAAGCCAGCCTGGAAATCCCGGAACGCGGCTGGCCCATGGTGCCGAACCCGTGGCGGGAAGTGAACATGATGACCATCAGCTTCGGCCATGGCATGTCGGTCAGCCCCGTCCACCTGATCACCGCCGTCAGCGGCGTGGTGAATGGCGGCGTCATGCACCCGGCCACCCTTCTGAAGCGCGACAACCCCAACGAGGTGCCGGGCAACCGCATCATCTCGGAAAAGACCTCCGACCAGATGCGCAAGCTGATGCGGCTGGTGGTGACGGAAGGTACGGCCACCAAGGCCGACGCCGTCGGTTATCTGGTGGGGGGCAAGACCGGCACCGCCGACAAGGTGAAGGGCCGTTCCTATGCCGGCAATGCCCGTATCTCCAGCTTCGCCGGCGCCTTCCCCATCAACGACCCGCGCTATGCCATCTATGTGATGGTGGACGAGCCCAAGGGCACGAAGAAGACCTTCGGCTTCGCCACCGGTGGCTGGGTCGCGGCACCGCTGGCCGGCAGCATCGTGGCCCAGATCGGCCCGCTGCTGGGTGTGAAGCCGGTGGACAATACCGCACCGGAAATCATCCAGGCCCTGGCGGTCCGCCCGATGCCGCCGGTCGCCCCCACCCATAACGGCGCGCAGGTCGCCGCCATCCCCGCCTCGCTCCAGACCGGGGAAGACCGCGATTGATGAAAAGGCTGTCGGAGATCATGGCATCACGGACGGAATTGGCGGTATCGGCGCTGGCGCTGGAACGCGATCCACCCATCACCAACCTGACGGCGGATAGCCGCAAGGTCGTGCCCGGAACGCTGTTCGCAGCGTTGCCGGGCACGCTGCGTGATGGGCGTGACTTCATTCCCCAGGCCATCGCGTCCGGTGCCGTCGCCATCTTGGCGCCCAAGGGCACGGTCCTGCCCGACGGCGCCGGCCATGTCACCCTGATCGAGGATGCCAATCCCCGCCGCCGTCTGGCCCTGCTGGCCGCCAGCTTCAGCGGCGAGCAGCCTTCCAGGATCGCCGCCGTCACCGGCACCAACGGCAAGACCAGCACCGCGCAGTTCACCCGCCAGATCTGGGCCGGCCTGGGCCACAAGGCCGGGGCCATGGGCACGCTGGGTCTGGTCGCACCGGGCTTTCCGGCCAGCGACAGCCTGACCACGCCCGACCCGGTGGCCCTGCACGCCACCCTGGCCGATGTGGCCAAGGCTGGTGTCACCCATCTGGCGCTGGAGGCCTCCAGCCATGGTTTGGATCAGTTCCGCCTGGACGGGGTGCTGGTGTCGGCCGCCGGCTTCACCAACCTGACGCGCGACCACCTGGATTATCACGGCACCATGGAGGCCTATCTGAAGGCCAAGCTGGCGCTGTTCGAGCGCGTCATGCCCAAGGGGGCGACGGCCGTCATCAATGCCGACATCCCGGAATTCGACCAGATCGCGGCGGCCGCCCATGCCCGCAAGCAGAATGTCATCGGCTTCGGCGAGGCTGGCAAGGAATTGCGCGTCATCGAGGTGACGCCCCTGCCCCATGGCCAGCGGCTGGAGTTGGAGCTGTTCGGCAAGCGTCGCACCGTGGAACTGCCGCTGGTCGGAAGGTTCCAGGTGTGGAACGCGCTGTGCGCCCTGGGGCTGGCCATCGGCACGGGTGAGGATGCCGGCAAGGCCGCCGACCAGCTTTCATCCCTGACGGGCGTGCGCGGCCGGCTTGAGATGGTTGCAACCCTAAAACACGGCGCGGCGGTCTATGTGGACTACGCCCATACGCCGGACGGGCTTGAGACGGTGCTGCGCGCGGCGCGCCCCCATACGACCGGCAAACTGTCGGTGGTCTTCGGCTGTGGCGGCGACCGCGACAAGGGCAAGCGCCCGATGATGGGCGCCATCGCGGCAAGGCTGGCCGACCGCTGCATCGTCACCGACGACAACCCGCGCAGCGAGGTGCCGGCGACGATCCGTGCCGCGATCATGGAAGCCTGCCCCGGCGCCCTGGAAGTCGATGACCGCGCCAAGGCCATTGCCGTGGCCATCGGCGATCTGGGGGCCGGCGACGTGCTGATCATCGCCGGCAAGGGGCATGAACAGGGGCAGATCGTGGGGACGGAGGTTCGTCCCTTCGACGATGCGACAGTGGCCCGGCAGGTCGTGGCGGGTTTGTGAGTTTGTTTTTGGGGTGGAGTGAAGCGGATGTCAGACATCCTGTGGACGGGCGACGAGGTGGCGGCGGCTTGCAATGGCAAGGCGCTGGGCGATGCCGCCTGGACGGTCACGGGTGTCTCCATCGACAGCCGCACCATCGCCAAGGGTGACCTGTTCATCCCCCTGAAGGGCCCGAATTTCGACGGCCATGCCTTCGTGGCCCAGGCGCTTTCCCAGGGTGCGGCCGGCGCCGTCGTCGCCGACATCCCGGCCGGGCTGGAGGGCGATGCCCGCCTGGTCAAGGTCGATGACACCATGATCGCGCTGCAGGACCTGGGCCGCATGGGCCGGGTCCGTGCCCATGGCAAGGTGATCGCCGTCACCGGGTCGGTCGGCAAGACCGGCACCAAGGAAGCGCTGAAGGTGGCGCTCGACAGCCAGGGCAAGACCTTCGCCACCGTCGGTTCCCTGAACAACCATTGGGGCGTGCCCCTGTCGCTGGCCCGCTTTCCCGCCGACAGCCGGTTCGGCGTGTTCGAGCTGGGCATGAACCATGCCGGGGAGATCGGGCCCCTGTCGCGCATGGTGCGCCCCGACATCGCGATCATCACCACGGTCGAGGCGGTGCATATCGAGTTCTTCGCCAGCGTCGAGCATATCGCCGACGCCAAGGCCGAGATTTTCGAGGGCATGGACCCGTCCGGCACCGCCATCCTGCCCCGCGACAACCCGCAATATGCCCGCCTGCTGGCCGCCGCCCGCACGCAAGGGCTGACCCATATCCAGTCCTTCGGCAGCCACGACAGCGCCGATGGCCGCCTACTGGATTATGAGCCGCATGCCGATCATGGCGTGGTCACCGCCCGCATCGACGGGGTGGATGTCACCTACACCATCCCCCTGCCCGGCCGTCACCATGCCGTCAACTCCCTGGCCGTGCTGCTGGCAGTGAAGGCGGCGGGCGGCGATGTCGCTAGTGCTGCCGAGGCGTTGGCCGGCCTGGCCCCCATCAAGGGGCGCGGGCAGCGCAAGGCGGTGGAGCTGGAGGGCGGTCCCTTCACCCTGATCGATGAGAGCTACAACGCGTCGCCCGTTTCCGTTGCCGCCGCCGCCGGCGTGCTGGGCCAGGCGGATGTGGGTGAAGGTGGCCGGCGCATCGCCGTGCTGGGCGACATGCGCGAGCTGGGCGATCACGCGCCCGCGATGCATGCAGGTCTGGCAGCGCCCTTCATGGCGGCCGGCACCGATCTGGTTTTCTGCTGCGGTCCCAATATGCGCCATCTGTTCGACGCATTGCCGGACGACAAGCGCGGCGCCCACAGCAGCGACAGCGCGGCGCTGGCCCCCCTGGTCACGGCATCGGTGAAGGCCGGTGACGCCGTGATGGTCAAGGGGTCGGCCGGCAGCCGCATGGCGGTCGTGGTGGACGCGCTGAAGGCGCTGGACCGTTTGCATCAGGACAATAACCCGCAAGGGAAGACCGCCGGAAACAAGGCGGGGAAACCGAGAGACAAAGATGCTGTATAACCTGCTCTATCCCCTGGCGGACGAGTTCCAGATCTTCAACCTGTTCCGGTACATCACCTTCCGGACGGGCGGGTCGGTGATGACGGCGCTGATCATCAGCTTCGTCATCGGGCCGCGCGTCATCCGCTGGCTGAAATCCAAGCAGGGCGAAGGCCAGCCCATCCGCACCGACGGGCCGGAAACGCATCTGAAGAAGAAGGGCACGCCCACCATGGGCGGGCTGATGATCATGATCGCCGTGATCGTCAGCACCCTGCTCTGGGTCGACCTGACCAACACCTATACCTGGATCGTGCTGTTGGTCACCGTGGGCTTCGGCCTGGTCGGGTTCGGCGACGATTACCTGAAGCTGACCAAGCGCAACACCAAGGGCCTGTCGTCCAAGGTGAAGCTGGTGGCCACGCTGGTGGTCGCCGCGGTCGCCACCGGCTGGTACCTGATGGTCACGCCGTGGGAGATGGGCACCGGGCTGGCCCTGCCCTTCTTCAAGGACTTGCTGCTGAACCTGGGCTGGTTCTACGTGCCCTTCGCCATCGTCGTCATCATCGGCTCCTCCCATGCCGTCAACCTGACCGATGGGCTGGATGGTCTGGCCACCGTGCCGATCATGATCGCAGCGGCCTGTTTCGGCCTGATCGCGTATCTGTCGGGTAACGCCATCTTCTCCAACTATCTGGGCATCCATCATGTGCCGGGGACCGGTGAGCTGGCCGTGTTCTGCGGTGCCCTGGTCGGGGCCGGCCTGGGTTTCCTGTGGTTCAACGCCCCGCCGGCCATGGTGTTCATGGGCGATACGGGATCGCTGTCGGTCGGCGGCGCCTTGGGTGCGATCTCTGTGATCACCAAGCATGAACTGGTGCTGGCCATTGTCGGCGGCCTGTTCGTGCTGGAGGCGCTGTCGGTGATGATCCAGGTGGCATCGTTCAAATTGACCGGCAAGCGGGTGTTCCGCATGGCGCCGATCCACCATCACTTTGAAAAGAAAGGCTGGTCGGAACCGACCGTGGTGATCCGGTTCTGGATCATCGCCGTCATCCTGGCCCTGATCGGCCTGTCCACACTGAAGCTGCGGTGAGGCCGGAATGATCGACCTGGGCCACCTGAAGGGCAAAAAGGTAGCGGTGATGGGCCTGGCGCGGTCGGGCCTGACAGCCGCCCGCGCCCTGCGGCAGGCGGGTGCCGACCTGCTGGCCTGGGACGATGGCGCCGGTGGGCAGAAGGCGGCGGCAGAGGCCGGGATCGCGCTGACCAACCTGCACGAGGCCGACTTCACCGGCGTGCACGCCCTGGTCCTGTCGCCCGGCATCCCCCACACTTGGCCCACGCCCAATCCGGTGGCGGCACGGGCCAAGGCGGCGGGTGTGCCGATCATCGGCGATGTCGAACTGCTGCGTCAGGCGCGGGCTGAGGCCACCTATGTCGGCATCACCGGCACCAACGGCAAATCCACGACCACGGCCCTGACCGCCCATATCATCGCCGGCACCGGCAAGCCCACGCAGGTCGGTGGCAATCTGGGCATTCCGGCCTTGTCTTTCGACCCGCTGGGGGCCGACGGGGTCTATGTGCTGGAAATGTCCAGCTATCAGCTGGAACTGACGCCGTCGCTGGGCTTCGATGCCGCCGTGCTGCTGAACATCACGCCCGATCATCTGGACCGTCATGGCGGCATGGATGGCTATATCGCGGCCAAGAAGCGCATTTTCCAGAAGGGGCTGAATAAAGGCACCCAGGTGGCGGTGATCGGCATCGATGATCCGCACTGCGCGAAGATGGCGCTGGAACTGGACGCCGAATTCCCCGGCAAGGTGATCCGCATCAGTGCCGAAGGCCCGGTGCCCGACGGGATCGGCGTGGAGGATGGCGTGCTGGTCGATGATCGCGGTGGGCACCATCATCCGGTGACCGACCTGCGCGTCCTGCCCACCCTGCCCGGCAAGCACAATTGGCAGAACGCGGCCGCCGCCTATGCCCTGTGCCGGTCGGCCGGCATCAACCATGCCGATATCCTGGACGGGCTGCGCACCTTCCCCGGTCTGGCCCATCGCCAGAGCCTGGTGGGCACGATCGACGGTGTACGCTTCGTCAATGACAGCAAGGCGACCAATGCCGATGCCGCCGCCAAGGCGCTGGCCTGCTATCGCCCCATCTACTGGATCCTGGGCGGCAAGGCCAAGGATACCGGGCTGGACGGGTTGGACGAATATATGCCCGCCGTGGCCTACGCCTTCCTGATCGGCGACGCCACCGAAGCATTCGCCAAATGGCTGGACGCGCGCGGCGTGCCCTATACACGCTGCGGCACCATGGATGTCGCGGTGAAAGAGGCCTTCGCCCATGCGCGGCAGGAACGGCGCGACCATCCGGTCGTGCTGCTGTCGCCTGCCTGCGCCAGTTTCGACCAGTATCCGAATTTCGAAGTGCGCGGCGATGATTTCACCGCCCGCGTCCGAGCCTTGTGCGATGGGGAGAACGTCTGATCATGGTGTCCTTCTCCCGTACCGATCATTCGATCCTGGGCCGCTGGTGGTGGACGGTCGACCGTTGGACCATGGCGGCGGTGATCCTGATCGCCACCATCGGCGTGGTGCTGGTCCAGGCGGCCAGCCCCGCCGTGGCCACCCGCATCGGCACCGACAGTTTCCATTTCATCGAAAAGCACCTGCTGGTGCTGATCCCCTCGCTGGGCCTGATGTTCGCCGTCTCGCTGCTGTCGCCCAAGGGCGTGCGCCGGCTGGCCGTGGGTCTGTTCCTGGGTGCGGCCCTGGGCGTGTTTCTGACCCTGTTCATCGGCATGGAGATCAAGGGGGCGACCCGCTGGCTCCAACTGCCCGGCCTGTCCGTACAGCCGTCGGAGTTCCTGAAGCCGGCCTTCGCCGTGGTCGCCGCCTGGCTGTTCGCCCTGCACCGGACGCAGGAGAATGTGCCAGGCATCCCGGTGGTCATCGGGCTTTACGGCCTGATCGTCGTGCTGCTGATGAGCCAGCCCGACCTGGGCCAGACCTTCGTCATCACCTGCATCTTCTTCGGCCAGTTCTTCCTGGCCGGCTTGCCCATCGTGTTCGTCGCCTCCTGCGTCGTGCTGGGCATCGGCGGCCTGATCAGCGCCTATTTCCTGTTCCCGCATGTGCAGAGCCGCATCGACCGCTTCCTGGACCCGGCCGCCGGTGACAATTACCAGGTGGCCCGGTCGTTGGAAGCGTTCGAGAAGGGCGGCGTCTGGGGTACCGGCCCCGGCCAGGGGACCGTGAAAATGTCGATCCCCGACAGCCATGCCGACTTCATCTTCTCCGTCGCCGGGGAAGAGATGGGGATGATCACCTGCATGATCATCATCTGCCTGTTCGGCTTCGTCGTCCTGCGCAGCTTCGCCCGCGCGTCCAACGACCAGAGCCTGTTCGTGATGCTGGCGGCCAGCGGCCTGACCATGCAGTTCGGTCTGCAGGCGCTGATCAATATGGGATCGGCCCTGCATCTGATGCCGACCAAGGGCATGACCCTGCCCTTCATCTCCTATGGCGGCTCCTCCCTCATCGCCTTGGGCATCGGCATGGGCATGGTGCTGGCCTTGACCCGCAAGCGGTTCGGGCCGGGAGAGGCGCTATGACGGCATCGCGCCCCATCATCCTGGCGGCCGGGGGGACCGGTGGCCACATGTTCCCGGCGGAAGCCCTTGCCCGCACGCTGATCGCGCGCGGGCATTCGGTCATCCTGGTCACCGACAAGCGCGGCAAGGCGTTCGGCGACAATCTGCCCGACGTGAAGGTGGAGCGTATCCGTGCCGCCACGGCCACCCCCGGCATTTGGGCCAAGGTGCGGATGGTGGTGGAACTGGTGTTCGGGACGGCCCAGGCCCGGTCGCTGCTGCGCGAGTTGAACCCCGCGCTGGTGGTCGGATTCGGCGGCTATCCGTCGGTGCCCACGGTGTTCGCGGCCCAGATGGCCGGCATCCCCACCCTGCTGCATGAACAGAATGCCGTGCTGGGCCGGGCCAACCGCTTGCTTGCCGGCAAGGCGCGGATGATCTGCACCAGCTTTCCCAACGTCGCCGGCCTGGGGGCCGCCGATGGGCGCCGCGTGGTGCGCACCGGCAATCCCGTGCGTCCCGACATCCTGGCCCTGCGCGACGCCCCCTACCCCGCCCCCTATGCCGGCGGGCCGCTGAACCTGCTGGTCACCGGCGGCAGCCAGGGGGCCGCCATCTTCGGTGAGGTGCTGCCCCGCGCGGTGGAGATGCTGCCGGAGGATGTGCGCTACCGGCTGAAGATCGTGCAGCAGGCGCGGGCGGAGAATATCGAGGCCGCCCGCAGCGCCTATGCCCAGATGGGCGTGGAGGCGGAACTGAACACCTTCTTCAAGGACATGCCGGCCAAGCTGGCCGGCTGCCACATGATGATCGCCCGTTCCGGTGCCGGAACAGTGGCGGAATTGTCGGTGGTTGGCCGCCCGTCCCTGCTGGTGCCCTACCAGTACGCAATGGATGACCACCAGACGGCGAACGCCAAGTCGCTGGTCGATGCCGGCGGTGCCTGGCAGCTGGCGCAGCAGGATTTCACACCCGTTGCGGTAGCGGAACAATTGGCCGCTTTCCTAGCCGATCCAGCCCGTCTGGGCGGCGCCGCCAAGGCGGCGGCGGCCTGGGCCATCCCGGATGCCGCCGACCTGCTGGCCGATGCGGTGGAACGCCTGGTGAAGGGGGACGTGGCATGAGCATTTCCATGACCGACCCCACCCTGGCCGACCTGGAACGCGCCCACCCGCTGCTGCTGGGCGGGCTGACGCGGGCGCGCTATGCGGTGACGCCGCCCGATCGCCCTTTGAAAGCCCAAATTGTTGCGGATATGGAACGGAAAATCGCGCCGCGTCTCCACCATGACTACGCCACCATCACCCGTCGCCTTGGAGTTTGACCCATGCGGGCTTTGCCGCTGAACATCGGGACCCTGCATTTCGTCGGCATCGGCGGCATCGGCATGTCCGGCATCGCCGAGGTGCTGCACAATCTGGGCTATGCCGTGCAGGGCAGCGACATGGCCGACAATTACAATGTCCAGCGCCTGCGCAAGCTGGGCATCAAGGTGGAGATCGGGCACCGGGGTGAAAACCTGGGCGATGCCGCCGTGCTGGTGATCTCGTCCGCCGTGAAGAAGGACAATCCGGAGGTTGTGGCGGCCCGCGCCGGCATGATCCCCGTGGTCCGCCGGGCGGAAATGCTGGCCGAGCTGATGCGCCTGAAATGGTCGATCGCGGTCGCCGGCACCCATGGCAAGACCACCACCACCAGCATGGTCGCGGCCTTGCTGGAGGGCGGGTCGATGGACCCGACCATCATCAATGGCGGCATCATCAATTCGCTGGGCACCAACGCCAAACTGGGCAGCGGCGAATGGATGGTGGTGGAAGCCGATGAGAGCGACGGCACCTTCACCAAGCTGCCCTCCACCATCGGCATCGTCACCAACATGGATCCGGAGCATCTGGACCATTACGGCACGTTCGAGGAGGAGCGGAAGGCCTTCGACCGGTTTGTGGAGAACATCCCCTTCTACGGTTTCGCGGCCCTGTGCATCGACCATCCGGAGGTGCAGGCCATGTTGGGCCGCGTCGACCGCCGGGTCGTCACCTACGGGTTCAGCCCGCAGGCCGATGTGCGCGCCGTCAATGTCGTGACCAACATTTCCGGCTGCTATTACGACGTGGAACTGACCGACCGCGCCGCAAGCGAGGCCCGCACCATCACCGGCGTGCATCTGCCCATGTACGGGCTGCACAATGTCCAGAACTCGCTGGCCGCCATCGCGGTGGCCATCAGCCTGGGCATCAGCGACGACAGCATCCGCACCAGCTACGCCAAGTTCATGGGCGTGAAGCGCCGCTTCACCAAGACGGGTGAGAGCAACGGCGTCGTGGTCATCGATGATTACGGCCACCATCCGGTGGAAATCGCCGCCGTGCTGAAGGCCGCGCGTATGGCCGGCACCGGCCGCACCATCGCCGTGGTCCAGCCCCACCGCTACAGCCGCCTGCAGAGCCTGTTCGCCGATTTCTGCACCTGCTTCAACGATGCTGACGATGTGATCGTCGCCGACGTCTATGCCGCCGGTGAACAGCCGATCGAGGGTGCGTCGCGCGACGATCTGGTGGAGGGCCTGCGCGTGCGCGGCCATCGCAGCGTTACGGCCCTGGCCAGCCCCGCAGCATTGCCCAGCCTGATCCGCGACATGGCCAAGCCGGGCGACATGGTGGTGTGCCTGGGTGCCGGCACCATCACGCAATGGGCCAATGCCCTGCCGGGTGAGCTGGACAAGCTCGCCACCCTGAACCAGGGGGGCGATTGACCATGGAACGGGTGCTGGACGGAGAGGCGCTGGTCGGACGGTTGCGGCAGGCCGCACCGGAACTGCGCGGCCGCCTGACCCCGGACGCAGCCCTGGGCCCCAGCACCTGGTTCCGCGTGGGCGGCAACGCCGAGGCCCTGTTCCGCCCCGCCGATGTCGATGATCTCTCCTATTTCCTGGCGCATTGCCCGGCCGATGTGCCGGTCACGGTGATCGGCGTGGCCAGCAACCTGCTGGTCCGCGATGGCGGGGTGCCGGGCGTGGTCATCCGCTTGGGTGGGTCCTTTGCCGAGGTCACAGTTGAGGGCGACCGGATCATGGCCGGTGCCGGTGCGCTGGACCTGAATGTGGCGCTGACGGCGCAGGGTGCCGGGCTGGCCGGGCTGGAATTCCTGTCGGGAATACCGGGCACCATTGGCGGTGCCGTGCGCATGAATGGCGGCGCCTATGGCGCGGAGACGGTGGATGTCATTGTCGGGGCGGAAGGCATCGACCGCCGGGGCGTGCTGCGGACCTATTCCCGCGATGATCTGCACCTGACCTACCGCCATTGCGGTGTGCCCGAGGATGTGATCTTCACCCGCGCCGTCTTCCGCGGCACCGAAGACGATCCCGTCGCCATCAAGACGCGGATCGAGGGCATCCAGCAGGCGCGTGCCGACAGCCAGCCGGTGCGCGCCCGCACCGGCGGTTCCACCTTCGCCAACCCGGACGGCCACAAGGCCTGGCAGCTGGTCGATGCCGCCGGATGCCGCGGCCTGACCATCGGTGGCGCGCAGATCAGCGAGAAGCACTGCAACTTCCTGCTGAACCTGGGCGACGCCACGGCGCACGATATCGAATCGCTGGGTGAGGAGGTCCGCGCCCGCGTCAAAGCCAACAGCGGCGTCGATCTGCGCTGGGAAATACGCCGGATCGGACTACCCCGTTCGAACGGGGGTGAGTCATGAATGTCACCGCCGCTTTCAAATGTGAGTCTCCGCTGCAACAGGTGGCGGTACCCCGAGTCGCTTTTTTAAAAGCACGCCATTTTGTTGCTTGCGGCCCCGTAATCCGTCGCTTACACCGAATCTTGTGGGAAGGCTGGGGCCACCTCACACCACATCTTGCGTTATCGCGAAAGTTGCCGGAAAGCCCGGCAGGGATGGCGACGCGTCACCACGCGCCGGCCAAGGGGGAGTCTGTTTCGATGGGCACGGAGAACCGTTCCAAGCATGTCGCCGTCCTGCTGGGCGGGTGGTCTGCGGAGCGCGAAGTGTCCCTGGTCAGCGGCTCCCGTATCGCCGAGGCGCTGGAGAGCAAAGGTTACACCGTCACCGCCATTGATGTGCAGCGCGACCTGGAAGGCCTGGTCGCGGCGCTGAGCCCGCGCCCCGACGTCGTCTTCAACGCCCTGCATGGCAAGGGTGGCGAGGATGGGCTGATCCAGGGCGTGCTGGAATATCTGGGCGTGCCCTATACCCATTCCGGCGTCATGGCATCCGCCGTCGCCATGGACAAGGTGCTGACCAAGCGCATCCTGGCCACCGTCGGCATGCCGGTGGCCGAAGGCGTCATCGCCACCAAGGAACAGGTCCTGGCCGGCCATGTCATGGCCCCGCCCTATGTGGTGAAGCCGGTGGACGAGGGTTCCAGTGTGGGCGTGCGCATCGTGCGCGAGAGCGACAATTTCACGGTGCTGGAAGAGGATAGCTGGGTCTATGGCCGCCGCGTGCTGGTGGAGAAGTTCATCCCCGGCCGCGAACTGACCGTGGGCGTGATGGGCGATCGCGCCCTGACGGTGACGGAGATCGTGCCCAAGACCGCCTTTTACGATTACGAGGCCAAGTACGCCGACGGTGGTTCCGTCCATGTCTGCCCGGCGCAGATCCCCGACGATGTGGCGGCCGACGCCAAGCGCCTGTCGCTGCTGGCGCATCAGGTGCTGGGCTGTTCCGGCGTGTCGCGCTCCGATTTCCGCTGGGACGACAGCAAACCCGGTGTCACCGGCCTGTGCTTTCTGGAGACCAACACCCAGCCGGGCTTCACGCCCACCTCCCTGCTGCCCGAACAGGCGGCATCGCTGGGCATCAGCTACGCCGATCTCTGCGCCTGGATTGTGGAGCACGCCAGATGCCACGCGTAACGCCCACCGCCCCGCCGACAGCACCCGACAATCCCCGCGCCCGCTTTGCGGAAACGACGAAGCGCGCCACCCTGCGCGCAGCACAGGAGGCCAACCGCCGCCGCGCCCTGCCGCGCTGGGCCGAACCGGCGATGAAGATCGGCCGTCGCGCCGCCCCCGTACTGGTGCTGGCCGCCATCGCCGCCTGGGGCTGGGGCACCGGTTACGCCCAGATGCTGACCCATGCCGCCACCGACAAGGTGCTGGAAGCCAGCGTCGATGCCGGCCTGTCGGTACAGGATGTGACGGTGGTGGGCCGTGAGAAGGCGGCACCCGCCGACCTGCTGGCAGCACTGGAAATCCGCCGCGGCGCACCGATGCTGGCCTTCGACCCGCATCAGGCGCGCACCGCACTGGAACAGATTCCGTGGGTCCGTCAGGCCCGCGTCGAGCGCCGCCTGCCCGACACGATCGCCATCACCATCGTCGAGCGCGAGCCGATGGCCCTGTGGCAGCAGGACCGGCAGATGCGCCTGATCGACGCCGACGGCATCGTGCTGACGGCCAGCGACCTGTCCAAGTGGCCCAACCTGCCGCTGCTGGTCGGTCCCGACGCGCCCAAGCGCGGGCCGGCCCTGCTGCACATGCTGGCCAAGGAACCGATGATCAGCCAGATGGTGGAAGCCGCCGTGCTGGTCGGCGGGCGCCGCTGGGACCTGCGGCTGAAGAACGGTGTGGATATCCGTCTGCCCGAACATGACGTGCCGGAGGCCTTGCGCCAACTGGCCATGGTGCAGCAGACCAACGACGTGCTGGGCAAGGATGTGGTCGCCATCGACCTGCGCATCCCCGACCGCCTGTCGATCCAAACCTCCGCCGCTGCGGCCGACATCCGCCGCAAGCCCCCCGAAAAAAAGCAGAAGACCTGAGGGCTCGAGATCATGGCATTTCCCGGCGCCCTCAATACCCGTACCAAATCGCGCAAGGTCCCTCGCGGCGGCACCATCGCCGCTCTGGATGTGGGGTCGAGCAAGATCGTCTGCTTCATCGCCAAGGTCGATGATCCGGGCAGTATCCGCGTGGTCGGCATCGGCCACCAGATCAGCCGCGGCGTGCGCTCCGGCGGCATCGTCGACATGGAAGCCGCCGAAACCGCCATTGGCACCACCGTGCATGCCGCCGAGACCATGGCCGGCGAACAGATCCGCGAGGTGCTGGTCAGCCTGTCGGGCGGCCAGCCGGAAAGCCAGATCCTGGTCGCCGAAACCGCCGTGAACGGAGCGGAGATCGGTGACGGCGACGTGCGCCGGGCCCTGAACGAGGCGCGCAAGCTTGACGTGTCGGCCGATGCCGAACTGATCCATTCCATCCCCGTCGGCTATGCCATCGACGGCACCAAGGGCATCCGCGATCCCAGGGGCATGGTCGGTGAGCGGCTGGGCGTGCGCATGAATGTGGTGACGGCCGCGGCCGGCCCGGTGCGCAACCTGTCCACCTGTGTCGGCCGCTGTCATCTGGGGGTCGAGGGCTTCGTGATGAGCCCGTACGCCGCCGGCCTGTCCTGCCTGGTCGAGGACGAGATGGAGCTGGGTGTCACCGTCATCGACATGGGCGGCGGGACCACCAGCATGGCCGTGTTCAATGACGGCAAGATGGTCTGGTGCGACAGCATCCCGCTGGGCGGCGGCCATGTCACCAACGACATCGCCCGTGGCCTGACCACGCCGGTGGCCCAGGCCGAGCGCCTGAAGACCCTGTACGGCTCCGCCGTGTCCGCCGTGTCCGACGAGCGCGAGATGATCGACGTCCCCCAGGTGGGGGAGGAGGAGCGCGGCCAGACCAACCATGTGCCGAAATCGCTGCTGGTCGGCATCATCCAGCCGCGCATGGAAGAGATTTTCGAGTTGGTGCATGGCCGCCTGGATCAGTCCGGCTTCGCCAAGGCCGCCGGCCGCCGTGTGGTCCTGACCGGTGGCGCCAGCCAGCTGTCGGGCGTGCGCGAACTGGCCGCCAATGTGCTGGACAAGCAGGTCCGCCTGGGCCGTCCGCTGCGTATCGGCGGGCTGGCCACCAATGTCTCCGGCCCGGCCTTCGCATCGGCCGCAGGGCTGCTGGCCTATGCCATGCAGCAGAACCACGAAATGCCGGCGCTGGCCCCGGCACCTGAGAAATCCTCAGGATTGTGGGGCCGCGTCAATGGCTGGCTGCGGGAGAATCTATGACCCGAAGACCATGCCGCAGGCCCCGCGCCCGCCGATGACGGCAGCCCAAGCCTGATCTCGAACACAAGCCGCCTTTCCCGATTTCCCTCCCCCCGCCAGAGGAGACACCCGTCATGAGCATCAAACTCGGTATCCCCAGCGTCGAAGTGCAGACCAAGCCCCGCATCACCGTGTTCGGTGTCGGCGGTGCCGGTGGCAACGCCGTCAACAACATGATCCGTTCCGCGCTGGAAGGGGTCGAGTTCGTGGTGGCCAACACCGACGCGCAGGCGTTGCAGGGCAATCTGGCCAACAAGCGGGTGCAGCTGGGCTCCACCATCACCCGCGGCCTGGGTGCGGGATCGCGCCCCGATGTGGGCCGGGCGGCAGCGGAAGAGCAGCTGGAAGAGATCCTGGGCCATCTGTCGGGCACCAACATGTGCTTCATCACCGCCGGCATGGGCGGCGGTACCGGCACCGGTGCCGCCCCCGTCATCGCCCGTGCGGCGCGTGAACAGGGCATCCTGACCGTCGGCGTGGTGACCAAGCCCTTCAATTTCGAAGGCGCGCACCGCATGCGCACGGCCGAGAGCGGCATCGCCGAACTGGCCCAGTATGTCGACACGCTGCTGATCATCCCCAACCAGAACCTGTTCCGCATCGCCAACGAGAAGACGACGTTCGCCGACGCCTTCAAGATGGCCGATGACGTTCTGCATGCCGGCGTGCGCGGCGTGACCGACCTGATGGTCATGCCAGGATTGATCAACCTGGACTTCGCCGACATCCGCACCGTGATGAGCGAGATGGGCAAGGCCATGATGGGCACCGGCGAGGCCGAGGGCGATCGCCGCGCCATCGACGCCGCCGAAGCCGCGATCAACAACCCGCTGCTGGACGATATCAGCATGAAGGGCGCGCGCGGCGTGCTGATCAACATCACCGGCGGTCATGACATGACCCTGTTCGAGGTGGACGAGGCCGCCAACCGCATCCGCGACGAGGTCGATCCGGAAGCCAACATCATCTTCGGCTCCACCTTCGACGAGCACATGTCGGGCAAGATGCGGGTCTCTGTCGTCGCCACCGGCATCGACAATGCCGTGCAGATGCGCCCGCCGGTCGGCCAGCCGTCCCTGCAGGTCGTGTCGGGCCGCCGCGTCGCCCCGGCGCCGGCCGCCGCTACCCCGACGCCGGCCCCGGCCGTCGCCAGCATCCCGGCGGCCGTGTCCAACCCGATCCCGGCCCGCCCCAGCCTACAGCCCGCCGCCATCCCCGGCGCACCGGCCTTCGCGCCGATGCAGCCGGCCCCGATGCCGGGTGCCGCCATCGCCGAGGCGCCCGCCCCGGCCCCGGTCATGGAAGAGCCCGCCGCCGAGGTCCAGGCCGCTGCCGCCATGGCCGCAGCCACGGCACCCGCGCCGCAGCCGGCGCATGAACTGCGCCCCGTGGATATGCGTCCGGCCGCCCCGGCCCGTCGCGACGACGCCTTCATCCCGCCGCGTGCGGCCGAAGGTGCGCCGCGCAGCGCCCAGCCGACGGCCCCGGAACGGTTCGTGCCCCCGGCCCCGCAGCCGGAAAAGCGCGGCCTGTTCTCCAAGCTGTTCGGCGGTGGTTCGCCGCAGCCCGCCCCGGCCGCCCCGCGCATGCCGGCCCCGGCACCGCAACCCGCCCCGCAGTTCCATGCCCAGGCCCGCCAGGCCGCCCCGGCCCCGCAGCCGGTCGCCCAGGCCGAGCAGGCCCCGCGCCCCAAGGCCGCCCAGAGCGAAGAGGAAATGCTGGACATCCCCGCCTTCCTGCGCCGCCAGGCGAATTGAGTATGATGCGTGCCATCGGCATGGGTTTTTACCCCATGCCGATGGAAGCCGGCGACGGCCGGCCCGGCGCCTGAGGGAACACGAAAATCTGAACTTCGTTCAAAATCAAGTGCTTATCGCAGTGCACAAGGGGCCGGCCCGGCGGGGACCGGCCCCTTGCTTTTGGGCACTTGCCACAATTGCGACAAAATTGTGATGGGGTTTCAGGCACTTACCCATGTGTTTCGTAACAATCGGTAATAAAGAGTGATTTGAAGCTGGACGGAATCTCTGGCATTTTCACGATGCGGAGATCAGCAGTACCGCATTGCAGCGCAGGTGGGATGGCGCTGCACCCCCATCCGGTTCCCCCCACGAAGGGAGGGGCCTGTCATGTGGGGCCGGTCGCTGGCTTTTCGTATCAGGGGGCGTTACTGTCGAATTCTTGGAAAGGGACAAGCCCATGTCCTGGCAACAGACGCTCAACACGACCATCCATTGCGCCGGTGTCGGCCTGCATACGGGCCGTCGCGTTCGCATGATCCTGCGGCCGGCGCCCGTGGATCATGGCATCGTCTTCATCCGCACCGATGTGCCCGCGGATCGCGCCGTGATTCCCGCCCGTTGGGATCTGGTGGCTGACACGCGCCTGTGCACCCTGCTGAAGAACGAGCAGGGCACGACCATCGGCACCATCGAACATCTGATGGCCGCATTGCGCGGCCTTGGCATCGACAATGCCGTGGTGGAGGTCGATGCGCCGGAACTGCCGATCATGGATGGCAGCGCCGCCCCGTTCGTCTTCCTGATCGAATGCGCCGGCATCAAGGTGCAGGACCAGCCGCGCCGCCTGATCCGCGTGCTGAAAGAGGTGCGCGTGCAGGATGGCGACAAGGTCGTCAGCCTGTCGCCCGCCCCGGTCAGCAGCTTCCGCGCCGAAATCGTCTATGACAACACCGCCCTGATCCGCCGGCAGGAAGGCTTCCTGCGCCTGACCGACGGTGCCTTCAAGGCGGAAGTGGCCGATTGCCGCACCTTCGGCTTCGCCCATGAGGTGGAGCAGATGCGCAAGGCCGGCCTGGGCCTGGGCGGGTCGCTGGACAATGCCATCGTCATCGATGGCGACCGCGTGCTGAACCCCGGCGGGCTGCGCCATGGGGACGAATTCATCCGCCACAAGATCCTGGACGCCGTGGGTGACCTTTATCTGGCGGGTGGCCAGATCCTGGGCCATTTCCAGGGCCTGCGCCCCGGCCATGCCATGAACAACGCCGTCCTGCGCGCCCTGTTCGCCGACGCCAATGCCTGGCGCCGTGAGGATGCGGAAGTCTGGACCGACCGCGCCGCCGTGGCGTAACCGACACCCCGAAGCCGCCCCGACCGGGTACCCTTTGGGTGCGATCCGTAGTGGTGTCGGATTTAAGTGGAAGCGCCTTCCTCGTCATCCCGGCGAAAGCCGGGACCCAGGGGCCCAGCGCCCGACCTCTCAGCTGATTCATTCAAGCTGCGTATAGGTTTGATCCTGTGGCCCCTGGGTCCCGGCTTTCGCCGGGATGACAAAGGGGGGGGGCAACCCAAGATAAAGCCCGCAGCCCCCCCTTTCACAGGATGTTCATTTGGCCCGGCACCCGCCAACCGGCATTATCGTCACCGTTCATAAGGTGATCGATGACGCGACGGCCGATGCCCTGCCCCGAACGCGCCACCCTGCGGGGTCTGGCGGCGGCTTTCCTGTTGCTGATCACCTGTCTGGCGCCTGATGCCGCGCGGGCCGATTCCCCCACCCTGCCCGCCTCCATCCGGTTGACCAGTCTTGAATGGCCGCCCTTCAGCGGTGCGGCCCTGACCAACCAGGGCCTGTCCACGGCCATCATCGCGCGCACGCTGGCCACGGCCGGCATGGCGCTGGACGTGGATTTCCTGCCCTGGCAGCGCGCCGTCCATACTGGCCTGCGCGACGCCGCCTATGCCGGCTATTACCCCGAATATGCCAGCGCCGGGCTGGAAGGCGGGCGCTGCCTGCTGTCCGACCCGATCGGCAGCAGCCCGCTGGGCTTTGCCGAGCGGGTGGAAGCGCCTGTCACATGGCGCGGCCTTGGCGACCTGAAGGACCGGCGCATCGGCACCGTGCGCGGTTATGTCAATACCGACGCTTTCGACCGGGCCGCCGCCGATGGCAGCCTGGGCGTGGAACCGGCCGTGGATGATGCCACCAACCTGCGCAAGCTGGCTGCCGGCCGGCTGGACCTGGCGGTGATCGACGCCAATGTCCTGGCCCACCTTCTGTCCAGCGATCCCGACCTGCGGCATCTTCGCGACCGGTTGCGGTTCAATGCCCGCATCCTGGAGGACAAGACCTTGCATGTCTGTTTCCGCCCCGGTGCGGAAGGCGAGGTGCTGCGCCACCGCTTCAACCAGGGACTGGCACGGGGAAGGCCGGAGTCAATCCTGGAAGCCGCACGCCCCCGCGCCAAATAGGGTCAAGCCCACCCGCCACCGCCATGGTTCCGCCAGGATTCACCCCCATCTTCCGCGAAAAGCGCCTTTGCGTGCATGCCTGTGACGTTTGCCGCTTGGCGGTCGCGGTCCCGTGCGTGCTATAAGGCATCCCGCATTCATGCTTGCTGCTTGGTTGTCTTTGCCGATGCTCCGCACCGAACGTCAGAACCGCCGCGCCCGTGTCCTTCGCCATTTGGCACCGGTCGCCCTCATGTTCCTCGCCGCCTGCTCGGGCAAGAAGGACGAGCTGCCCTATGTCGAGCGGCCGGTCGAACAGATCTATTCCGAAGCGGCCAACGCCATCGACAATCGCAACTACACCAAGGCGGCCCTGCTGTTCGACGAGGTCGAACGCCAGCACCCGTACAGCCAATGGGCCGTGCGTGCGCAGCTGATGGCCGCCTATTCGCATTATCAGGCGCTGCGCTACGATGACGCGATCACCACGCTGGACCGCTTCATCGCGCTGCATCCCGGCAACCGCAACGCGGCCTATGCCTTCTACCTGAAGGCCTTGTGCAATTACGAGCGTATCAGCGACGTCCGCCGCGACCAGGGCACGACGTATGAGGCGCTGAAGAATTTGCAGGAAGTGGTCCGCCGCTTCCCCACCAGCCCCTATGCCCGCGACGCCCGCCTGAAGATCGACCTGACCCGCGATCATCTGGCCGGCAAGGACATGGAGGTCGGGCGCTTCTATCTGGCCACCGGCGAATATATGGGCGCCATCAAGCGCTTCCGCCGCGTGATCGACGAATATCAGGCGACCAGCCATGTGCCGGAAGCCCTGCACCGCCTGGTCGAAAGCTATCTGGCCCTGGGCATCCGGGAAGAGGCGCAGGCCAATGCTGCCCTGCTCAGCCACAATTACCCCGGCTCCGTCTGGTACCAGGACACCTATGCCCTGATGAACCGCAGCGAGCGCGGCGAGAAGCCGTCCTTGTTCACGCGGGCCGTCGACTGGCTGTTCTGATCCCTTTTCTTCCCCATCGCCCGGCTGCGCCATGCTTGTCACCCTGTCGATCCGCGACGTCGTCCTGATCGAACGCCTGACGCTGGCGTTCCAGCCGGGCCTGTGCGTGCTGACCGGGGAGACCGGGGCCGGCAAGTCCATCCTGCTGGACGCTTTGGGTCTGGCGCTGGGTGCGCGCGGCGACAGTTCGCTGGTCCGCCATGGCAGCGAACAGGCCAGCGTGACGGCCGAGTTCGATCTGGGCCGCCGTGGTGACCATCCCGCCTTCGCCATCTTGCGCGAGCAGGAGCTGGAGGTGGAGGATACGCTGGTCATCCGCCGCACGCTCACCAATGACGGCCGCTCCCGCTGCTTCGTCAATGACCAGCCGGTGGGTGTCACCCTGCTGCGCCGGCTGGGCGAGACGCTGGTCGAGGTGCATGGCCAGTTCGACACGCATGGCCTGCTGGACCCCCGCACCCATCGCGACCTGCTGGACGATTACGCCCAGTTATCGGTGCAGGGGCAGAAGGTGGCGGCAAGCTGGCGGGCCTGGCGGCAGGTGGAGCAGGCAAGGCTGACCGCCGCCGCCGATGCAACCCGTGCCCGCGCCGAAGAGGACTATCTCCGCCACGCGGTGGAGGAATTGGACCAGCTCTCGCCCGAGGAGGGCGAGGAAACCAAGCTGGCCGAGCAGCGCACTGTGCTGCAGCACCGGGAAAAGCTGATCGACAGCCTGACCCAGGCATCGACCGAATTGTCGGGCGAACGCGGGGCCGAACGGGCGCTCGCCAGTGCGCTCCGCACCCTGTCGCGCATCGCCGACAAGGCCGGCGGCCGTCTGGACCCGATCATCAGCGTCCTGGATCAGGCCGCGAGCGAGGTGGGCGAAGCCTCGCGTGCCATTCAGGGCTTCGCGGCCGACATGGATGGCGGCGGCGGCAACCTGGACAAGATCGAGGAGCGGCTGTTCGCGCTCCGCGGGGCCGCCCGCAAGCATGGTACCGATGTGGATGGCCTTGTCGGGTTGCGCGCGTCGATGGCCGCCAAGCTGAACCTGATCGAGGATCAGGGCGATCTGCTGGCCAAGCTGGCGACGCAGGCCGGGGTGGCCAAGGCCAATTACCTGGAAGCGGCCAAGGTACTCTCATCCGCCCGGTCCAAGTCGGCATCCAAGCTGGATCAGGCCGTGGCGGCTGAGCTGAAGCCGCTGCGCCTGGAAAAGGCCCGCTTCGCCACCAAGGTGGAACAGCTGGGCGAGGACGGGTGGAGCGCGTCGGGCATCGACGATATTGCCTTCCAGGTCGCCACCAATCCCGGCACCCCGCCGGGCCCGCTGGCCAAGATCGCGTCCGGCGGTGAGCTGGCGCGCTTCATGCTGGCGCTGAAAGTGGTGTTGGCCCAGGTGGGTACCGTGCCGACCCTGGTGTTCGACGAGGTCGATACCGGTGTGGGTGGGGCCGTGGCCGATGCCATCGGGGAGCGTCTGGCCCGGCTGGGCCAGCATGACCTCCAGGTCCTGGTCGTCACCCACAGCCCGCAGGTGGCCGCCCGCGGCGCCCATCACTGGAACGTCCGCAAGAAGGTGGCCGGCGGCCGCACCGCCACCGAGGTGGTGACCCTGTCGGCGCAGGAACGGCTGGAAGAGGTCGCCCGCATGCTGTCGGGTGCCGAGATCACCCAGGCCGCGCGCGCCGCGGCGGAAAGCCTGCTGGCCGGGCGGGGGGAGCGAGACTCCAGTACATTTATCTAAATGGTTGATCTTGTGGTACCGCATATAGCCAACTACTGACTTTTGGGATATAAATGGGGGCATCCGAAGCCTTCATATTGAGTCATAAAATGGCTAACGCTGTCACCATACGCATATACAGAATTGAAACTTTCTATCAGGGTCAACCGCACTCTATTAACGGTCGCAGAGTCAAATTAAAGGGCGCCAATTTCGTTAAGAATTTTGTTGAATTAAATTCCAGCATCAATAGAAGCGACGACCTTGAAAGAACTTGGTTTTTAGAGGAAAAGGAGAGCGATGGGCTCGGAAGTAGTTGTGGTTTAATTCATTATGGGAGTTTTGGATTCACTAGTACAATTATTGATTCCGAAACGCGAGATGAGAAATTTCATCGTGCAGTTGATGATATTGAGCAAATACCCCTTTTTTATGAACTTCTAATTCCGAAAACAGAGGGGGCAGGGTTCTTTGTTTTTCAGTCTTTTGGTGGAAAATCATGTATTTCTCTTATTATGGCAAAATTTAAGAGGGATTTTGAAGAAGAAAATGAAGGGTTTGCGATATTTTATAAGAAGGTCATGCCTACAGATGGCGAGACAAATCCATTCGCAAATCTCCCGGTGACAAAAATGACTTTTGTTACTAAGGGAGTTAGTGGAGATATTATAGAAGAATACACGGGAGTATCGCCAGAATCTGTAAATGTCGAAATCAACATTAGCAGTAAACGTCGCCAGATTCTTGGACGCCTTAAAGATATTATGGGTGCATCTACAAAAAAGGAAGGTGCACTTGTGTTCAAAGATATTGAGTTCAGCAAACTATACGCTGAAGTTAAGTACAAGAATAGAAAGCGGCGAGTTGGTGTGATAGGGTCAGACGAGGAAGTCGGATTTATTGATATCACCGATGAAGTCACAAGAGGACCAGACGGGCATCCAGAGTTTTCCTCAATCCGAGAAGAGTCACGAGACCTTCTTTCTGGGATCATGCAGACCCTGAGGGGTCTCAATGATTAAATTCAACGTAATAGGAATAATAAATGACCATCTCAAAACTCTTTCAGAGTTTGGGAGAGGAAAGATGTCTATTTTTGATATTCTTTTATTTTATGCACTACCAGGTATATTGGTTCCATTAATATTTTTACTTGATTTTTGCGTAAAGCAAGAATCATACAACGTATCAAT
Source organism: Niveispirillum sp. KHB5.9 (assembly GCF_048066115.1). Classification (NCBI taxonomy): domain Bacteria; kingdom Pseudomonadati; phylum Pseudomonadota; class Alphaproteobacteria; order Rhodospirillales; family Azospirillaceae; genus Niveispirillum; species Niveispirillum sp. KHB5.9. Next base: position 192,697 of record NZ_JBLTYX010000005.1, on the reverse strand, counting down.
TACGTTCTTTGGGATATTTATTGCCCTACTTCTCAATATCCAGGTCGCAATATTTTCCATTCATTTACGCCGCTGGGATTTATCCTTAAGTGATTTGAGTGATGCAGAAAAAAATAACCTCCAGGACAAATTAGATCTCAGGAAAGAAGTGTTAGGCCATCTAAATTCTAACATATCGTATTTAATATTATTCTGTTGTATTTCTTTGGCAATATTTATTTTACTTTACGCATTGGATAAAAAATCCACATACGCGACGGCAATATGCTCTTATGTATATTTGCATTTTTTACTCAACTTCCTAATGATAACCAAGCGTTCATACTATCTATTTAAAGAAGAATACAGAATATAGATGGCCATTCTTAGTCATTAAGGTCGCGCGGCATTTTAGATTATTATCCCAGTTGTAGCGACCTTCCCATTTGAAGAATGGTTGCTACAACTGGGATCGGGAATGGACTAGGTCCGCCCCCGCTCAATCACAGATTCTTCAGAATGTACTCCGCGCTCGACACCTCAAAGGCGCCGGGCTTTTCCACTTCCAGGCGGGTGACGACGCCGTCTTCGGCCACCAGGGCGAAGCGCTGGCTGCGGTGGCCCAGATTATAGGCCGTGCCGTCCATTTCCAGACCCAGGGCCTTGGCCAGCGCGCCGTTGCCGTCGGGCAGCATGGTGACCTTGCCGGCCACATTGTTCTGCTTGCCCCAGGCCTGCATGACGAACGGGTCGTTCACCGCCATGCAGACGATGTCCTCCACGCCCTTGGCCTTGAAGGCCTCGGCATTGTCGACGAAGCCCGGCAGGTGCTTGGCCGAGCAGGTGGGGGTGAAGGCGCCGGGCACGGAGAACAGCACCACCTTCTTGCCCTTGAACAGATCGTCGGTGCTGACCTCCTGCATGCCGGATTCGGTCAGGTGCTTCAGGGTGACCGACGGGATGCGGTCGCCAACCTTCACGCTCATCTGCTTCTCCTCCCCAGGGGGATGTTTGATGGAACCTATGTGCCGTTTCTAGGCCACACCCGACGGCACGACAAGCAAAAGGGCAAATGTCGAAAATGCACCCTTCCGACATTAACGGCTGCTATGATCAAGGTTCCGTTCCGACAGCCAGGCACCGCCCATGCCGCAGTCCGGCAAGAAAGCCCTGACCTCCCTGACCGGCCATCTGCTGATCGCCATGCCGCAGATGCCGGACCCGCGGTTCGAAAAGACCGTGATCTATATCTGCGCCCATAGCGCGGAAGGGGCCATGGGGCTGGTCGTGAACCGGCTGTTCGATGGCATCACCTTCACCAGCCTTCTCCATCAGCTGGATATCGACATCACCAGCCCGGCGCGCGAGCTGCGGGTGCATTTCGGCGGCCCGGTCGAATCGGGGCGCGGCTTCGTCCTGCACAGCGGCGACTATAACCGCGAGGGCAGCATGCCCGTCGATGACGGGGTGGTGCTGACCGCCACGGTAGACATCCTGCGCGCCGTGGCGGAGGGACAGGGGCCGGAACGGGCCATCCTGGCCCTGGGCTATGCCGGCTGGGGCCCCGGCCAGCTGGACCAGGAGATGCAGCAGAATGGCTGGCTGCATGCTCCGGCCGACAGTTCCATCCTGTTCGATCCCGAACTGGACGGCAAATGGGAAAAAGCATTGGCCAAGCTGGGCATCAACCTGTCCATGCTGTCGGCGGATATCGGCCACGCCTGAACAGGCCGTCACACACATAATGATCCGTGCAATGGTGCCTTCCACCCCATGCCCGGCCCGATGCCCAAGACAGGCCCGGCTTTGGTCCAAGTCCCGCCGCAATCAGGGGTTTGGATGATATGGGGCCGCCGGTCGTTATGAGTACCGGCGGGAAACATCTGGGAATGAGAGATCAAGAGATGAAACGCACCAATCTTCTGCTGCTGGCACCCCTGATGCTGCTGGCCGCCTGCTCCTCCGTCAGCGACAAGGACAAGGAAGCCAGCACCGCCGGCGGCTATACCACGCCGTTCCCCGGCAATGCGGCCGGTACCAGCACGGTGGACCAGTCCAACCTGAATTCCAACCTGTCGCCGCAGCAGCAACTGGCGCAGATCGGCGACCGGGTGTTCTTCGGCTATGACCAGTTCGAAGTGTCGCCGGAAAGTGCCGCCACCCTGGACAAGCAAGCCGAATGGCTGCGCGCCAACCCTTCCATCACCCTGACGATCGAGGGTCATTGCGACGAGCGCGGCACGCGTGAATACAACCTGGCCCTGGGCCAGAAGCGCGCCGCCAGCGTCCAGCGCTATCTGGCCGCCGCCGGTATCGACAACAGCCGCCTGCAGACCCTGTCCTTCGGCAAGGAACGCCCGGCCGTGGCCGGCTCGTCCGCCGATGTCTGGGCCCAGAACCGCCGTGCGGTCAGTGTTGTGAACTAAACGCCAGTCGCATGCTCCCTCAGGCGCCGGGCGCCGCCATCCGGCGGCTTGGCTACGGCACCATAGGGTGCCGGGCCGGCGGTCGCCGGCCTCCAGAGGCATGAGCCAAACCTCATGCCTCTGGCGCGGCTTCGCGGGCCATCCCCAGGATGAGCGCCACGAGGCCGCGCACGGACGGCCCCGCCTGTTCCGGCCGCCAGGCCAGGAACCAGGCGCCGGGGCCATACAGCACGATATCGAAGGGCTGCACCAGCTGACCCTGCGCCAGCAGCGGCGCGAACAGGGTCGGCGACAGCAGCGCCACCCCGGTACCGGCCAGGGCCGCACCGGTCGCCATTTCCTGCGTGGGAAAGGTCGTCGCCACACGCGGCCCCATGCCGCCGGCCACACCGGCCAGATACAGCCAGTCCGGCCAGCGATCATCCGGGATCAGAGGACAGCGCGACAGATCGCCCGGCCCCGTCAGGCGCAGCTCCGCCGCCAGCGCCGGGCTCAGCATTGGTGTGCCTTCCAGCGCGAACAGCCGTTCCGCCATCAGGCCCGGCCAGTCGCCACCGCCGCTGCGCAGGGCCACATCGAAATCCCCCGCCGCCCGGGTCTCCACCGACACATCCAGCGTCACCGGCACAGCGTCGGGCAAACGGCTGTACCGCTCCAGACAGGAGAGCAGCCAGCGGCTTGCGAGTGTCGGGGCTGCCGTCACCCGGATCGGCTCCGGCGCGGCCCGGCAGGCCATCACCGCCGCGCGGATGATGGACAGCGCCTCCGCCATGCGCACGGCCAGCCCCTCGCCAGCCGGTGTCAAGGCGATGCGGGGACCGGTGCGCCGGAACAGGTCGATGCCCAGCTCGCGTTCCAGGGTACGAATGCGCAGGCTGAGGGCCGCCGCCGTCACGCCCAATTCATCGGCCGCCCGTGTCACATGGGCGTGGCGGGCGCAGGCCTCGAAATAGCGCAGGGCTTCCAGCGACGGCAGGCGGCTTCTCATGCCCCGATATTAAGCACAGCTTAACATGAACCCCAAGCAAAGCTCGCTTTTGGCCATGGCCTTTCCGCGCTATCCCGAACATGGATGTTGGGAGGGGAAGCGATGCGTGTCGTCGGGCTGGGATTATCCGTGCTGCTGCTGGGCGGGTTGGCGCTGGCGGACGGGTTGCAACCCTGGACGCCACCCGCCCTGATGTCGGGCGAATATGAGGCCACGCCCAGCTTCACCCCCGACGGCCGCACGCTTTATTTCATGCGGGCCGATCCGGGCTTCGCCCGTTACCGCCTGCTGCAATCCACCTGCACGGACAAGGGATGGTCGCCCCCAGTGCCGGTGCCGTTCGCCGCCGCCCCGCCCGCCATGGATGCCGACCCCTTCGTGACACCGGACGGCAAACGGCTCTATTTCATCTCCACCCGCCATGCACCGGGCGGGGATGATTTCGACATCTGGCATGTCGACCGGCAGGCGGACGGAAGGTGGGGACCGCCGCAGCGGCTGCCGGCCCCGGTGAATTCCCCCGCGTCGGAACTGCTGCCGCGCCTGGACGGGCAAGGCCGGCTTTACTTCGGATCAGCCCGCAGCGGCAGCAGCGAGATCCATGTGGCGGAACCCGACCCGGCGGCGCCCGGCGGCTGGCGCGTCACCCGCCTGGACAGCCCCGTCAATGGCGAGGGCGTGGAGTATGAGGCGGAGATATCGCGCGACGGCCATACCCTGGTGGTGGTCGCCGACCGTGGCGACCGTTCCCACCTTCATCTCTACCGGCGTGACGGGGACCGATGGGCGCCATCGGGCCGGGTACCGGCGCGGGGTGATGTGTTCCAGGTCGGCCCCAGCCTGTCGCCCGACGGCAGGCGCCTGCTGTTCGCGCAAGCCCATGGCGACCGGTCGGGGGAGATATTCCTGGCCGACCTGTCCCCCGATGCCGATCCCGCCTGGCCGCCGCGCTGCGACTGACCCGCCTCAAGCCGTCAGGAACAGGCCGCGTTCGGCCTGGCGGCGGCGGGTCAGGCCGGCCAGGGCCACCTTCTGACCGGTGCGTGGATCGGTGGTCTTGTTCCAGACCAGGAACTGGTCGGCCGCCCCGGCATAATCGCCGGCATTCAGCTTCTTCAGCAGGGTGCTGGCCGCGAACGCGCCGATGCCGATATTATAGACGAACGACACGCAGGCCCCGAACTGGTTGTCGGTCAGCCCCACCTTCACCTTGCCCGCCACCTGCCGCCCCACCCCGGACAGATCCTCGGCCAGGAAGGCCGACGCCTGCGGCTCGTCGATCCCGTTCGGATAGACGGCGTTGGCGGCCTTGCGGTCCACCTCCCCCTTGAACATGCGGCCGTCCGTTCCGCGCACGACGCGGCCATAACCAATGGTCCAGTAGCCTGCGGGGCATATATAGGGTTGCAGGCCAGGCTTGTCCTTGTCGCCATCCCCCAGGCCCTCGAACTGCTTCACCAGACCGACGGTTGCTCCGTTGATCGTATTTGCCATTTCGGATTTTTCCATAGGCTATGACCTTGAATGATACTAGGAACATATTCCGCACGCAGACGTCAAGAATCTTCCGCCCCGCCCCTTGTCCGGGGGCATGGAGCGCGTGATATGCCTTTTGGCTGGGACCGCATGGAGATGTTGGTGGATTACCGATGACAAGGTGTATGGCATAGTCGAATGTGACATCAGATCAAGCAGCCCCCGGTACGATGAACAAGCCGCAGAGCGCCCATACGTTGCCGTCGCATGACATGCAGGTCATGCTGGCCCAGCACACGCTTTTCGCCCGCGGCCATGCCGGCAAGCGGCTGGAGATGCGCCTGCAGAACCTGTCCGGCATCAAGCTGAACAATTTCGACCTGTCGCAATGCCTGCTGCTGGCCTGCAACCTGTCCTATACGGACCTGGAGGGGTGCAGCTTTCAGGCGGCCAACCTGTCGAACAGCCTGTTCATCGGCGCCAACCTGAAACATTGCGATTTCACCCGCGCCGACCTGCGCGGCACCCGCTTCTACAAGTCGGACCTGCAGCAGGCCAAGATGACCGGGTCCGACATGCGCGTCGGGTCCATCACCCTGAACAGCGGCGGCGTGGCCAAGCAGCGCGAATTCACCACCGACCTCTCCTATTGCAACATGGAGGAGGCGACGTTGCAGGACGCGGTGCTGCACAATGTGCGCCTGCGCGGCGTGAACATGCGCAATGCCGACCTGTCGGGTGCCGACCTGTCCGGTGCCGACATGCAGGGCGTGGTGCTGTTGGGTGCGTCCATGGACCGGGCCAAGTTCACCGGCGCCAATATCAAGAACGCCGTCTTCACCGTGAATGACGAGACGCGGCGCCTGTTCGCCGGCAACCCGGCATTCGAGGAGCATCTGGGCAATCTGCGCGAGACCGACCGCATCGTCGCCGCACATGAGGAATGGGTGAATTCCGGTGGCCGGGCCGGCGCGCGGGCCGATTTCGCCGGCATGGCCCTGCGTGGTGTCGATCTGCGCGGGCGCGAATTGTCGGCCGTGTCCTTCCGGGGTGCCGACCTGACGGGGGCCAAGCTGGCCCATGCCCGCCTGGCCGCCGCCGATTTCAACGGTGCCACGCTGGCCTATGCGGAATTGTCCAACGCCGATCTGCGTGGTGCCGGCATGGAGAATTCCCGTCTGCTGCACACCATTGTCGATGGCGCGGATTTCGGTGACCTGGAATTGCGCGGCGGCGGCAAGCTGTCCATCCGCTTCGCCGGCGCCTCCATCGAATGGACAAGTTTTGAGCAGTGCGTGATCACGCCGGAACAACTTTCCGGTGCCGTCCTGCGCGAATGCCGCATGCCGGAAGAGGCGTGAGCCGGGACCGCCATCAAGTTGATATTGTTGAAAGTTGATACAAACCAGCCCTGAACGTCCAACCACGAGGCCGTCTGCCAGCGGATCGATATATCCTTTAGTATCCGCAATATTAACTTATTAATCATTTTCTTTTGCTATTGAACACGCCACTATCCTGTACGCGGCGTGGGCAGTCATCGTCCGGCCACGACATAGCAAAACCGCATACGACCGAATGTTCATGGCAGCACCAACCCCTGATACCGGTTCCGCGCGCACCGACCTGACCACGCATCTGGCCATGCATTCCCTGTTCCTGAAGAACAAGGGCGGAAAGCGGCTGGAATTGCGCTTGGCCAGCATGGAAGGCGTGCAGCTGAAAGGGTTCAACCTGTCGCAATCCACGCTGCTGGCCTGCAACCTGTCGCAGACCAACCTGGAGGGCTGCAAGTTCCGCGAAGCGGACCTGGCCAACAGCCTGTTCATCGGGTCCAACCTGAAACATTGCGATTTCACCCGCGCCAACCTGCGCGGTGCCCGTTTCTACAAGTCAGATCTGGCCCAGGCCAAACTGACCGGCAGCGACATGCGCATGGGCAATCTGACCCTGCACCGGCCGGGGCAGGAGGCGGTGAGCCGGGAGTTCGTCACCGACCTGTCCTTCTGCAATCTGGAGGAGGCGTCGCTGGAGGATGCCGTGGTGCGCAAGGTGCGCCTGCGCGGCGTCAACATGCGCAACGCCAACCTGGCCAATGCCGATTTCAGCGAGAGCGACCTGCAGGGCGTGGTGCTGCTGGGTGCCAAGATGCAGGGCGCCAGCTTCCTGCATGCCGATATCAAGGACGCCACCTTCACGGTGGATGACACGACGCGGCGCCTGTTCCATGGCTTGCCGGCCTTCACCGAGCATCTGAACAATCTGGCGGAGATCGACCGTATCGTCGGCGCGCATGAGGAATGGGTGGATAGTGGCGGCAAGGTGGGCAGCCGTGCCGATTTCACCGGCCGCAAGATGAAGGGTGTGGACCTGCGCGGGCGCGAGCTGTCGGCCATGTCCTTCCGCGGGGCCGACCTGTCGGGTGCGCAGCTTTCCCATGCCAAGCTGGCGGCCAGCGATTTCGGTGGCGCCAACCTAGCCTATGCCGACCTGTCGGGCAGCGACCTGCGCGGCGCCGGGTTCGAGGGGGCCACCCTGCGCAACACCATCCTGGAGGCCGCCAATATGGAGGATCTCCTGCTGCGCGGCGGTGGTGCCCTGCCGGTGCGTCTGCGTGACGCCGCCATCGAATGGGTGGATTTCACCGGCGTGATGATACCGGTGGACAGGCTGCAAGGCCTGAAGCTGCGCGACTGCACCCTGCCGGAAGGCGTTGCGTAACTTTCGTGTTCCTCAAACGCCGGCGCCGCATCCGCGGCTTGGCTTCACGCCGCATGGGCGGCGCGGCGGCAGTCGCCGCCGGAGCTGTTTCCGGCCAGCCGGAAACAGCTCGAACGACAGCACCCGCTGACGATGCCCGTGTAAGCCGGAAACCACGAAGGTTCCGGTCATGCGTCATCTCGCCCTTGCCACCCTGCTGCTGCTTCCCGCCTGTTCGTCCCATGCCGACGGGCCGCCCGGGGGGCCGAGGGGTGGCCGCCCGTTGATGGGGCGGGCACCGCTGTCACTGGCGGGGGAACCGCTGGGCCGCATGGCCCCGGACGAGGCCGCCTATGCCGCCATCGTCGTGGACTGGGCCAAGGGCCTGGACGCCAACCACGACGGCTTGCTGTCACCGGACGAATTGAAGCCCGACATCGCCCGCTTCTTCAAGCAAGTGGATGGCGACAAGGATGGGGCGATCAATTCCCGCGAGCTGGGCGAATACCGCCTGGCCAAACAGGCAGCCTTGCGCGGGGCTGGACCTGACCGCCCCGGCGGGCCGCCACCGGAAGGGGGGCCGCCCGGCGGCGGCGAAAGCGGTGACCGCCCGCCCCCGCCGCGTGATGGCGGTGGGGCCGGCGGTCGCGGCGGCATGATGGGCGGTGGGGCCGGGGCGGACAAGGTGATGGAGGCCGACCGCAACCTGGATTTCCGGGTGACACCGGCGGAGCTGGAAACCCTGGCCCTGGAACGGCTGAAGGCGCTGGACACCGACAAGGATGGCCGCACCAGCCTGGCCGAAATCCATGCCGGCGCCGTCACCGCCTATAATGAGCGGCCGATGCGTGGCGGCCCTGGCGGCATGGGTGGCGGCCGGCCCGGCGGCGGCGGCGGCGGTCCGCCGGGTGGGGGCGGTCGCGGCCCTTGATCCGCCTTAATGTGCTGGCACCGATGCGCCGACCGGGCTAATCAGGAACGGGTAGCGGACGGAGCGGCGGATGCGGAATTACGGATGGCGGGCGGCATATGGGCTGGCTCTGGCAGGATTGTGCCTGGCTCTGGCATCCTGCGGTGGGGGGCCCGACAAGACCCGCCCCGGTATCCGCTTCAGCGCCGTCAGTCCCCTGGGTGAACCGCTGGGCGCGCCGACGCGCGAGGCGGAGCAATATCTGGCCACCATGCGCGACTGGTTCGCCCGCACCGACACCGACCACGACGGCAGGCTGTCGCTGGCCGAATTCACGGCGGAAGCGGCCCGCGTCTTCCCGCTCTATGATCTGAATGGTGACGGCTTCATCACCTCCTACGAGCTGACAAATTACCGCGTCAGCCTGCCCACCCACGCGCCGCCGGCCGACAGCGGCCGTCGCCTGCGCCCCGGCCGCATCGACATGACCCCGGACGAGGCCGCGACGGCCCGCACCGATGGGCGCGGCCGGCCCGACTATCGCATGGGCATCGATCCGGTGATGTCGGCCGACAGCAACGCCGATTTCCGCGTGACGCTGGACGAGTTGCGGACCGAGGCGACGCGGCGCCACGGGATGATGGACAAGAACAGCGACGGCTTCGTCTCCTTGCCCGAATTCATGGATCAGGCGGAAGGCCCGATGCGCGCCTGGGCGACGCAATAGTCATTACGCCCTCGAGAAGCCGGGCGCCGCCATCCGGTGGCTGGGCTTGACGAGCGCATGTGCGCCGGGCCGGCAGTCGCCGGCAAATCTACCCCTTCCGGATAGGGTGCCACTTGGCATCCTGATTGCTTTTGCCCCCCTATCCTTTGGCATAGGGGGGTTCCCATGACCGAGTTCGGCCTGTTCATTGTCCGCCCACCGCAGGGGGTGGCCACCGTGGCCGCCATCCATCCGTCGCGCGCGGATGACGCCCGCGCCACCTTGAAGCGGCTGCGTGGCAGCGGCTTCCATATCGCGGCCCTGTCCAAGGCCACCGTGCCGTCGAACGAGCCGGAAGGCGCGCGCCTGCAGCTTCAGGGTCTGATCAACGGCATGTTCGAACAGGCCCCCTATCGCCCGGCCGTCTCCCTGGTCTGGTAACCCAGCGGCATACATGCCGCTGAAGGCCGGCGACTGCCGGCCCGGCGCGCGTGCGCCGCAAGCCAAGCCCACGGATGTGGGCGCCCGGCGATTGAGGGAGGATGCAGGAAATTGCATTAAGCAATGATTGCATAATGCAAATCACTATGCCCAGCCCAACCGCGCATGTTCGATGAAGCGGGCCAGCGCCGCCGTCATCACCGCATCGCGGCGGTGAATCAATTGCGTCGGCGCCACGGCCCAAGGCTCCGGTGCCGCCTGCACGCCCAGCGCTGACCGCAGGGGCGAGCGTTCCACCGCGGCCAGCGGCAGCAGGGAAATGCCGATCCCCGCCGCCACCCCGCCGATGATCCCTTCCAGCGTGCCGAATTCCTGCAGGCGCGGCTGGCGTACGCCCAGCCCGGCCAGCAGGCTTTCCAGTCGCTCGCGATAGGCGCAGCCGCGCCGGAAGCACAGGGCCGACAGGCCCGGCCGCGACAGCAGCCCCGGCCAGTCCGCGCCCGGCGCCGTCACCACCACCATCCGTTCCACCCCGGCATCGGCGGCCACCAGGTCGGGATGGTCGATGGGGCCGCCCACCAGGGCCGCGTCCAGCCGGTAGGCCAGCACGTCCTCCACCAGCACCCCGGTGCCGCCCGTGCGCAGGCTCAACTCCACATTGGGAAAGGCCGTGTGATAGGCGGCCAGCACGGGCGGCAGGCGGCAGGCCGCCGTCGTCTCCATGCTGCCGATGGCCAATTGTCCGGCCGGCCGGTCGGGGTTCAGCAGATCCCACAGGCTGTCGCGCGCCGCGCGCAGGGCCGCCGCCACCTGCCGCGCATGGGGCAGCAATTGCTCGCCCGCCCGCGTCGGCACCACGCCGCGCCCGTTGCGGTGGAACAAGGGCACGCCCAGCGTCGCCTCCAGCGAACGGATGCGCGCCGTGACGTTGGATTGCACGCAGTTCAGCCGCCGCGCGGCGGCCGTCACCCCGCCCTCCTCCACCACCGCCAGGAAGAAGGAAAGATCGGTGCTGTCCATGGCCCGAACCCATCAAGAAAGACGATATCTCTTATCCTGACATTTCATTTTTCATGATGTCAATCCCGTGGCACCTTCGTTAGATCGTGTTTTCCTCAAGCGCCGGCGCCGCATCCGCGGCTTGGCTTCACGGCGCATGGGCGCCGCGGCGGCCGTCGCCGCCGGAGCGGCTTTCCAGACACGAGGAAAGCCGCTCTATTCCTGATGAACGGAGCGGGTCATGGCCGGGGTCTGGCGGTTGGCGATGGCGGGGCTGGCGGGAACGCTGCTGGGCGTGGGACTGGGCCGTTTCGCCTATACCCCGCTGCTGCCGGCCCTGATCGGCGAGGGCTGGGTGGATGCGGCCGGCGGCGCCCTGCTGGGGGCCGCCAACCTGACCGGATATCTGCTGGGCGCCGTCACAGCCGCCCGCACCGGCCGTGTGCTGGGCCCGGTACCCGTGCTGCGCGCCGCCATGCTGGTGGTGGCGGTCTCCCTGCTGGCCTGCGCCTGGAATTTCGGGCTGGTCTGGCTGGGCGTCTGGCGCTTCCTGGCGGGGGTGGGCGGCGCCATGCTGATGATCCTGGCCGCCCCCACCCTGATGGCGCAAGTGCCGGTGGAGAAGAAGCCGCTGGTGGCCGGCATCGTGTTTTCCGGCATCGGCGCCGGGGTGATGGTCAGCGGCACCTTGCTGCCCTGGCTGGCCGGACACGGGGCATCCATCGCCTGGGCGGGGCTGGGCGTGCTGTCCCTGGCGGTGACGGGCTGGGCCTGGGCGCAATGGCCGCCGACCGGGCGCCCGCTGGCGGCAGCCGCGGCAGGCGCCAAGCGCTCCTGGCCGCTCTGGCTGTTCACGCTGGCCTATGCCACCGACGGCATGGGCTTCATCCCGCACACTTTGTTCCTGTCCGATTATGTGGCGCGCGGGCTGGGCCAGGGGCTGGCCATGGGCGGTGCCTATTGGTTCGTGTTCGGGCTGGGGGCCGTGGCCGGGCCGCTGCTGGTCTCCCGCCTGGCCCGGCTGATCGGTTTCGCGCCGGCATTGACCCTGGCGCTGGCGGTGAAGGCCGTGGCCGTGGCGCTGCCGCTGTTGTCCTCGGCCCCGCTGCCGCTGGGCCTGTCCGCCTTCACCGTCGGCGCCCTGACGCCCGGCTGCGTGGCGCTGGCGTCGGGTGTGGCCGGGCAATTGGCGGGGGCCACCGGGCACACGGCGGCCTGGGGCCGGATGACCGCCATCTTCGCCCTGTTGCAGGCGGGCGGTGGCTATGCCCTGACCGCCCTGTTCACCACCACCGGCAGCCACCGCCCCCTGTTCGCGGCCGGCGCCGCCGTGCTGGCGCTGGGTGCGCTGGCCGGGCTGGCGGGCCAGGTTCTGTTAAAGAAGGAGACGACCAAATGAAGCTCTATATCGCCAAGACCTCTCCCTATGCGCGCAAGGTGCTGGCGCTGGCGCATGAGAAGGGGGCCGCACTGGACGTGGTGACCCTGGATCCCTGGATCGACCCCGCGGACCTGCAGGCGGCCGTGCCGTCGGGCAAGGTGCCGGCGCTGGTGACGGATGAGGGCTGGAGCCTGGGCGAAAGCTGGGCCATCGCCGACTATCTGGACGCAACACTGCCCGGCCGGCGCCTGTTGCCGGACGGCGGGCCCGACCGCTGGCGGTCCTTGCGCCTGTCGGCCCTGGCCCAGGGTCTGCTGGATGCCGCCTTCAGCGCCGTGATCGAGGGGCGCCGGCCGGCCGGGGAGCAATCGCCCGGCTGGGTCACCCGGCAGAAGGCGGCCGTCGCCCGCACCCTGCCGGCACTGGAGGCATCGGTGAAGGAACTGGAGGCGGAAGGGTTCGGGCTGGGTAGCCTGTCGGTGGCATGCGCCCTGGATTACCTGGATTTCCGCCATCCGGGCATCGCCTGGCGCGACGGGCATCCGGCGCTGGCATCCTGGTTCGCCTCCGTGATCGACCGGCCATCGCTGCGCGCGACGGACCCGCGCTGATCGCCTATGCTGGGCCCTTCCGCTTCAAGGAAGGACACCCCCATGCGCCGCCTGCCGATCCTGTCCGTACTGCTGTTCCTGACCACGCCCGCCTGGGCGGCGGAAGCGACCGTGGAAGATCTCTCCTGGCTGTCCGGACAATGGCTGGGAGAGGAAGGGGGCAAGCGCATGGAGGAGCATTATATGCGCCCCGCCGGCGGCGTGATCGTGGGCATGAGCCGGACGGTGCGGCCGGGCAAGGTACCGGAGGTGGAATTCATCCGCATCGCCCCCGGCAGCGACGGCAAGCTGGCCTATCACGCCCACCCGATGGGCCAGGCACCGGCCAGCTTCCCGCTGGTGGAATCCGCCCCCGGCCTGGCCGTTTTCGCCAACCCGTCCCATGATTTTCCACAGAAAATCACCTATCGCCGCACGGATGACAGCCTGACGGCGACGATCGAGGGACCGGGCAAGGACGGGGCGGTGAAACGCTTCGGCTGGTCCTGGCGGCGGGCCGGCGAGGCGCCGTGACGCGGGAACGGGTTTGTTCCCTATAAGGACTGCTGCAAAATCGTCAAAATCACCGCCATCGGGGACGCGCGGACAATTAGGGCGTAGCATGGTTAAAACAAAACCATACGGAGGAGCGTCCCATGTCCACCTTCTCTGTGCCCCGCCTGTCCGTCCTGCTGCTGGGCCTGATCCTGGCCCTGCCCCAGGCCGGCCATGCCAGCAACGACCCGCTGAAATCCCTGCTCTGGCTGTCGGGCCAGTGGGTGGGCCGCGAGGGGCCGACCCGCACCGAACAGCATTTCATGAAGCCCGGTGACGGGGTGATGCTGGGCATGCGCCGGTCCATGTCGCCCAGCCGCGGCGCCGACACCGAATTCATGCGCATCGTGGCCCAGCCCGACGGCAGTGTGATCTATTACGGCCAGCCGCTGGGCAGCCGTGAGGTCATTCCCTATACGCTGATCGAGTCCGGGAACAACATGGCTGTGTTCGCCAATACCGAACATGGCTATCCGCAGCGCATTGTCTTCAACCGTTATGGCGGCAACGTCGTGGCGGCCCTGGAAGGCCCCGACGGCAATGGTGGCGTCCGCCGCTTCCGCTGGACCTGGAAGCGGGCGGGTGACGCGCCCTGAGGCGGGTTGATATCTGCTTCTGGCGCCGCCCGCTCCACCGTCATCCCGGCGCAAGCCGGGATCCAGCGTGAGGCGCGGTCAGCGCCGATATGACTCATATCGCGGCAGACACCGCTCTGCGCCTGGGCCCCGGCTTCCGCCGGGGTGACGGTAGTGCTTGTGGAAAGCCTCGCACCTCTCTCCCAAAAAAATTTTCACCGACCATGTCACACGCGGCCATGGCGTCCCGTCCTGGTTATCGAAGGCCCCACCCTCGGGGGCCGCGATGATCAGAAACGGAGACTTCCATGACCGCGCGTTTGAATTTCTATGCCGCCGCCCCCGAAACCATCCAGGCCATGCTGGACCTGAGCGCCAAGGTCGAGAATTGCGGCCTGGAGCACAGCCTGATGGAACTGGTGAAGACGCGCGCTTCCCAGATCAACCGCTGCGCCTATTGCATCCATATGCACACCAAGGACGCCCGCGCCCATGGCGAGACGGAGGAGCGGCTGTATCTGCTGGACGCCTGGCGGGAATCGTCGCTCTATACCGACCGGGAGCGTGCGGCGCTGGCCTGGACGGAAGCACTGACCAATGTCGCCCAGACCGGCGCCCCGGATGAGGATTACGCCGCCCTGCAGGCGCAATTCACGCCGGAGGAACAGGTGAAGCTGACGCTGGCCATCACCACCATCAATGCCTGGAACCGCTTCGCCATCGGCTTCCGGTCGCAGCATCCGAAAGCCAAGGTCCGTGTCACTGCCGCCTGAGGCCCTTGCCACCTTCACCCGCCTGCGCCCCCGCCTGTCCCGCATCGCCTATCGCATGCTGGGATCACAGGCGGAGGCCGAGGACATGGTGCAGGAGGCCTGGCTGCGCTGGGCCGGGGTGGACCATGCGGGCGTGATGGATGGGGATGCCTATCTGGTCCGGCTGGTCAGCCGGCTGTGCCTGGACCAGATGCGCTCCGCCCGTGCGCGCCACGAGACCTATATCGGCCCCTGGCTGCCGGAGCCCATCATCGATCCCGACGACAGCCTGGAACAGGGGGAGGAGGTGACCATGGCCCTGATGCTGGCCCTGGAACGCCTGTCGCCGCTGGAACGTGCCGCCTTCCTGCTGCATGACGTGTTCGGCCAGCCGTTCGAGGCGGTGGCGGCGGCCCTGGACCGGGACGAGGCGGCATGCCGGCAACTGGCGTCACGCGCCCGCACCCATGTGCGCGCCGCGCGGCCCCGCTTCCCCGTGACGCCCGACCGGGGGCGGGAAATCGCCGACGCCTTCCTGGCCGCCGCCCATAATGGCGACCTGTCGGGCCTGCGCGGGCTGCTGGCGGCGGATGTGGTGCTCTATGCCGATGGCGGCGGCAAGCGCATCGCCGTGATGAACCCCGTCCTGACCCAGGACAAGGTGGCCCGCTTCTTCACCGGCCTGGCAAGGAAGCATGATCATGTGATGCCGCCCGTCCTGTGGCGCGGTCTGATCGACGGCCTGCCCGGCTATGTCACGCTGGCCAGCGATGGCGAGGTGCAGAGCACGGCCCTGGTCATCGATGGCGACCGCATCGTCGCCGTCTATATCACCCGCAACCCGGACAAGCTGCGCCATCTGGTGGGGCTGGCGGGGAATGCGTGAGCCGCGTTACCGCCACGCCCCCACCAGTTCCACCTCTTCCCCACCCATGCCGCGCTTGAACGATGTCACGCCGGGTGCTTCATCGGGCAGGACGCCGCCCAGGTCGAACCATTCCCGGCCTTGCGCCTTCAGTTCTGAAATCGCCCGCCAGAGCAGCAGATTGTGTGCCCGCGCCGCACGGCCGGCGGCGCTCGACCAACCGATCTGGTATGTGGATGATTTTCCATGTCCCAGAACAAGAATGCCGGCCACCGGCACCCCGTCCTTGACAGCACGGATCAGCACGATGTCGCCATCCTTGTACATGCCGGTGCGCATACGCAGGACCAGCTTGGCCGAGGGGCCGCGATAGCGTTTCTCCGCCTTGTCCTGCTGATACTGTTCCAGCAGCCAGGCCAGTTGCTGTTTGCCGTCGCGATCGACCTCCACCGTCAGCCCGGCCCGTTCGGCCTGGTTCAGGGCGTTGCGCCATTTCTGGGCCAGGCCGGCGCGCAGCTCCGCCTCCGTCCGGCGCAGGTCCAGCCATATGGTGCGGTATCCGGCACCCTTGTCGCGCCGGAACCCGGCCCAGCGCATCATGGCGGCGGCTTCGTCGCCGGCTTCCCACTCCGGAACGGTGGCGGTCCAGTTCAGCGGGCCGCTGGGATATTCCCGGCGGATCAGTTTCATCACCATGGCGAAGACCGCCGGCTTGCGCGCCTCCGGCCGCAACAGCGGTCCCCGGTGCAGGCGGGCGACGCGGATCAGCTTGAACAGCCGCCGCTCGCTCATCACCACCAGTCCAATGGGCTTGTCCGACAGTTCGATGATGCCCAGCCTTGGCTTCCACCCCTCCACCGTCAGCATGGCCTGGTTGTAGCCGAAGCCCTGGGTCAGGCTGCTCTGCCCGCATTCGGCCAGCAGCCTTGCCCATTCGGACAGGCGCCCCACGTCCCAGACGATGCGCAGATGCGGGATGGTGTCGAGGTCGGTCATGGGGATTGAAAGTCGCGGAGGGGAAGGCGAGAGTGCCCGTCTTGCCCGTCTCCTGTCGAGTGATCATGCACCGTAACGCCCTGCCCGCCTGGTGGCATCCCGACCATTTCCAGAAGAAGCGCGCCCATCTGGCCGTGCGCCAGACGGTGATGCGGACCCTGCGCCGCTGGTTCGAGGATCAGGGGTTCGACGAGGTGGAGACGCCGGCTTTGCAGGTCTCCCCCGGTCTGGAGGTGCATCTGATGGCGTTCGCCACCGATCTGGTGGGCCCGCATCCCGATGACCGCCGCCGCCTGTACCTGCACACCAGCCCCGAATTCACCATGAAGAAGCTGCTGGCGGCGGGTGTGCCGAAGCTGTTCCAGCTGTCCCATGTCTATCGCAACGGGGAGCGGTCGGGCACGCACCATCCGGAATTCGCCATGCTGGAATGGTACCGGGCAGGTGCCGGATATCGCGACCTGATGGAGGATTGCATCGCCCTGGTCCGCGCCGCCTGCATCGCGGCCGGCAAGGACAAGCTGCGCTTCCGGGGCATCGACTGCGATCCTTTCGCCGACTGGCGCGTGCTGAGCGTCCAGGACGCGTTTCTGCACTATGCCGATATCGACCTGCTGGCCACCGCCCCCGATCCGCTGCGCCCCGACCGCGCCTTGCTGGCGGCGGAAGTGGCGCGCATCGGCATCCGCGTGGCCGAGAACGACACCTGGGAGGATCTGTTCTTCCGCGTCAGTTTGGACCGGATCGAACCGCATCTGGGCATGGATGTGCCCACCTTCCTGTCGGACTATCCCATCTCCATGGCAGCCCTGGCCCGGCCCAAGCCGGACGACCCGCGCGTGGCGGAACGGTTCGAGCTGTATGGCTGCGGCGTGGAGCTGGCCAATGCCTTCGGAGAACTGACCGATCCCGTGCTCCAGCGCACCCGGTTCGAGGCGGACATGGCGGAGAAGGAACGGCTCTATGGCGAGCGTTACCCGATCGACGAGGAGTTCCTGGCGGCACTGCCCCTGATGCCCGACAGCGCCGGCATCGCGCTCGGCTTCGACCGGCTGGCGATGATCATCGCGGGCGCGGAGAAGATCGATGATGTGCTGTGGGCGCCGGTGGTGGTGGCGTAGCCGTCAGCCCCACACACCCGCCGTTGGCCGCAGCAAGGCGCCCTCATAGACCAGCCCCGGTTCCCGGTCGCGGGCCAGCAGCAGCGGCCCGTCCAGGTCGACATAATCCGCCCCCTGGGCCAGCAGCAGGGCCGGCGCCATGGACAGCGAGGTCGCCACCATGCAGCCGACCATGACGTCCAGACCCAAAGCCTGGGCCCGCGCCTTGACCGCCAGCGCCTCCGTCAGACCGCCGGTCTTGTCCAGCTTGACGTTGACCACGTCATAGCGACCGGCCAGCTGCTCCAGACCCTCCAGCCCATGGGCGCTTTCATCGGCGCCCAGGCGCACCGGGCTTCTGAACCCGTCCAGCACCGCATCGGCCCCGGCGGGCAGCGGCTGTTCGATCATCTCCACGCCCAGCCGGGCGAAGGCGTCGGGCAGGGTGGCCAGGTCATCGGGTTTCCAGCCCTCATTGGCATCGACGATCAGGCG
The DNA here is from genome assembly GCF_048066115.1 of Niveispirillum sp. KHB5.9. Lineage (NCBI taxonomy): Bacteria > Pseudomonadati > Pseudomonadota > Alphaproteobacteria > Rhodospirillales > Azospirillaceae > Niveispirillum > Niveispirillum sp. KHB5.9. The sequence continues at coordinate 174,763 of NZ_JBLTYX010000005.1, read as the reverse complement.
GCTACCGGGGGCGGCTTCGCGCACGGCGGCCACCCGGTCCAGGTCGCCGCCATCACCGGCCAGTTTCAGCTTCAGCAGCGGCCGGGCCACGGCACGGGCGGCATCGGCCATCACGTCAGGCGTATCGATGGAGAGCGTGAAGGCCGTCACCACCGGTTCCAGCGGCGCCAGCCCGGCCAGTTCCCAGGCGGGTTTGCCGCTGCGTTTGGCTTCCAAGTCCCACAGCGCGCAGTCCAGCGCGTTGCGCGCGGCACCGGCCGGCATGGCATTGGCCAATGCCCGGCGCCCCATACCGCGCGCGAACGCCCCGGCCATGGCTTCCATGGCGGCGGCCACGCCGTCGACGCTTTCGCCATAGCGGGTATAGGGCACGCATTCGCCCCGCCCCACATGCCCATCCGCGTCGCGCAGCTCCGCCACCAGCACGGCCGCTTCCGTCTTGGCACCGCGCGAGATGCGGAAGGTGCCGCGGATGGGAAAGCGCTCCTGGCGGACGGTCAGGATGGATGCTGGTGCGGGTGCGAAAGGCATCAGGGGCTCCGGCGGGGGCGTGCCCGTCTTTCTACAGCAATGACAGGGGCTTGTCGAAGAAAGGCCCCCGTGACGCGACAGCACACCATTGCGGTCGCGCGGGAACACCCCATGTGATAGACCGTTGCCCCAACGTCCCACGCTTTGCGGAAAACCGGGTCCCCGATGAATTTCAGAGACGCCTGGCGCGAATCACTGGCGATCTACCTGCTGCTCCTGTCCGACCCCGGCCGCGTGCTGCGCTTCGCCGGCGCGCCGGCGCTGGTGCTGGCCGTGCTGGGCCTGGCCCAGATGACCCGGTCGCAGGGCGATGGCAGCGGCGGCACGCTGCTGCTGTTCCTGTCCGTGCTGGGCATGGTCTGGGGCCTGGGTGTGTGGACCGTGCGCTGGAGCCGGTTCCTGCTGCTGGGAGAGGACAAGGCCCAGTTCTGGGACATGCCGTTCGACGGGCGGAACTGGCGCGTGGGCGGGATATTGCTGTCCACGGTGCTGCTGTCGGGCCTGGCTTCCATCCTGCCGGCATCGGTGGTGATGACCCTGCTGGCCAGCGTCACCGGCCACCGACTGGCCACCAATCCCAGCCAGGGGCCGGCCGATGCGGCGGCCATGGCGTCGGCCATGCCCGACTGGTTCTTCCTGAGCACCTATATCGTCATCACGCTGATGACCCTGTGGCCTGTGGCCCGGCTGGGGCCGGCCATCGGGTCGGTGGTGCAGGACGGCAAGTTCGTGATGGGCGCCAGCTGGAAGGCGACATCGCATCTGGGCGGCCTGCCGCCTTTGTTCGCCCTGATCCTGGTGAACCTGCCCTTGCAGGCGCCCGCCGCCTTCTTCTGGCTGACGGGGGTGCAGGATGGCAGCATCGTGCTGCTGGTCATGGCCAATATCGTGCTGTCCATCACCCATCCGCTGGTGACGGCGATGACCGCCCTGCTCTGGGCCCGCATCTATGGCGTAGCCATCGGCCCTGGCCTGACGCCCGTCAGCGCCCGGGATTCTGGCCTGGATGAGGAATGACCAGGGTGCGGCAGGCGCCCGGCGCGTCGATGCGGGTCACCGCGCCGTCGGGCCAGCGTACCTCCACCCTGTCCACCTTCTCCACCCGACCCAGCCCGAAATGGGCCACCGGCTCCATCTGGCACAGATAACCCGACCCGGCGCAGATGGAACGCATCTGCATCCGGTCCCCCGCCCATAGCCGCACCAGCGCACCGCGCGCCGGCGCGCCCGCCGCCGTCAGCGGCCGGATGCGCAGCCAATGGTGACCCCGCGGTTCCCCGATGAACAGCGACAGCGGCTGCGGCGCCTGTTCGCCATGCGCCACCAGCAGTTCCAGCTGCCCGTCCCCGTCCAGGTCGGCCACCGCAGCGCCCGTGCCGAAGCCGCTTGGCAGGGCCGCGTCGCCGATATCGATCTGGGTCCAGCGATCCTCGCGCCAGCCGAACAGGCGGTTGGGTTCGCCCAGATTGTTGATGAAGATCTCCTCATACCCGTCATTGTCGAAATCGGCGGCAATGACGGTGCGGGCGCGCGAGGGTTTGGCCAGTTCCGGCGGCGCCATGTCGGCGAAGCCGCCGCCGGCCCGATGCTGGAACAGCCGATGCGGCCCCTCCCAATTGGCCAGCATGATGTCGAACCCGCTCTCGCCCTGGACCAGGGCCATGCCGCGGGCCGGCTGGGCGGTATCACCCAGGCCCAGCGCATCCGCGATCTCCGCGAACTGGCCGTCGCCCTGGTTCTGGAAGAACAGGTTGGGCCCGATCTCGTTGCCCGCGAAGATGTCGGGCCGGTCGCCCAGGATGGGGGCCGCCAGCAGGGAGCGGCCACCGGTGATGGCATCCAGCCCCACCTCGTCCGCGACATCGACGATGCGGCCCCGCGCCCCCATCTCGTACAGTCGCATCGGGCCGCCGTAATTGGCCACGATGAAGCCGTAACGGCCGGTACCCGCCCGGTCGATGACGGCGATGGACCGTCCGGCAAAACGGTTGGCGGCGGCGAAATTCTCCGACAGGGCGAACAGGTCGATCCAGCGGTCCCCGAAGCAGGCCAGCAGCCGGTCGGTCACCTGCTTGGGACCGGAGAACCCGTCGCTGTTCAGGATATAGATTTCTTCGCGCCCATCCCCGTCGATATCGCCGCAGGCAAGGCCGATGGCCCGGCGCCCGTCATCGGCGATCAGTGCCGGCGCGATGTCCACCAGCCCCTGCCCGCCCCATTTCAGCACGCGGTTGGGCCCACCATAGCCGGCGATGATGATCTCATCCTGGCCGTCGCCATCGATATCGGCAACGGCGACGCCGTAGTTCAGCGCGGGCAGGTTGCCGGCGATCAGGTTGGAGCATTCGATGAACATCCGGCCCCCGCGCGTAATAGCGTTCCCGCTGATCGTAACCGATCAGCAGGCCTCAGTCGCCGGCGCCCACATCCGTGGGCTCTGGCACGCGGCACGTGCCGCGCGGCGGCGGTCGCCGCCGAACCCGTTCCCGGCTCACCGGAAACGGGTACAGCCATCGTCCCGGCACCGGAACGAGTTAATGAATAGCCTGGACCGGGGGACCGGGCAAGGTGGCGGACTGTGACGTTTGACAGATGGGCGGGCCGGCGCGAGGATGGGGGCTGATGCGGACGGGAGCGTTCCCCCAAGGCGAAGGTTCTGGAAACCACCCTTGACGATCTGGTCGAGGCCGCACGGCAGGCCGGCTTCAAACCCGGCCGGCGGCTGCGCGTGGCGGTGAGCTATGCTGGTGAAGGACGGGAACAGACGGCCAAATGGCTGAACGACCTGTTGGCCCGGCACCCCCTGCCCCCGCCCGATGACAAGATGACCGAAGAAGAAGCCCTGGAACTGGCCAATGAGGCCATCCGGGAATACCGGGCTGAACAGCAGGGTCGCTGTTGCGGCTGGTCATCGACTGCAATGTCATCATTTCCGCCGGCCTGACGAACGGCCCAAGCCGGGCAGCCGTCACCATCGCATTGGGTGAACATGATGTACTGACCAGTCGGGAAATCCGTGAGGAATACCGGCAGGTAGCGTCACGCCGTAAATTCAGCGAACCGATAAGGGCGCGCCTTCGCTCGCTTGTGGATGGAATTGCCGCACGCACGCAAGATATAGACATCTCTGCCCTGGCGGTCCCGTCCGGATGCGCGATCCCAAGGATGTGATCTATGTCCTCACGGCCACCGCCGGACAGGCCGACGCGATCCTGACGGGCGACATGCGGGACTTCATTGAATCCCACTATGGCGGCGCGCGGGTGCTGTCGGTTCGGGAATTCCTGGCCTTGCACGACTGAAGAGCCGCATCCGCCCGACGAACTGTCACACCCACCATATATAGTAGGTCATAGGGTGATCGGGTTACCTCGAATCCCCGATCGGCAGTGCCCAGCCCCGTTCAGGCCGGAATTCCGGCATTTCCGGGTCCCGACCCGCCGGCTAGTCGCCCGTGGCGCATCCGTCAAGCTGCGCTTGGCGCATGACGCGACTGCGCAGTCGCGCCCCCTTGGAATAGCTGACGTCAAGCCTATTCATGACGGACAGGGTGGAATTTTCCGCCTTGTGGGCCACACGGGATTTGGTACGATCCGACCCCTAGCCAACAACATGTAGTGTTCTGTGGGCAGTTATCCACAGCCGGGGCACTGGGGAAAACGGGGATAAGTCATGCGCGATGGCGAAGTGAACGAGTGGAATCCGCAGGGTGCCGACCTATTCGGCCAGATCCAGATGCGCAAACATGCGCCGGTCACTGTGGATCACTCCCGCAACGAACTGCTGACCGCGTTCGGCAAGGCCACGCTGGATGACCGGTACCTGATGCCGGGGGAGACCTATCAGGACCTGTTCGCCCGCGTCGCCAGCTATTATTCCGACGATCATGCGCATGCCCAGCGCCTGTATGACTATATCTCCCGCCTCTGGTTCATGCCGGCCACCCCGGTCCTGTCGAATGGCGGCACCGTCCGCGGCCTGCCCATCTCCTGCTTCCTGAACGAGGCCAATGACAGCCTGGAAGGTATTGTCGGCCTGTGGAACGAGAATGTGTGGCTGGCGGCCAAGGGTGGCGGCATCGGTTCCTACTGGGGCAACCTGCGCTCCATCGGCGAGCAGGTGAAGGACAGCGGCAAGACCAGCGGCGTCATCCCCTTCATCCGCGTCATGGACTCACTCACGCTCGCCATCTCCCAGGGTTCGCTCCGCCGTGGCTCCGCCGCCTGCTATCTGCCGGTCAGCCACCCGGAGATCGAGGAATTCATCGAGATGCGCCGCCCCACGGGTGGTGATCCCAACCGCAAGGCCCTGAACCTGCACCATGGCATCGCCATCCCCGACGCCTTCATGCGTGCGGTCGAGGGTGACGAGGAATGGGCGCTGACCAGCCCCAAGGACGGCAAGATCCTGCGCCGCGTCAAGGCGCGCGACCTGTGGATCCGCATCCTGACGGCGCGCATGGAAACGGGCGAGCCCTATCTGCTGTTCATCGACCATGTGAACCGGGCCATCCCGGAACATCACAAGCTGGCCGGCCTGACGGTGAAGATGTCCAACCTGTGCAGCGAGATCACGCTGCCCACCGGCATGGACCCCTGGGGCAAGCAGCGCACCGCCGTCTGCTGCCTGTCTTCCCTCAACCTGGAAAACTTCCTGGAATGGCAGGACCATCCGACCTTCATCGAAGACACGATGCGCTTCCTGGACAATGTCATGACCGACTTCATCCAGAAGGCGCCGGATGACATGGCCAAGGCCAAGTATTCCGCCATGCGCGAGCGGTCGGTGGGCCTGGGCGTCATGGGCTTCCACAGCTTCCTGCAGAGCCAGATGATCCCGATCGAAGGCGTGATGGCCAAGGTCTGGAACAAGCGCATGTTCGCCCATATCAAGCGTCAGGCCGACGCCGCGTCGGTCAAGCTGGCGCATGAGCGTGGCGCCTGCCCGGATGCCGCCGAATATGGCGTGATGGAACGTTTCTCCAACAAGATCGCCATCGCCCCGACGGCGTCGATCTCCATCATCACCGGTGGCGCCTCTCCCGGTATCGAGCCGGTGGCCGCCAACGCCTATACGCACAAGACCCTGTCGGGCAGCCATTCGGTGCGCAACCCGTATCTGGCCAAGCTGCTGGAGGAGAAGGGCCGCAACGACGAGGACACCTGGTCGGAGATCACGCTGAACAGCGGTTCCGTCCAGCATCTGGACTTCCTGTCCCAGGACGAGAAGGATGTGTTCAAGACGGCGTTCGAGCTGGACCAGCGCTGGCTGATCGAACATGCCGCCGACCGCACGCCGTTCGTCTGCCAGAGCCAGTCGCTGAACGTCTTCCTGCCGGCCGACGTGCATAAGCGCGACCTGCACCAGATCCACATGATGGCCTGGAAGAAGGGCGTGAAGAGCCTGTACTACCTGCGCTCCATGTCCGTGCAGCGCGCCGAGAGCAACGCCACCAAGGAGATCGGCAAGGCCAAGCCTGCCACCCAGGTGACAGAGACCAACAAGTATGAGGAATGCCTGGCCTGCCAGTAAGCGGTCGGGCTTCTGTTGGGATGGAAAGGCGGGCAGCGATGCCCGCCTTTTTTGTCATCATCAGGTCAAGGACGAGATGGTGAAGGTGACGCTGCTGGGGAAAGCGGTGCCGTAATTGATGTTGGTCGAGAAGCCGCCCTGGTCGTCGAACGGATAGCCATAGGCCAGCCCGTTGATGCTGATGCCGTTCGTGGAGTTGGCGGTACTGTTCTGATGCAGGAAGGCGGAATAGAGGTTGGAGGGCACATAGCCGGTGCCGCCCGCATCGTTCCAGGACGGATAGAAGCTGTAAGGCGCCCCGTTCGTGGGCTGGGTGACCGTCGCACCCACATCCTGGAAGGATTGGGCCTGACTGCTACTGGTATTGGCGACGGTCCCGACCAGCGTGATCGTACCGTCGGAACCCTGGCGATAGACATTGGCCTGCGTGTAAAGGGCGGACGGGATCGGCCCCCAGGCCAGGGAGACGGTCGATGCCGCCGACAGGGTGACGGTCTGTCCCCAGGTCAGCGCCGTTTCGCCGCCATTGTTCAACAGCGCCGACAGATAATAGGTGTAGGTACCGGCCGGCACCCCCCCGGATGATGGGGGCGCCGATACCTGCGGGGCCTGGGTGAAGGCATAGAGGCAGGTATATTGCTGCGGCCCCAGTTGGAAGCCATAGCCCGTGGCCACGCCGCGATTGAGCGCGGAGACGATGACATTCTCGATATTGGTCAGGGCATTGGTGGCCAGAAGGCTGAATCCCTGCGCCACGGCATCCGGATCATTGGGGGTGGCGAACACCCCGGCGCAGCCGAACACCATCTGGCTGGGGTCGTTGGTGGCATTGTTCATCCAGGTCGGCGCGTTGGACAAGGCGTAATTGGATGTCGCCATGTTGGTCAGGGTCGCCGGCAGATTGACCGAGCCGAGGCCGGTATTGCCGATGAAATACGGGAAATAGATATTCACCACCGCACCCTGGTACTCGCCCTGGCTCAAACCCGTCTGGCCGGCAATGGTGCTGTTGGAATAATTGCCGGAATCATAGGCGTTGCCCACCAGTTGCAGGGCCAGATAGGCCTGGGTGCCATCGCCCCACTGCCATGTCGCGGCGATGGGCTGCGCCTTGCCCTTCTCATCGATATAGGTGGCAGCGGTGATCGGCTGCCCGGTGTTCGGCCAGACCCATTGGACATTGCCGGTCCACAGCGTGCCGTTGCTGCCGCCGGCCTGGTTGAACTGGTAGAGCTGGAAGCTGTTCGCCATGTAGTAGGCGAAGAAATCGCGCAGCGGCTGGTCGAACCAGGTGGAAAGCGCACTGAACCCGTAGGAGGAGGCGCACGGCGTCCGGGTGCCGGCGGCGGGCGAACTGTCGACATAGACATCGCCGGACTGCTTGTTCCAGGCGCTGATCGACTGGCTGGTGATCAGCTTGTAATCGCTGGTCTGCGCCGGTGCCGGCGGCGGCGTGCCGGGTTCAAGCGCGGCATAGGGTGCGCGATAGATATTGATGCCCGTGGCCGTGGGATTGACCGGCACATAGGCGCCCGGATTGCCATCCACCAGCCAGCCGATGGAAATCTGTGATGCGGCCGCCTGCCCGCTCGAATTCAACAGAAAGCCACCGAACACGCCCTGCTGGTTGGGCACCGTTTCCCCCGTCGGGGAGGTTTCGGAGACGAGATAGAAATAGCTGTTGTCGGCGAACGGGTCGGAAGTGCCGACCACACCGCCCGGCGCCAGATAGCTGGGGGGTACGGGGACGGTGACGGCCTGCAATACATCCTGCGGCGCCACCAGGCGCAATTGGGTACCACCCGATTGGCCCAGGACAAGGCATTCATTGAAGGGAGTGCCGGCAGGAAAACAGGTGGTGAAGCTGTCGAACAGCGTCTTCTGCGCCACCGAACTGCCGATGCTGGCCATGGGGAACGGCACGCTGCCGGTGCTGGTCACGGCATAGGTGAAACCGACCTGATCGATATTGGAAATGTCGATATCGAGAATGGGGCCGCTGCCACCGGTCGGCGTCGCATAGGTGAATTCGAAGATGCTGAACACATCGCCGCCATTCGTGCCCGTGGTGGGCGACGCCGGGATGCCGCTGGTGACCGGTATGCCGCTGGAACCGCCGATGAACATGGCGACCACACCGGACTGTATCTGCTGGCTTGCCGGCAGGTTGACCGTATCGCTCTGCGCGGTAAATGATTGAAGCGGCGTTATATATTGCCCGTTGGTCCCGGCGGGGAACTGGACATAGGCACTGGTGGTGAAATCCCAGTAGTACCAGTTCGAACTGCTGGGATCCTGCCCATAGATGGCGATCTGGAAACCCGCACTCACCACGTCGGCGGGAATCGTGAAGGTCCACGACGGGAATGCCGTCGTGGATGCCGGTTCATTGGTCATTTTGACCTCCCGTTGGCATCTGGAATATGACTTGGGCGCATTTTGCGCCCAAGTTCGTATATCACTTTTTCCCCCATAAATAGAATGGAAACTAGGGGGACGCGCCGACGATCTTATTATGGATCACCCCCAGCCGGTCGGCATGCATCACCACCTGCTGGCCGGGCTGGAGATAGTGGCCACCCGCCTGCGCCTCGCCGATGGCGCGGGCCACCAGCCGGTCGCGCCAGGAGGACCAGTGCCAGGGGACGAACAGGGTTTCCATCACACCGATGAAGGTCTGCCGCACGCCGGGTGGGCGGAACACCACGCCGTCGGTGGTACCGGACAGGATGATCGTGCGGGCGGGGATGGTGCCGTTGTTGTCGATGGGTAGGGTGGCCGGCCCGCCGTCGGCCGCCCAGGACATCTCCGCCTTGGCCCGGCTTTCCGCCAGCATCCGGTCCAACTGCCAGACCATATCGCGCGGCCGCGCCACCTGCCGCAACCCACCCTCCACGAACAGCTGGAGCCGCAGGTCGGCATAGAAACCGCGAACATCGCGGGGAATGACCAGCAGGTTACCCACGGGCATGTATCCCGGCCGGCTTTTCGCATCGGTAAAGCCGTCACCAGATTCCGGGTCCAGCAGGTTGACCCGGCGCAGCAGCAGGGCCCGGTCGGTGTAATCGGCGGCCAGCACCAGGCCCATGGTGCGGGGATGCCTGTCCACCGGCAGGTCGGTCAGGGCCACGAAGCCCAGCTCCACCTCGTAATCCAGCAAACCGTCCCCCGCCGGCACCGCCGCCGCCCAGGCATCGGCGCGCGACAGTTTGGGGAACAGGAACGGTTCCTCCATATCCGCCTCCGCCTTGTGCGCCGGGTAGTTGACGCCGATGGCGATCTGGTTGGCGGTGCCGTCGAAGGGCTGAACCAGGGCGGTGGCCGGCACCCGTACCGGCGGTCCCGCTTGTGCGGCCACCCCGTCATGGCCCTGCGCGTTGAACAAGGTGATCGGGTCGTCGCCGGGCAGCAGCGACCCCGTCACCATGCCGTCGGCATAGTTTTCGACCAGCATCAGGTGCAGCACGTCCCCTTCCCGATAGCGGGCGAAGGTCAGGGCGCGGTCGCGGGGCGCGATGGCGACATTCTCCGTCAGATCGGGTTCCATGGTCTGCTCGTAAAGCCGCTCCGGCGGCGGCTCCCGGCCGCCATAGGCCAGCGCCCATAGCGCGAACAGACCGGCGACGGGCAGGATCAGTGCGGCCCGCCGCATCAGGTTCCGGTTCATCCCCATCATGGCGTCAGAACCGGTAGGAGATGGCGAGGCCGGCCAGCCCCTGGTGGCGGGAGCCCTCATCCTTGACGATCGGGCTGTCGGCCGCATCGCCGACCAGGTAATCGTAGGACAGCCGCCCCATCACGCCCCAGTTCTGGTTGAACTGGTACCCGACCGTGACCCCGGCCCCGATATCGCGCAGGCCCGATCCGGGACGATAGGCTGTCAGCCCGCTGCGCCCGGCCTCTGCCGCCGTGACACCGAAGAAGGTGCGCGTGTAGGAGGCGTCGGCATAGGTCGCCTGCGCATCCAGATTGACAAACCATTGCTGGCGCCGCAGAGCCGCATAGGACAGTTCGGCGGTCAGCAGCATGCCCGAATGCACGTCCGACATGTCGAACAGGGCGGTCAGGTCGATCCCAACCTCCCCCTGGCCATATTGGTTGCCACCGAACCGGACCCCGACGAAGCCGCCGGCATCCAGGCCGCTATCGATCTTGTCCAGCCGGGCGACGGGCTTGCTATCGACATCATCGTCGCGGCCCATGTCGAAGCCGACCACCGGGCCGGCATAGAGGCCCGGCACCAGTTCCATGCCGGCACGCGCCGTCAGGCCCGTCATTTCGAACAGATACGGCCCCTTCTCCAGGTTCACCACGGCGAAGGGAATGGGCTCATATTTATCGGCCCCGGCATATTCCGGCTTCAGGCCGCCGCCCAGGGCAACAAAGCCCGACCATTGCGGGGCATCCTCCGCCATCGCGGCAGGGGCGGTGATCAGGCAGGCGGCGGACAGCAGAAGGATGGGTACACGCATCGTCATTCTCACGGAAGATCGGAACACCGCCGGACATGGGGTGCCTTTCCGGGGTACGGGGACGATGGGGGCTGCGCGACCGCTTCTGCGCCTTTACGCCGTTAAGTTCGTGAATTCGCGGGCCGCCCATGATAGGGATCGAGCCGGTTGCGCGATTTCGCGGATAGGTTTGATGCCTGGAACCCTGCAGCGGATATGGGCCGAACTGGGGCTGTCGGTCTTGCTGGCCCTGGCGCTGGCCGTGATGGGACCGTTCGGCACGTTCGAGCGGGGTGTGCTGCTGTCCATGGGCTATTGGATATCCGTTACCGCCTGCTGGACCGGGCTGGCCGCCCTGGCCCGCGCCATCATCCTTCGCCATCGCCCCGGTCTGGGCCGGCTGCCGACGCTGGGGCTGCGGGTGCTGCTGACCACGATCCCGATGATGCTGGTGGTGACGCTGGCCAATCAGGCCATGGGCTTCGACTGGCAGCCCACGCCGGACGAGCTGGCGGGACTGTTCGGGCAGATATTGCTGGTCGGCAGCGGCCTCACCTTCCTGACCGATACGCTGCTGGACGGGTTCGCGGCGCGGGTATCGGTGCCGGCACCGGTCAGCGCAGAGCCCCCTCCCACCCCCGCCGGCGACGGGTTGCAGGAAAAGCTGCCCGCTTCCATCCGGGGCCCCGTCCTCTGCCTGGAGATGGAGGACCATTATGTCCGCGTCCATACCGCGCAGGGATCGGCCCTGGTGCTGATGCGGATGACCGATGCGGTGGCCCAGGCGCCGGAAGGTTTGCGCGTCCACCGGTCCTGGTGGGTGGCCGCCGATGCCGTGCGGCAGGTGGCCAGACGCGGGCGCACCGTGCAACTGGACCTCGGCAACGGCCTCTCCGTGCCGGTGTCCCAACCCTATCTGAAGGCGGTGACCGACCGGTTCGGCCCGCCTATGGGTTCCCCGTAAGCCTAGTCATCACCGCGTCGAAGGTGTCCACCCAGACCTGCTTGCGGTGGGCGGCAAGGTAATCGACCAGTTGCTGGTGGGCCTGACGGGTGGTGATGGAATAATCCCCGCCCACGCCGTGAAACCCGATGACGCCCAGGCCGCCGCGGCCGCGTACCTCCTCCACGAAGGCGATCAGTTCGGCACCGGTGACCGTCTCGGGAAAGAAGGTGGAGGGAACGTTGAAGGGATCGATATCCCCCGGTGTCGCCGCCGGCGGGGCGATGCCGCGGGCAAAGCGCACCAGCCCGGCGCCGCGCAACGCCTCCACATAATCCTCACCATCCCCGACCAGCTTCTGGCCGCAGGTCATGGCGAAGGTGCGGGCCGTACGGCCGTCGATGGCGTGCAGCAGGGTGTTCTGCACCCGGATTTCGGTCAGCATGTCGCCGACCTGATAGGATTCGGAATTCTGACGGTCCGGCATCTTGAAGGTGCCGCGCAGGCAGGGATGCAGGACCGTGTGATTGCCCAGCTCATGCCCACGCGCCGCGGCGGCGCGCCAGCCGGGCACCAGCTTCTGGTCGAAGATGGCGGACAGGAAGAAGGTGCCCTTCAGGCCGGCCTTGTCCAGCTGCGGGATGGCCACGTCCAGGTGTGATGGCAGGGCATCGTCATAGGTCAGGACGATGGCGGCCTGATGCCCGTCGGGCCAGTTCCAGGCCGGTGCCGCCAGCACCGGCGCCACACAAAGCAAAGCCACGACCAGTGCGAATATCCGCTTCATGCCCGCCCCCATCCAGGGGCGGAATTATCCACCAATCACCCGGTTTTACAACCGCGCCAGCCGTTCCAGCAGCAGGTCGAAGAACCCGTCGGCATCGGCCTTCAACATGTAATGCACATTCTTCGGCCGGCCGGTGATGCACCAGCGGTCGACCACGGTTTGGCCGATGGTCAGGGATGACGCCGTCTCCACCTCCACATTCACCTGTTTGCCTTCGAACAGCTCGGGCTTGATCAGCCAGGCGATGACGCAGGGATCGTGCAGGGGGCCGCCATCGGTGCCGTACTTGGCCTCGTCATACTGGCGGTAGAAATCCAGCATCTCATAGGTCACCCGGCCAACGGCACCGGGGATGGCACGGACCTGATCCATGCGGACCTGCCGGGTCAGCACCTGATGTGTCACGTCCATGGGGAACATCACGATATCGACCCCGGATTTCAGCACGATCTGGGCGGCATGCGGATCGACGAAGATGTTGAATTCCGCCACCGGGCTGCTGTTGCCGCCTTCGAACTGTGCGCCCCCCATCAGCACGATGCGCCGGATGCGGGCCGCGATGTCGGGCGCCCTGGTCAGGGCGGTGGCGATGTTGGTCAGCGGACCCAGTGGGCACAGCGTCACCGTGCCCACTGGTTCGGCCCGCAGCGTGTCGATGATGAAATCCACCGCATGCTGTTCCTGCAATTGCATGGTCGGCATGGGCAGGTCGGGCCCGTCCAGGCCGGTATCGCCATGCACCTCCGGGGCGGTGTGCAGATCCAGGAACAGGGGCCGGTCGCAGCCGGCATAGACCTTGATGTCCGGCCGTCCGGACAGCTCGCAGATCTTGCGGGCATTGATCTCCGTATGCGCCAGGGATGCATTGCCGGCCACCGCCGTCACCCCCAGCACCTCGATCTCGTCCGGTGAGGCGAAGGCCAGCATCATGGCCACGGCATCGTCCTGGCCGGGATCGGTGTCGATGATGATGCGTTCGCGCGCCATGGCAATCCCCGTAGGTCAGGTCGAGGCGAAGCCGAGCCCTGACGATATAGCTTTCAAGCCGTCTCTGTCAGGGCTCGCCTCCGGCTCGACCTGACCTACGACATGCGTCACATAGCCGGAAAAACCTTGAGCGGGAAGGGCCACCCCTGTTTTATGCCGCCATCATGACGCGACGCATCGCCATCTTCGATTTCGACGGCACCCTGGTGGGGGGCGACAGCCTGTTGCCCTATCTGGGGCGGGTGGCGGGACGCATGCGATCCGGCCTGGTGTTCGCCCGCGCCATCCGGGCGGGACTGACAAGTGCCGGCAGCAATCCCGACGATGACCTGCGCACCCGCATCAAGGGCGGGATGCTGTACCGCGCACTGAAGGGTGTGCCGCTGGAGGTGGCGCAGGGGGCGGCGGAACGGATGCGGCCCTGGCCGCGCTGGTACGCACCCACCCTGAACGCCCTGAAACGCCATGCCGATGCCGGGGATGTGGTGGTGGTCGCCACCGGCGGCCTGTCGCTCTATATCCCCACCCTGCTGGAGAAATTGCCCGTCCACCGCATCCTGGCCACCGACATGGAGGTGCGGGGGGGCGTTCTGACCGGCCATATGCAGGGCGGCAATTGCGTGCGGGCGGAAAAGGCGCGGCGGGTGGCTTCCCTGCTGCGCGAGCTAGGACCGTTCGATGAGACCTACGGCTATGGCAACCGCCCGTCCGACCTGCCCTTCCTGGCGCTGATGAGCCACCCGATGGTGATTCCCACCGTGCCACGGCGGTGATGTTGCGATAGAACTATCACAGGAGTTTGCCTTGCCGCGGTTGGTTAACGGCTTATATGCTGTCTGACACAGAGTTTGGAATGATTCCAGAAAGCCGTCCCGTGCCGACCGACCAAGCCCACCCTTCCCGCCGCACCCTGCTTGCCCTGGCCGGTGCCGGTATCCTGTCCTCGGCAATGCCTGCCCTGGCGGCGGCCAAGCCGGTGCTGCAGGCGACCACGGGACAGGTGGCGGAACTGCTGCGCGCCGTGGCCGGGGACACGGCCACCATCTCCAGCCTGATGGGCGAAGGCATCGATCCGCACAGCTACAAGCTGACCCGGTCCGACACGGTCGCCCTGATGAAGGCCGACGCCGTCTTCCATTCCGGCCTGTTTTTGGAAGGCAAGATGGCGGAGATGCTGGAAAAGCTGACCAGCAGCGGCAAGCCCGTGCATGAAGCGGCATCCGTCCTGCCCAAGGACAGGCTGATCCATCCGGAAGGGGCCGATGCCCATCCCGACCCGCATGTGTGGATGGACCCCACGCTGTGGCGCCTGGCGCTGCTGGGCGTGCGCGACAAGCTGTCCAGCCTTTATCCCGCCAATGCCGCGCTTCATGCCGCCAATGCCGACAAGGCGGCGAAGGATTACGAGACGCTGAACGCCTATGCCGGCAAGGTGCTGGGCAGCGTGCCGGAGAAAGGCCGCGTCCTGGTCACCGCCCATGACGCCTTCTCCTATCTGGGCCGGGCCTATGGGTTGCAGGTTGTGGGTATCCAGGGGATCAGCACCGAATCCGAGGCCGGGCTGCAGCGCATCGAAAGCATGGTCAGCCTGCTGGTCGATCGCAAGATCCCGGCGGTTTTTGTCGAAACCTCCGTATCCGATCGCAATATCCAGGCGTTGGTACAGGGGGCGGCCGCGCGCGGGCACAAGGTGTCCATCGGCGGCTCGCTCTATTCTGATGCCATGGGTTCGCCCGGCAGCTATGAAGGGACGTATGTGGGCATGATCGACCATAACGTCACCACCATCGCCCAGGCCCTGGGCGGCACCGTGCCGGCGCGCGGTTTCCAGGGCCGGCTGGCCGCGCGGTAAGGGACGAAGACCATGCTGCAACGCCTGCTGACCGATAATTATGTGCCCAGCGCCGATGCTGGCGTCGGTGCCCTGTCCGTGACCGGCCTGTCGGTGGCCTACCACCAGCGCCTGGTGCTGCGTGACGTCACCTGGACCGCCCCCGCCCAGGGGCTGGTGGCCGTGGTCGGGCCCAACGGGGCCGGCAAATCCACCTTCCTGAAGGCGGTGCTGGGTCTGGTCCCGGCGCTGACCGGCACGATCGAAATCTATGGACGCCCGCTGAAGCGTCAGCGCGCCCTGATCGGGTACGTACCCCAACGCGAATCGGTGGATTGGGATTTCCCGGTATCGGCACTCGACGTCGTCACGATGGGCCGTTACGGCCTGATCGGCTGGGGCCGGCGCATCACCGGCAAGCACAAGAAAGCCGCCTTGGCAGCGTTGGACCGGGTCGGCATGGCCGATTATGCCAACCGCCAGATCGGGCAGCTGTCCGGCGGGCAGCAGCAGCGCGTGTTCCTGGCCCGCGCCCTGGCGCAGGAGGCGCGGCTGTATTTCATGGACGAACCGCTGGCCGGCGTCGATGCCGCCACGGAACAGACCATCCTGGCCGTGCTGCGCGAACTGGACGCGGAGGGGCGCACCGTCATCTGCGTGCATCACGATCTGCAGACGGTGGCCGAGACCTTCGACCATGTGCTGATGCTGAATGGCGGGCTGGTCGCCGCCGGCCCGGTGCGCGAGGCGCTGACGGAGGAAAACCTGCGCCGCGCCTATGGCCAGCGGGCCAGCGGCCTGCTGCTGGGTCCGCGCTGATCATGATGGATATGGTGGGCCACAATACGCTGGTCGTGCTGGGCGGTGCCACGGCCCTGGGGCTGGCCGCCGGCATGGTCGGCTGTTTCATGGTGCTGCGCCGCCGCGCCCTGGTCAGCGATGCCCTGTCCCATGCCACCCTGCCCGGCATCGTCGCCGCCTTCCTGGTCGGCATCGCGCTGGGGATCGAGGGGCGGTCCCTGCCCCTGCTGCTGACCGGTGCCGCGATCAGCGGTGCCATCTCCGTCGCCACCATCCAGGCCATCAAGCGCTGGACAAGGCTGACGGAGGATGCGGCCATCGGTGCCGTGCTGTCGGTGTTCTTCGGGGCCGGGGTGGTGCTGCTGTCGGTGGTGCAGGAACTGCCCGCCGCCAATGCCGCCGGGCTGAAGGGCTTCATCTTCGGCCAGACGGCGGCGATGCGGACGGGGGAGGCGCTGGGGCTGGCCGGACTGGCCCTGCTGGCCGCCTTGATGGTCTGGATATTCTTCAAGGAATTCCGCCTGCTGGCCTTTGACGAGGGCTTCGCGCGGGCATCGGGCTGGCCCACCGGGCGCATCGATCTGGCGCTGATGGCGCTGGTCACGCTGGTCACCGTGGTGGGGTTGCAGACGGTGGGGCTGGTGCTGATCATCGCCCTGCTGATCACACCGGCCGCCACGGCGCGGTTCTGGACCGATGATCTGGCCCGCATGCTGGTCATCGCCGGCGGCGTGGGCGCCGCGTCGGGCGGCGTCGGGGCGCTGCTGTCGGCGCGTTTCGCCGATCTGCCGGCCGGTGCCATCATCGTGCTGGTGGCCACATCCTTCTTCTTCGTCAGCCTGTTCGTGGCGCCGTCGCGCGGCCTGCTGGGCCGGGAACTGCGCCGCGCGCGGATGCGCAAGGCGCTGCTGGCCGGGGAGCTGGCGCCATGAACATAGATGCCGCCACCTTCCTGTCGGTCGACCTGCCGGCCCTGCTGGCGGCTTTGTTCGCCTGTCTTTCCTGTGCGCTGGTGGGCAATTTCCTGGTGCTGCGGCGGCAAAGCCTGATGGGCGATGCGATTTCCCACGCTGTGTTGCCCGGCATCGTGGCGGGCTTCCTGGTGGCCGGCACGCGAGACACCTTCCCCATGATGGCCGGTGCCCTGACCGCCGCCCTGATCGCCGGCGGCATGATCGAGCTGGTGCGCCGCCTGGGGCGGGTGGAGGCCGGGGCGGCGATGGGCGTGGTGTTCACCGGCCTGTTCGCGCTGGGCGTCGTGCTGATCGAACAGGGGCCGGCGCGGCAGGTGGATCTGGATGCGGACTGCGTGCTGTACGGACAGCTGGAGGCCATCCTGTGGCTGGGGCCCAGCGCCTGGGCCGATCTGGCCGATCCCGCGATCTGGACAACCCTGCCAAGGCAGGTTTTGCAGCTGGTCGCCGTCTTCGCCTTCTGCCTGGTCGTCATCCTGGCCTTCTTCAAGGAATTCACCCTGGTCAGCTTCGATCCGGGTCTGGCCAATACGCTGGGCCTGAAAAGCGGGCTGGTGCAGCATGTCATCGTGGCCCTGGCCGCCTTGGCCGCCATCGCCTCGTTCGAGGCGGTGGGATCGATCCTGGTCATCGCCATGCTGATCTGTCCCGCCGCCACGGCCCGGCTCTATACCGACCGGATGGGGCCGCAGCTGGGCCTGTCGCTGCTGATCGGCGGGGCGACGGGCATCGGCGGCTATGGGCTGGGCGCCTTCGGGCCGGGGTTGCTGGGCTTCGAGGGTGCGGTCAGTGCGGCCGGCAGCATCGCCGTGCTGGCCGGTGTCATCCTGGGGCTTTCCATCCTGCTGGCGCCGCGCTATGGCGTCATCGCCCGCAATGCAAGGCGGGTAATGCAGGGAGCGCCCGCGTGAATTTATTTCATGTTCCCTCAAGCGCCGGCCGCCGCCATCCGGCGGCTTGGCTTGCGGCGCATGGGCGCCGGGCCGGCGGTCGCCGGCCTGCATCGGCATGAGTGGCCTCATGCCGATGGAATTGTCCTATGTGGTGCTGGGCCTGACACCGGCCACGGCTGCCGCTTGCCGTACCCTGGCCAATCAGGGCGGATGCTTCACCATCATGGCCACCGACCAGGATGAGGGCCACCGCCTGACCCTGGAACTGAACACCGGCAGCCGCGGGCGCGCGGTGTTCATCCCCGGCGATCCGCAGAACGTGGCCGACCGGACCTATGCGATGGAAGAAAACGCCCGCTGCTGGCCCGACCAGACGGCGCTTATCCTCTCGCCCGCATCGCCTTGACCCCATCCAGTATCTGGCGAAGCATCGCCTGGCGCGACGATATCTCCGCGAAGCGGGCGCGGGCCTTGGCCTGCCGGTCGGCGCGATGGGCGGGATCATCGGCGAAATGCCGCGCCGCATCGGCGAAATCCGCCAGCCCCACCAGATGGAAACCCGGCCCCACCACATTCGCCACGTCGCCAAAGCCCAGCGTATGGGCCGGCACGCCCTTGGCCAGGGCATAGGCCGCCGAGGCCCCGCCCCCGCCGCGCGGCGGGTTCAGATACAGGTCGCAGGCTGGCAGCACCGACAGCACGTCGGGATCATAGCCATGCACACGCGACCGCGCCGCCAGATGCGGCAGGCCGGCGCACAGGGCCGCATGGTCCCCCATCCTGCCCACGAACAGGAAGAACAGCCTTGGTTCCGCCCGGATCAGCCCGTCCAGCGCGCAGGCGAAGTCCCGCGTCACCTCCTGTTCCAACCGCAGGCCGATGATCGCCGTGACGATGGCATCCGTCGGCAGGCCGAGGTCGGCCCGGCTGCGCGGCGTCCCCGCGGCGGGCAGTTCATAGGCGTAATGGATGGGGATGACGTCTGACGCCTCCAGCCCCGCCGCCGCCAATGCGTCGATATCACCCGCCGTCAATGCCCGCGGCAGGCCGACATAGGCGGGCTCCGCCATGGGCAGATAGGTGCCGAACGGTATCGCCACCACATCCAGCAGGCCCCGGCACAAATCCGCCACCGGGTTCAGGGTACCGAAGGACAGCACCAGATCGGGTTTCAGCGCCAGGATGCGGTCGCGCGTCACGGCAGCCATCTCGGGATCGGTGAAGCCGGGGGGCAGGTGGATGAAGGGCACCGGTTGCCGGTCGATCACCAGCTGCGTCTGCGCGACCAGGCCGTCATCCACGCTGCTGGTGAAGCGGCCCAGATAGGGATAATGCACGCCGGACGGGCCGTCGGCGGTATTGACCAGCACCACCCGCCGGCCGAAGCGCAGCACCAGCTTGGACACGAAATCCAGCGTGTCGAGGGAGGGCTGATGCATGCCGCGCATGAACTGCCCCACCATCAGCACGATCAGGTCCCGCTGCCGTTCAACGGCCGGCACCGGCGGCCGGGCGGGCATCAGGGCCCGATATTTTTCCAGGATCAGGTGCCAGAGACGGCGGAGCGCCAAATCATGCGCGCCGGCATCCGCCACCCGCATGCGGTTGGTCCAGACGGCGAAGACGATGGCCCGCAGGATATAATCGGCCTGGGCCAGGCTGTGGCGTGATCCGGGATCGGCCAGATCATCGATCAGCGCCGTGATGGCCGCCGTGGGTGCCGCCCCGTCCCGCAGCATGCCGGCCCGCAACAGGTGGCCCATCACCCGTTCGCGCGCATTACGGGGGGGCGGCAGCCCGTCCAGCATGGCAGCGATCCCGGCCGGATCGGCCCCGGCGGCCACCGCATCGCCGATCCCTTCCGCGAAGGACTGGGCCCGCATCCAGCGATCACTGTCGTACAGGACCTCCTCCAGCCCCACCGACAATTCCTGGCGCAGGGCGATGGTCAGGCCCCTCAGTTCCGTGTCACCCGCCACTTGGTCCCCCGCCGCGCCCCTCATCCAGGGCGCGGATGATAGCGGCCCGGCCCCGGAAATGGAAACGCCCGGCGCGGAGGCTTCCGCGCCGGGCGTTCCAACTATGGGCCTTAGCACCCATCAAGCCTTATTCGTCGCGCTGGCCCATCAAGGACAACAGCATCTGGAACAGGTTGATGAAGTTCAGGTACAGCGACAGGGCACCCATGACGGCCAACCGGTTGTTGGCCTCATCACCCCAGGAGGACGCGTAGTTCTCCTTGATGTTCTGGGTGTCCCAGGCCGTCAGGCCCGTGAAGACCACCACGCCGATCGCCGAGATGGCGAACTGCAGCGCGCTGGACGCCAGGAAGATGTTCACCAGACCGGCGATGATGATGCCGATCAGGCCCATCACCATGAAGCTGCCCATCTTGGCCAGGCTGGTCTTGGTGGTGTATCCGTACAGGCTGGTGCCGGCGAACATCGCCGACGTGATGAAGAACACGCGGGCGATGCTGGCGCCCGTGTACACCAGGAAGATCGCCATCATCGACAGGCCCATCAGGGCGCTGAAGACGATCAGGCTGGTCCGCAGGGCCGAGGCCGACATCCGATCCGGCTTGAAGCCGAAGAAGATGAAGGCCAGCGGGGCCAGCATGACCACCCATTTCAGGGGGGTTCCGAAGATCGCCGCCACCAGGGTTTCGCTCTGGGCGCCCAGGAAGGCGACGCCGCCGGTGATTGCCAACGCCAAGCACATGTAATTGTAGACGCGCAGCATATGGGTCCGCAGACCGGCATCGAACGATGCCTGATCCATGGTCCGGCTGCCCGCCGCATACGGATTATAGGGTCCGTTTACCATCGAAGTATCCTCGACAGGGGCTGTTGAGAGGTACAGGAGCCTTATATTGGGAGGCATGGGCCCGCGATCAATGGAAATCGGGCAGCAATGCGTAAAAAGACATCCATCCCTAAAAAACACCTGTTGACGGGGCGCATCGGGGTGCTTATAAGCCCCCTCCACGACGCGACGCCCACCGGTAACGCCCCAAGGCAACGGTGGATAGCGCGGTTCGGAGAAGCGCCCAGATGGCGGAATTGGTAGACGCGCAGGTTTCAGGTACCTGTACCGCAAGGTGTGGAGGTTCGAGTCCTCTTCTGGGCACCATTCCCGATGTAACGCACTTAAGGCCGCCGGTTAGCTCCGGCGGCCTTAAGCGTTTCTGGACCCTGGCGCCGACCTTCCGGAATTTCCGAATAAAACCTGTTGACGCCCCCTCATCCCCCCGTTATACACCCGCCCCACGACGCGCCGCCCTCCGGTAACGATGGGAAGCGACGGTTCGGAAAACGCCCAGATGGCGGAATTGGTAGACGCGCAGGTTTCAGGTACCTGTACCGCAAGGTGTGGAGGTTCGAGTCCTCTTCTGGGCACCATTCCGATGTAACGCACTTAAGGCCGCCGGTTAGCTCCGGCGGCCTTAAGCGTTTCTGGACCTCCCGCATCGGACCCTTGCGGCATCACCCCTTGCGACAGCCGCGCCGGCAACCGATAAGGAAGATGAACATTTGCCTGCCCGCGAAGGAACGCACCCGATGTCCCAGACCTCCCTTTATGTCGGTGACCTGCCCGATGGCCTTGATCTGGGCCCCGTCGTCGCCGTCGATACGGAGACCATGGGCCTGAACCCGCACCGCGACCGGCTGTGCCTGGTGCAGCTGTCGTCGGGTGACGGCAACGCGCATCTGGTGCAGATCACCAAGGGCCAGACCAGCGCGCCGAACCTGGCCCGCCTGCTGTCCGATCCCAAGGTGCTGAAGCTGTTCCACTTCGCCCGCTTCGACGTGGCGGTGCTGTACAAGGCGCTGGGCATCACCTGCGCACCGGTCTATTGCACCAAGGTCACCTCCAAGCTGGTCCGTACTTCCACCGACCGCCACGGGTTGAAGGACCTGTGCAAGGAACTGACGGGCATCGAGCTGTCCAAGCAGCAGCAATCCAGCGACTGGGGTGCGGCGGACCTGAACGAGGAGCAGCTGAAATACGCCGCGTCCGACGTTTTGTACCTGCACCAGATCAAGGCCAAGCTGGACGCGCTGCTGGACCGTGAGGGGCGCCGCGAGATCGCGGAGGCCTGCTTCGCCTTCCTGCCGGCGCGTGGCAAGCTGGACCTGCTGGGCTGGGAAGAACCCGATATCTTCTCGCACTGAGCCCAGCGTCGCGGGCATGGCCGGCCGTCCCTGTGCGGCTCGTCACAGAAATGCCCTTCTGTTCTGTCATCTGCTGGCACCCTGGTTCAAGCACCCGTACCCGAAGGACCCTTCTCCTGCCGATGGCCACTCCCCAAGCCCCGTCCAACCGGCCGACCACGGCACGCCAGCCGGCAGGCGGTGGACGGGACCCGTACGCCCACAGCAAGGCGGTGCGGGTGGCGCGGGTGGCCCTGCCGGCGGTGGCGGGCGTGGTGCTGCTGACCATCTTCATCTGGCCCCTGTTCAGCGGATCGTCGGACAAGTCGCGGCCGGGCCCGGCCCAGGGCGACCTGGAACTGACCCAGGCCCGCTATCTGGGCACCGACACCGGCGACCAGCCGTTCGAGATCCGGGCCCAGCGCGCGGCACAACAGGGCGGCGGGCGTTCCACCGTGGATCTGTCGGTGCCGCAGGCCGACATCACGCTGAAGCGTGGTACTTGGCTGTCGGTGGCCGCCGACAAGGGCAAGTACGACCAGGACAATCAGGTGCTGGCCCTGGATGGCACCGTCTCCTTCTTCCATGGCTCCGGCTATGAGCTGCGCACGCAGGAAGCGGTGCTGGACGTGAAGAAGGGGATCGCCTGGGGCAACCGGCCCGTGGAGGGCCAGGGGCCGATGGGCACGGTGGAGGCCGGGGGCTTCCGCGTGCTGGACGATGGCGACGTGCTGGTCTTCACCGGCCATGCAAGGCTGCGCGCCTTCAGCGCCGGCGACAAGGCGGGCACCAAGGGTAACGACAAGCCGAAGGAAACGGCGCCATGAGTACGGTGAGAAAGGCGATGATCGGTTGGAGCGGGCTGCTGGCACCCATGGTGCTGGGTCTGGCGCTGGCCGCCGGCACGGGCACGGCCCAGCAGGCACCGGAACCGGCCCCTGCCGCCGCCACCCCGTCGCTCACCATCAGCAGCGGATCGAAGCCGATCGAGGTCGATGCCCCGGCCGGGTTCGAATATCACGAGAAATTGCAGGTCGCCATCGCGCGGGGCGGTGCCACCGCCACCCAGGGTGACATGGTGCTGACCGCCGATACGCTGGCAGCCTATTTCCGCAAAGGGCAGAACGGCGCCAACGAGGTCTATCGCCTGCTGGCCGAAGGCAATGTGCAGCTGAAGAATGGCGAGCGCACGGCCCATGGTTCGCGCGCCATCTATGACCTGGACCGGTCGGTGGCCGTGCTGACGGGCGAGGGATTGCGCCTGGTCACCCCGCAAGAGACGGTGACGGCCCGTGACAGCCTGGAATATTGGCGGACGCAGGAACTGGCCGTGGCCCGCGGCGACGCGCTGGCCGCCCGGCCACAGGACCGTATCCGCGCCGACCGTCTGGTCGCGCTGATGGCCCGTGACAAACAGGACAAGCTGGGCCTGTCCCGTGTCGACGGCAACGGCAATGTCATCATCACCACCAAGACCGAGACGGCGCGCGGCGACAAGGGCACCTATGACCTGGACAGCGAGAAGGCCCTGCTGACCGGCAATGTCCGCATCACCCGTGGGCAGAATCAGCTGAACGGCCCCGCCGCGGAGGTTGACCTGAAGTCGGGTGTCAGCCGTATTCTATCGCGTGTGCCGGGTACCGCATCCGCCACCACCCCGCCGGGCAGCCCTCCGGGTACCACGGCGACGGATGGCCGCGTGCAGGGCCTGTTCATTCCCAATCGGCAGGGTCAGGGCGGTACGCCGCAGCAGCCCAGCCAGCCCGCCAACCCGCAGGGGAGCGAGAAGCCATGACGCAGCCGACCCAGGACACGTCCACGACCGGCCCCAGGCTGGTCACCGACAATACGGGGCTTGTGGCGTCCCGCATCGGCAAGGCCTACAAGGGCCGGCCGGTGCTGCGCGACATCTCCTTGTCGGTGAACCGGGGCGAGGCCGTGGGACTGCTGGGTCCCAACGGCGCCGGCAAGACCACCTGCTTCTACATCATCACCGGCCTGATCCTGCCCGACCATGGCAGCATCACCCTGGACGGGATGGAGGTGACGTCGCTGCCCATGTATCGCCGCGCGCGCCTGGGCATCGGCTATCTGCCACAGGAAGCCAGCATCTTCCGCGGCCTGTCGGTGGAGAACAATATCCGCGCCGTGCTGGAAGTGGTGGAACCCGACCGCGACGTGCGTGAACAGCGGCTGGACGAGCTGCTGGCCGAATTCTCCATCACCCATCTGCGCCGCACGCCGGCCCTTGCCCTGTCGGGCGGTGAGCGTCGCCGCGCGGAAATCGCCCGCGCGCTGGCCAGCCAGCCGCATTTCATCCTGCTGGACGAACCGTTCGCCGGCGTCGATCCCATCGCCGTGAACGAGATCCGCGAACTGGTCAGCCATCTGCGCGAACGCGGCATCGGCGTGCTGATCACCGACCATAATGTCCGCGAGACGCTGGATATCGTCGATCGCGCCTATATCCTGCATGATGGCGTCGTGCTGATGGAAGGCCAGCCATCGGAGATCGTGGCCCACAAGGATGTGCGCCGCGTCTATCTGGGCGAACGGTTCAGCCTGTAACCACGTTCGGGCCCCAGCTTACCGCATACGCCGGGGACTAGAAACCGAACGCATTTTCTCTTATACTCAGAGGAAGTGGCCCGGAGTTCCAGCTCCGACCCACCTACCTTAGCTCCGGCCGATCATGACGGTGACGTGCAATACACGCCCCCGCCAGAACGGAACCCGAAGCACAAGGATAAAGGGCATCCTTTTCATGCCTCCTTTACCTCCGTGAACGGCGGGCCGGCCTATTCCGACCCGCCGTTTTCATATGCGGCATCGGCTCAGGCCGGTAAATAGAAAATAGATACACTAATACACGCCTTACTCAGGCCGCCTCCTCCCGCACCTGCCTGATGGGCGTGAACACCATACCGGCCAGGGCCAGCGTGGTCAGGAACAGGCCCGTGGCCACCATCATCTGGGTCACGCTGACCTGCCGCAGCAGGGCGCCGGCCAGGGCGGCCGACAGTGGCCCTACGCCCATGAAGATGAACATGAACAGCGCCATGGCCCGGCCCAGCATGGCGGGCGGCACCCGCCGCTGCATCCAGGTCCAGACCCGTACCTGGACGAAGCCGCCCAGGACACCCACCCCGAACAGCAGCGCCATCACCTGCCAGGTTGCCGTCACCAGCGCCAGGGGCAGGAAGAACAGGCCACAGACGATGTCGATGGCCAGGATGGTCAGGCCCAGCGTGCCCAGGCGCAGGCCCGGTCGGGCTGCGGAGAGGGCCAGCCCCACCAAGGTACCGGCCCCATGTGCGGCCAGGATGGTGCCCAGCGCCCCCGCCCCGCCCGGCAGCAGCCGCTGATCCACCAGCAGGGGCAGCCCCACCTGCACCGGGCCGGAAATGCAGGCCGTCACCGCCGCGAAATAGAGGCAGAGCGTGCGCAGATGCGTGTCGCCCCAGAAATGGCGCAAGCCCTCACCAATGGACCGGATGATGGAGGTGTCGCGGGCCGCCGGATCGGCCACCACCGCCTTGACCTTGGCCAGGGTCCAGGCCGACAGGGCGAAACTGGCGGCATCCATCAGGAAAGCCAAGGCGGTGCCGCTGTCCTTCGCCCCCACCGTGCCGCCATGGCCGCCATCGGCGGACAGGGCGATCATCAGGCCGGCCAGGGCGGGACCGGCCAACAGCGTCATCTGCCGCAGCCCCATCATCACCCCGTTGGCCGCCGCCAGCTGTTCACGCGGCACGACGGTCGGCAGGATGGAGGTGCCGGCCGGGATGGAGAAGGCGCTGGCCAGCCCGATGCCCAAAGCCAGCGGATAGAGCAGCCAGAGCGGCAGCGTATCCATCCAGACCAACGCCCCCAGCAGGCCCAGCAGCGCCGTATTGACGTATTTGGTCAACATCAGCACGCGGTGGGAGGAATAGCGGTCGGTCAGCGCCCCGCCGACCAGGATGAACAGGGCGCGCGGGATGCCCATGATGGCCAGGACCAGGCCCAGCGCGAGGCTGTCACCCGTCAGTTTCAGCATCAGCCAGGGCATGGCCAGCAGGGTGAACTGGTCGCCCAGCATGGAGATGACGCCGCCGGCCACCAGCCAGCGGAAATCACGGTTGGCGAAGACGGCACGGCGCGCATCGGCCGGCGGTTCGGGCATGGACATCGGTTGATCCTGAGACTGGAGGGAAAGCCGGTTCAGGTCGCTGTCGGCGAGGACGGTCTGGTGCCGTCCATCCATGCCGGTTGGCCTTCGACCGTTGTTCCAGCAGGAAAATGCGGCAGAAAGCAATGGAATAATTTTTGCTCCTATCCGGCCTAACTGTTGCGGGCGGGCGGCTTGGGCCTTACCTTTGGCCTCGCTGGGGAACAGCCGACGGGGGTATGCCAGCCGACAGGCCGTCAAGGGTGACGGCGGCGGCTTTCCAGGAAGGACCTTCGTCGACGCCCGTATCCCGGCATCGTCGCAAACCGGCAGCCAGCCGCCCGTCAGAACAGGTCCATCGGCAAGAATGGCGCTCCAGCAACGGCTCGATATCCGCCAGGCACAGTCGCTGGTCATGACGCCGCAATTGCAGCAGGCGATCAAGCTGCTGCAATTGTCCAACATCGAACTTGCCGAATATGTCGATGCGGAACTGGAGCGCAACCCGCTGCTGGAACGTGACGATGGTGGCGATTGGAATGATGCCCCCACCACCGGCGTGGACCGGGAAGAGGTGGCGGCCCCGGTGAATGAGACCCGCGTCGCCGACACGGTGGAACTGGCCACCAGCGACCGCATGGGATCGTCCAGCGACGCGCCGCTCGATACCGATTACGAGAATGTCTATACCAACAGCTCCGCCGCCGACATGGAGAGCGCGGGGCTGGGGTCGGGGGAACAGTTCGGCGACTGGTCCTCACGCAGCGGCGGGTTCGAGGATGATGGCGAGGGGTTCGAGGCGACCCTGACCGAGCGGCCGAAGCTGCGCGATCATCTGGAAGAACAGATCACCATGGATTTGGGCGACAGGTTCGACCGTATGGTCGCCTACGCCCTGATGGATCACCTGGACGAGGCCGGGTATCTCACCGGCAACCTGGAGGAGGTGGCGGCCCAGCTGGGCTGTGGGCTGGACCAGGTGGAAACGGTGCTGAAGCGCCTGCAGCGCTTCGATCCCGCCGGCGTGTTCGCCCGCACCCTGTCGGAATGTCTGTCCATCCAGCTGCGGGAAAAGAACCGCCTGGACCCCTGCATGCAGGCGCTGCTGAACAACCTGCCCCTGCTGGCCGCGCGCAATCTCCAGCAATTGCTGAAGGTCTGCGGCTGCGACGCCGAAGATCTGTCCGACATGGTGGCGGAGATCAAGGCGCTGAACCCCAAGCCGGCGCTGTCCTTCGATTTCGAGCCGGTGCAGACGGTGGTGCCGGACATCCTGATGCGCGCCAGCCCCGGCGGCGGTTGGGTGGTGGAGTTGAATACCGAGACGCTGCCGCGCGTCCTGGTCAACCAGCGTTATCACAGCCGCGTCAATACGGGTGCCCGCAGCAAACAGGACAAGGAATATATCGCCGAGCAGTTCCAGTCGGCGAGCTGGCTGGTGAAAAGCCTGCACCAGCGGGCCAACACCATCCTGAAGGTGGCGACGGAGATCGTGCGCCAGCAGGATGCCTTCTTCCTGCACGGATTGCAGTTCATGAAGCCCCTGATCCTGCGCGACATCGCGGAGGCCATCGGCATGCATGAAAGCACCGTCAGCCGGGTTACCACCAATAAGTTCCTGTCCAGCCCGCGCGGAGTCTTTGAACTTAAATACTTTTTTACCTCCGCCATCCAAGGTGCCGACGGACAGGCGGCACATTCGGCCGAGGCCGTGCGTTATCGCATCAAGGCCCTTATCGATGCGGAGAAGCCGGATGACACGCTGTCGGATGATAAAATTGTCGAAATCCTGCGTGCCGACGGGATCGACATTGCGCGGCGGACGGTGGCAAAGTATCGTGAGGGTATGAAGATCCCCTCTTCAGTCCAGCGCCGTCGGGAAAAGGCCCTTGGGTTGTAACCCCTGCGCTGGCCGCTGAAGGAATACCGTTCTGGGACTCCCGGTCTGGATGCCGGTTCCAGGAAGATGGTTCCTTCGGGTCTGGTCATGCGCCCTGAAACGACAGGTCGAATATGCAAGTCACCGTCAAAGGCAAGCAACTGGATGTGGGCGATGCTCTGCGGACCCATGTAAAGGATCAGCTGGCATCGATGGTCGGAAAATATTTCGGCAACCCCATGGAGGCGACCGTCATCCTTTCCAAGGATGCGCATCTCTACAAGGCGGATATCCAGGTCCATGTGGGCCGTGGGATTCTGTTGCAATCCAATGCGGAGGCGACCGAACCCTATCCCGCCTTCGACGAGGCCGCCGATCGCGTCGCCAAGCGGCTGCGCCGGTACAAGCGTCGCCTGAAGGACCATCATGAGCGGACGACCATCGCGCAGCTGCCGGTCCAACCCGCCCGCAAGTACATCCTTGAAGCCGAAACGGATTCCGACGATTATGAGGCGGATGAAGCGCCGGCACCGGAGGTGAACGGGCATCACGGCATGGTCGTCGCGGAGATGGAAACATCCATCGAAATGCTGACGGTCAGTGAAGCCGTGATGCGCCTGGACCTTGCGGATTTGCCGGCGTTGATGTTCCGGAACCGCGGACATGGCGGCTTGAACATGATCTATCGCCGGCCCGATGGAAACATCGGCTGGGTGGACCCTGCCGGGGCGGCAGGGTCGGTGAAACAGTAAGGTGATGCGTTCCCCATGGCTGTATCCTTGCGTTCCGTATCCCCTTCATTCCCAACCCCTTCGGCAGCGATGAATGATCTTTTGACGCCGGAGGCGATCCTCCCGAACCTGAAGGCCGGCTCCAAAAAGCAGGTCCTTCAGGAACTGGCCAAGAAGGCGGCCGATCTTACCGGCCAACATGAACGGGCCATTTTTGACGTGTTGGTGGAACGTGAACGCCTGGGTACGACCGGCGTGGGGCGTGGCATCGGCATCCCGCATGGCAAGCTGCCGGGCCTGACCGGCGTCACGGCCATTTTCGCCCGGCTGGAAAAGCCGGTCGATTTCGAGGCGATCGACGAGCAACCGGTGGATTTGATCTGCCTGTTGCTGGCCCCGGAAGGGGCTGGTGCTGATCACCTGAAGGCCCTGGCACGCGTGTCGCGGGCCCTGCGGGACCCGGTGCTCTGTGACAAGCTGCGCGGTGCGGAATCTGGCGACGCCCTGTTCGCGCTGCTGGCCCAGACCGAACAGGTGAATGCCGCGTAAGGTTTGGGTCTGTTTGTAAAGGTTATGAAGCCGGCGTCCTGGAAACGGGGCGCCGGTTTCTTTTTGGGAATCGTATAGGATCAGAGGCGCGGGTTGGGGATGTCCTGACGGACGTCGATCACGTCCGCATCCATTGCGAATTCAGCCCGCAACTCGGCCTCCAGCGTGTCCGCATCGATGACACGACCTGCCGCGGCGTCCGCACGTCCCCTGGCAATGCCAGCCTGGATGGCGGCCACGCGATCTGGAGACAAGGTGGGAGGAATTGCCCTACTCAATCTGCCACCTCCGATCAGGGTTCGGCGCCGTACGGCACATTCTCCTTCAGCGCCACACTCAAGATCTTGCCGTAGGTCAGGTCGAGCCGCAGGCGAGCCCTGACATTCAATGGCACCGTCGCTTGTCAGGGCTCGCCAATGGCTCGACCTGACCTACGCATTCCGCCGACTCGTTCACGGCCGCAAGTAAGGATAGATTCGACTCGGCATGCAGCCCGCGACTCGGCAACCCGCGCAAACCCTGGCTTCCCGAGTCGCGATCCTAAAAGAAAAGGGGGCCTTGCGGCTCCCTATCCTTACTTGATCCTATTCGGCGCTCAGCCGTTCCGGTGCCGTAACGGGCACGGGCAGCCGGCTCAGCATCTCCTTCGGCACCACCTGCCAGAACTTGCCGCGTACCAGATCCCAATCGTTCAGCAGCTGGGCGGCCCAGCGGCTGCCCGTCTCGTCGATATGTTCCTGGATCAGGGACTTCAGCTGGTCCTCGTAATGCGGCACTTCCAGGCGCTGCCAGATGACGTTCTCCGGGTTCACGAATTGCGGGAACCCACCTTCCTCGTCATAGACATAGGCCATGCCGCCCGTCATACCGGCGCCGAAATTGTCGCCAACGCTGCCCAGGATCACGGCCAGACCGCCGGTCATGTATTCGCAGCCGTTGGAACCGCAGCCTTCGACCACGACCGTGGCGCCGGAATTGCGCACCGCGAACCGTTCACCCGCCTGGCCCGCAGCGAACAGCTTGCCCGCCGTGGCACCGTACAGCACCGTGTTGCCGATGATGGTGTTCTCGTTGGTCTTCAGCGGGCTGGCGGTCAGCGGACGGACAACGATGGTGCCGCCCGACAGGCCCTTGCCGACATAGTCGTTGGCATCGCCGAACACTTCCAGCTTCAGGCCCTGCACCGCGAAGGCGCCCAGCGACTGACCAGCCGACCCGCGCAGGCGGACGGTGGCGTGGCCGGGCTGCAGGCCCTTCATGCCGAACTTGCGGGTGATCATGCCCGACAGGGCGGTACCGATGGCGCGGTGGGTGTTCTGCGCATGGTACTGCATCTGCGTCTTCTCCCCATCCTCGAACAGGGCGCGGGCATCCTTGATCATCTGGGCGTCGAGGGTATCTGGAACCTCGTTGCGGCCCTCCAGCGTGCAGTAGCGGGCATATTCGCCCGGGTCGGCCACGGCCAGCAGCGGGTTCAGGTCCAGATCGTCCAGATGGGCCGCACCACGGCTGACCTGGTGCAGCAGGTCGGAACGGCCCACCACTTCGCGCAACTCACGGAAGCCCAGATTGGCCAGAATCTCGCGAACCTCTTCAGCGATGAAGCTGAACAGGTTGACGACCTTTTCCGGCGTGCCGGTGAACTTCTGGCGCAGCGCCTCGTCCTGCACACAGACACCGACGGGGCAGGTGTTGGAATGGCACTGGCGGACCATGATGCAGCCCATGGCGACCAGGGCCGCCGTGCCGATGCCGAATTCCTCCGCCCCCAGCATGGCGGCGATAACGATGTCGCGGCCGGTCTTCAGGCCGCCATCGGTACGCAGGGTGACGCGGTGGCGCAGACGGTTCAGCGTCAGCACCTGCTGCACTTCCGTCAGGCCCATTTCCCACGGCACGCCGGCATACTTGACCGAGGTCTGCGGCGACGCACCCGTGCCGCCATTATGGCCGGCCACCAGGATGATGTCGGCACCGGCCTTGGCAACACCCGCCGCAATCGTGCCGATGCCCGAGCGGGCCACCAGCTTCACGCAGACCTTGGCGGTCGGGTTGATCTGCTTCAGGTCATAGATCAGCTGCGCCAGATCTTCGATCGAATAGATGTCATGGTGCGGCGGCGGGCTGATCAGCATGACGCCCGGCGTGGAATGACGCAGCTTGGCGATCAGTTCGGTGACCTTGAAGCCGGGCAGCTGCCCACCCTCACCGGGCTTGGCGCCCTGGGCCACCTTGATCTCGATCTCGCGGCACTGGTTCAGATATTCCGCCGTCACGCCGAAGCGGCCGGACGCCACCTGCTTGATGGCGCTGTTCCAGTTGTCGCCATTGGCGTCGGGCTTGAAACGGTTCGGGTCCTCGCCACCCTCGCCGCTGACCGAGCGGGCGCCGATGCGGTTCATGGCGACGTTCAGCGTGCCATGCGCCTCCGGCGACAGCGCACCCAGCGACATGCCCGGCGTGATGAAACGCTTGCGCAAGCTGGTGATGCTTTCCACCTCGTCCACCGGCACCGACTTGGCCGCTGGCTTGAAATCCAGCAGGTCGCGTAGCGCGATGGGCGGACGCTTGTTCAGCGCTTCGGAATATTTCTTGAAGGTGGAGAAGCTGTCGGTGGCCACCGCCGTCTGCATCAGATGGATCAGGCCACCTTCCCAGGCATGGCGGTCGCCACCCTTGCGGAAGCGGTAGAAGCCACCCACCGGCAAGGCCACCACATCCTCATCAAACGCCAGCCGGTGCTGACCCAGCACCTCTTCCTGGATACCCAGCAGGCCCAGGCCGGAGATGCGGGACGGCAGGCCGGGGAAGTATTCGGCCGCCAGCGAACGCGACAGGCCGATGGCTTCGAAATTCAGGCCGCCACGGTAGGAGCTGATGATGGAGATGCCCATCTTGGACATGACCTTCAGCAGACCGTCATTGATGGCCTTCTTGTAGCGCTTCAGGCAGTCCTCCAGGCTCATCTGCCCGAACAGGCCACGGCGGTGGCGGTCGGCGATGGCTTCCTGGGCGATATAGGCGTTGACCGTGGTCGCCCCCACGCCGATCAGCACCGCGAAATAATGCACGTCCAGGCATTCGCCCGACCGGACATTGACGCTGGTGAAGGTGCGCAGCTGCTGACGGATCAGATGGGTATGGACGGCACCCGTGGCCAGGATCATCGGCATGGGCGCACGACCGGCCCCCATAGCCTCATCGGTCAGGATGACATGGGTGGCCCCGCCGCGCACGGCATCCTCCGCCTCCTGGCGGATGCGGCGCAGACCGTCACGCAGGGCATTGTCGCCGGCACTGACGTCGAAGGTGCAGTCGATCTCCGCCGCCGTCGTGCCCATGTATTTGCGCATGGCGCGGAACTCGGCACTGGTCAGCACGGGGCTTTCCAGCTGCAACAGGCGGCACTGGGTGGAATCCTCGTCCAGCACATTGCCCAGATTGCCCAGACGGGTCTTCAGCGACATGACGCGGGTTTCACGCAGGCTGTCGATGGGCGGGTTGGTGACCTGGGCGAAGTTCTGGCGAAAATAATGGTGCAGGCCGCGATACTTGTCCGACAGCACGGCGATGGGGCTGTCGTCACCCATCGACCCCACGGCCTCCTTGGCGTCGTCCACCATGGGCTGCAGGATCAGTTCCAGATCCTCCATGGTGATGCCATAGGCCAGCTGGCGGCGGCGCAGCTCGTCCTTGGACAGTTCCGCCGGCTCCACCGGGGCCTTCTTCACCAGATCGTCCAGGACGGTGATCTCACCGATCCAATTGCCATAGGGGCGCTGGGCGGCCAGGTTGTCCTTGATCTCACGGTCATGGAATAGCTTGCCCTCGACCAGGTCGACGGCGATCATCTGCCCCGGGCCCAGGCGGCCCTTCTCCACCACCTGCTGCTCGTTGATCTTGACCATGCCTGTCTCCGACCCGCCGATGATCAGGCCGTCGCCGGTGATGACATAGCGCAGCGGGCGCAGGCCGTTACGGTCCACGCCACCCACGACCCAGCGGCCGTCATAGATGGCCAAGGCGGCCGGGCCATCCCACGGCTCCATCACGGAGTTGGCGTAGCTGTACAGGTCACGGTGCGCCTGGGGCATCACCTCCTTGTTCGACCAGGCTTCCGGCACCAGCATGGTCTTGACCATGGGGGCGGAACGGCCGGCCTTCACCATCAGCTCGAACACGGCGTCCAGCGCACCGCTGTCCGACGAACCGACCTGGATGACGGGCTTCAGATCCTCGATATTGGCGCCGAAGACCTCATGATCCATGCGGGTCTCATGCGCCTTCATCCAGTTGACGTTGCCGCGCAGGGTATTGATCTCACCATTGTGGGCGAGCGTGCGGAACGGCTGGGCCAGCTGCCAGGTGGGGAAGGTGTTGGTCGAATAGCGCTGGTGATAGACCGCGAAATTGCTCTCGAACCGCTCGTCCAGCAGGTCGGGATAGAAGGCGGTCAGCTGTTCGGCCAGGAACATGCCCTTGTAGATGATGGAACGGGCCGAGAGCGTGCAGATATAGAAGCCGCCGATCTGCTCCCCCGCCACCGCCTTCTCGATACGGCGGCGCAGGATGTAGAGGTCACGCTCGAACTGTTCTTCGGCCACGCCCTTGGGGTTGCCGACCATGATCTGTTCGATCTCGGGCCGCGTGGCGTTGGCCTTCTCACCGATGATCGAGATATCGACGGGGACCTGGCGCCAGCCATAGATCGTATAGCCCCAGTTCAGGATCTCGGTTTCCACGATGGCGCGGCAGCGCTCCTGCGCCGACAGGTCGGTGCGCGGCAGGAAGACCTGGCCGACGGCGATCAGGCCCTTGGGCTCCGGATGGCCGGTGCGCACCACATGCTCGCGGAAGAAGGCCTGGGGCAGCTGCACATGGATGCCCGCACCGTCGCCGGTCTTGCCATCGGCATCGACCGCACCGCGATGCCAGAGTGCGCGCAGCGCCTCTACGGCCTTTTCCACCACCTCGCGCCGGGGCTTGCCGTCGATGGCGGCCACGAAGCCGACGCCGCAGGCGTCATGCTGCTCGGTATCGACGAAGGCGGTATTATCCAACAGGGCCTTGTTGGCGATGTATTCGGCCGCGAAAATCTCACCGGCGTGGATGTTGGCGTCGGTCATGGTCAGGCCCCTTGGCGTTCGGAAGTCAATGCATCGGCCACGGGCACAGGCGTGCCCACGGCATCGGTAATCTTGATGTGGTTTGGCTGGCCAGCGAACCGGTCCAGCCAGTCCCGGATGGCGGGATAGGGGGCGAGATCGAACCCGCCCTCCTCCGCCACATGGGTGTAGGCGTACAAGGCGATGTCGGCGATGGTGGCGCGCTGCCCAACGAACCAGTCGCGGCCCGTCAGGTGGCGTTCCATCATCCGCAGTGCCGCATGCCCGTTCTCGCGCTTCACGATCAGGGCATGGATGCGTTCCGGGTCCATGGCCACCTTGTGGGTGATCCAGAACCGGGCGGTGGCGATGTTGGGCTCGTGGCTGTACTGCTCCCAGAACAGCCATTGCAGGACCGCCGCCTTGTCGCGGCGATTGTCCGGCCAGAAGCCCGTATCCTCGGCCAGCCAGCGCAGGATGGCGTTGCTTTCGGCCAGGAAATCACCCGGCGCCAGCCGCAGCAGCGGGATGCGCCCGTTGGGATTGATGGCCAGAAAGGCATCCGTGCGCGTCGCGCCCTCATCGATATCCATCTCCACGCGCTCGAACGGCAGGCCGAGCTGCGTCAGCAGCCAGCGGCATTTGTAGCCGTTCCCGGAGGAGATGTTGTCGTAGAGGCGGAGCATTGTCTGGCTTTCAATTCCCGAATTTATCTAGGCAACTTGTATCGGATGGTTAACGAAGCGCCATTTCCCTTTGGAGGTTGCTCAACGATCACGTCACCGGGCTTCATCATCGATCGTAGCGCATGACAACAAACTGGCATGCGATGTCCTTGACCTGGATATCCGCCAATGAAGCGATGCAAGTCTCCAGAATTGATATCGACGCTTGGAGAACCATTTTGCGTAAACTCTGCCAATATCTTCTCGATATGGCTGACGAATTCCTGAGCTGTTGGCATTGTCGTCTCCCTCATGGATTTGAGAGTAGATTGCCAATTTTCCGCTAGAAGCGTACCTCGCTCACTCCGCCGCCACGGCCACCGGCTGGGCCGCGATCTTGGCCTGGATGTGGCGGTGGATGCCCTCGGCGGCGTCGCGGCCGTCCTTGATGCCCCACACCACCAGCGAAGCGCCGCGCACGATGTCGCCGGCGGCGAAGACGCCGTCCAGGTTGGTCATCATGGTGGCGTACTTCACCTGCACCGTGCCCCAGCGGCTGACCTTCAGTTCCGGCACGCCGAACAGGCTGGGGATCTCCTCCGGGTCGAAGCCCAGGGCCTTGATCACCAGATCGGCATCCATGGTGAAGTTGGAGCCTTCGATGGGCAACGGGGTCTGGCGGCCCGTGGCGTCGGCCACGCCCATGTGCATCTTGTAGGCCTTCACGCCGGTGACATGCGCGTCGCCGGCGAAGCCCTCCGGTGCCGTCTGCCAGACGAACTCCACGCCCTCTTCCTCGGCGTTCGCGGTTTCGCGCTGGCTGCCGGGCATGTTCTTCTTGTCACGGCGATAGACGCACTTCACCGACTTCGCACCCTGGCGGATGGCCGTGCGCACGCAATCCATGGCCGTGTCGCCGCCGCCGATGACGACGACATTCTTGCCCTTGGCGTTCAGCTTGCCCGTCTCGAAATCCAGGACCGTGTCACCCAGGCTCTTGCGGTTGCTGGCGGTCAGGTAATCCAGGGCGGCGACGATGCCGTCCAGACCGGAACCCGGCCCGCCCAGGTCGCGGGCCTTGTACACGCCGGTGGCGATCAGCACGGCATCATGTTCGGCGCGCAGCGTGCGCAGGTCGGTATTACGGCCGATCTCCACACCCAGATGGAACTTGACGCCACCTTCCTCCAGCAGTTTCCAGCGGCGGATGACGACATCCTTTTCCAGCTTGAAACCGGGGATGCCATACATCAGCAGGCCGCCGACGCGGTCATACCGGTCATAGACATGGACCTGGTAGCCCTTCTTGCGCAGCTGGTCGGCGGCGGCCAGACCGGCGGGGCCGGCGCCGATGATGGCGACCGACTGCGCCCGCTCCACGCGCGGCGTGATGGGCTTGACCCAGCCATTATCGAAGGCCGTGTCGGTGATGTACTTCTCCACAGCACCAATGGTCACCGTGCCGTGGGTCGACTGCTCGATCGTGCAGTTGCCTTCGCACAGGCGATCCTGCGGGCAGATGCGGCCGCAGATTTCCGGCAGGTTGTTGGTCGCCTGCGACAGCTCGTACGCCTCCTCCAGCCGCCCCTCGGCCGTCAGCTTCAGCCAGTCGGGGATGTTGTTGGAGACGGGGCAATGCACCTGGCAGAAGGGGATGCCGCATTGGGAGCAGCGGTTGGACTGCTCGACCGCGCCCTTGTCGGTGAAGCGGGCATAAATCTCGTTGAAATCCTGGCGGCGCAGCCCGGCATCGCGCTTTTCGGGCATGCGCTGGTCGGTGTGGACAAAGCCGAGCATCTTCTGCGTCGCCATGGAACCAATCCTTACATCTTCCGGGGCGGGGGCCCCGTCCTTGCCGCAGTGCGAAACGCGAAATGTTCCGCACCGTTGGAAACGGCGCCGACAGGTGGGTAATCCCCTTTCCCGAATGGCGCCGTCGATGTTCATATAAAGCGGAAAATTGGCCCGTTCCAGCAGTTTTTTAGCGATAGGTCAGTATAGCTGACCATTTTACCCTGCATGCTTACCTTGCATTTCCGCATAATACCCGTTGAGAGTCATTCGCAGGTGCGTTAATAGGTCCGAAATGGGACCATTGTGATTTCCAGCGAGGCAAACCGCCTGTTTCAGGGGCAGAATCGGCGCGGGGACACTCTGGGCACCACCGTTGCCGCTCTCACTACCGTCACTCCCGCGAAGGCCGGGGCTTAAGTGACAAGCGCTTTGCTCTACGATCTGGGCCCCGGCCTTCGCCGGGGTAACGGTAGAGATTGCTGAAATCCTCACAGCACTGACTTTCAGGGGAGGCAGCAAAGAGCAACCTTCCCAGCCCCCCACAAGCAAAACGCCCGGCAGGTTTCCCCGCCGGGCGTTTTTCAGTCAGTGCAGACGGAACAGGCTTACGCCAGTTCCTCCACCTTCTCCTCACGCCGCGAGCCCTTGGGCTCGGCATAGTCGAAGTCCAGCCCGTCGCCTTCCTTGTTCAGGATGACGCGCACGGCCCCGCCCTTCGACAGCTTGCCGAACAGCAGTTCCTCGGCCAGGGGCTTCTTCACGAACTCCTGGATGGTGCGGGCCAGCGGGCGCGCACCCATGACGGGATCGTAGCCCTTCTTGGCCAGCCAGGCGCGGGCACCGTCGGTCAGTTCGATGGTCACGCCGCGGTCGGTCAGCTGGGCTTCCAGCTCCATCACGAACTTGTCCACCACGCGGGCCACCACTTCCGGCCCCAGATTCGCGAACGGGATGATCGCGTCCAGGCGGTTGCGGAATTCCGGCGTGAAGGTCTTGTTGATGGCTTCCTGGTCCTCGCCCGACCGCACGCCGCTGCCGAAGCCGATGGCCGGCTTGGCCATGTCGGACGCGCCGGCATTGGTGGTCAGGATCAGGATGACGTTGCGGAAGTCGACGATCTTGCCGTTATGGTCGGTCAGCTTGCCATGATCCATCACCTGCAACAGGATGTTGTAGATGTCGGGATGCGCCTTCTCGATCTCGTCCAGCAGCAATACGCAATGCGGATGCTGGTCGATGGCATCGGTCAGCATGCCGCCCTGGTCGAAGCCGACATAGCCCGGGGGCGCGCCGATCAGGCGGCTGATCGTGTGCCGCTCCATATATTCCGACATGTCGAAGCGGATCAGCTCGATCCCCAGCGTGCGCGACAGCTGCTTGGCCACTTCCGTCTTGCCCACACCGGTGGGGCCGGAGAACAGGTAGTTGCCGATAGGCTTCTCCGGTTCGCGCAAGCCTGCCCGCGCCAGCTTGATCGCCGAGACCAGCGCCTCGATAGCGGTGTTCTGGCCGAAGACCATGGTCTTCAGGTCGCGTTCCAGGTTCAGCAGCACCTCACGGTCATCGCGGCTGACCGACTTGGGCGGGATGCGGGCGATCTTGGCGACCACCGCCTCCACATCCTTCTGGGTGATGGTCTTCTTGCGCTTGTTCTCCGGCAGCATGGTCTGCGCCGCCCCGACCTCGTCGATGACATCGATGGCCTTGTCGGGCAGCTTGCGGTCGCCGATATAGCGCGCCGACAGTTCCACGGCCGACCGGATGGCATCCTTGGTGTAGCGGACCTTGTGATGGGTCTCGTAATAGACCTTGATGCCTTCCAGGATCTTGATCGCATCCTCGATCGAGGGCTCGTTGACGTCGATCTTCTGGAAACGCCGCACCAGCGCCCGGTCCTTCTCGAAATAGGAGCGGTATTCCTTGTAGGTCGTGCTGCCGATGCAGCGCAGCGACCCGGAAGCCAGAGCCGGCTTCAGCAGGTTGGAAGCATCCATGGCCCCGCCGCTGGTGGCACCGGCACCGATCACCGTATGGATTTCATCGATGAACAGGATGGAGCCGTCCAACGCCTCCAGTTCGGAGACCACAGCCTTCAACCGTTCCTCAAAATCACCGCGATAACGCGTGCCGGCCAGCAGCGAGCCCATGTCGAGCGCGAAGATGGTCGCCTTCTTCAGGATCTCCGGCACCTCGCCATGGACGATGCGCCGCGCCAGCCCCTCGGCGATGGCGGTCTTGCCGACGCCGGGATCGCCGACATAGAGCGGGTTGTTCTTCGACCGGCGGCACAGAATCTGGATCGTGCGCTCCACCTCCTGATCGCGCCCGATCAGAGCGTCGATCTTGCCGGACAAAGCCTTCTTGTTCAGGTTGACGCAATAGGCCTCCAGCGCCTCCGTCCCCTTCTTCACCACCTTTTCGGCGTGCGCCTCCTCGTCGGCACCCGACACCCGCTTGGGTTCGGCGCGGCCCGGGGCCTTGGCGATGCCGTGGGAGATGTAGTTGACGGCGTCGAACCGGGTCATCTCCTGCTCCTGCAGGAAATAGACGGCATGGCTCTCGCGTTCGGAGAACAATGCTACCAGGACGTTGGCGCCCGTCACCTCTTCCCGGCCGGAGCTTTGCACATGGATGGCGGCGCGTTGCAGCACGCGCTGGAAGCCGGCCGTGGGCTTGGCGTCATCCTGGCGGGTGGTGACCAGATTGGACAGTTCCCCATCCAGATATTCGACCAGTTCGGTCTTCAGCTTGGCCACGTCGACGCCGCAGGCGCGCAGCACGGCCAGGGCGTCCTGGTCCTCGGTCAATGCCAGCAGCAGATGTTCCAGCGTCGCATACTCGTGACGCCGTTCGTTGGCGTTGGCCAGGGCCCGGTGGAGGGTCTGTTCGAGGTTCCGCGACAGCATAATGCGCTAATCCTTTTCCAGGGTGCACTGCAACGGGTGCTGATTCTGGCGGGCGAAGTCCATCACCTGGGACACCTTCGTTTCCGCCACTTCATAAGTGAACACGCCACAAACGCCGACGCCCCGCCGATGGACATGCAGCATGATCCGGGTCGCTTCATCACGGTTCTTGTTGAAGAAGCGTTCCAGCACATGCACGACGAACTCCATGGGGGTGTAGTCGTCGTTCAGCATCAGCACCTTGTACATGGCAGGCTTCTTCGTCTTCGGCTTGGCCTTTACGACCACGCCGGTGGACGGCCCCCCATTCCTGTGCTTGTCATCCTCAGCCATGGCGGTTAACGATCAATTGATGGGTCCCCTTTTCGCGCCCTTCGATCATATGAAATGATTGGCCCTGGTTGGAAGGGCGTATCTGCATTGCCGCAAAGGTTTTGAAGGATACTTGAAAAGGGATGGACGCGGGGCCAAGGGGCCCCATCGCCGAAGGGCATTGGCATATATCCTTAGGCGCGGCACGGCCTGCCGTGCCCGTCACCATCATGCCACTCGCCGCCAGCCCGCCCCGGCTGCTATAAGGCCGGCACCATCGGGCAGCAGGAACCTTGGAACGTGACCGACATCGCGCAATATCTGGACGCCATCCTTCTGGGCCTGCTGGAAGGGCTGACGGAATTCATCCCCGTCTCCTCCACCGGCCATCTGATCCTGCTGGGGGAGATGCTGGGCTTCAAGGGCCAGGCAGAGGATTTGTTCAAGGTGGTGATCCAGCTGGGCGCCATCCTGGCCATCCTGGTGGTCTATTTCGCCAAGCTGTGGGGCGTGCTGACCGGGCTGGCGCAGGGGCGCCAGCAGAGCGTGCGCTTCACGGTGGCCATCCTGCTGGCCTTCCTGCCGGCGGCTGTGATCGGCGTCTTTGCCCATTCCTATATCAAGGGCGTGCTGTTCAACCCGACCGTGGTGTCGGTGGCGCTGATCGTGGGCGGCATCGTCATCCTGCTGGCCGAACGGATGGTGCCGCAGCCGCGGCATTTCGCGGTGGAGGAATTCTCCCCCAAACTGTCGCTGTCCATCGGCTTCGCCCAGTGCCTAGCCATGATCCCCGGCGTGTCGCGGTCGGGGGCCACCATCATCGGCGCCCTGCTGATGGGGGTGGAGCGCAAGGCGGCGGCGGAGTTCAGCTTCTTCGTAGCCATCCCCACCATGCTGGGTGCCGCCACCTATGACCTGTACAAGAACCGCGAGGTTCTGCAATTCGACAATGTCGGGATGATCGCGGTGGGCTTCGCCACTGCCTTCCTGTCGGCCTTGCTGGTGGTGCGCTGGGTGGTGGGCTTCGTCAGCCGCCATGGCTTCGCGCCGTTCGCCTGG
The DNA here is from genome assembly GCF_048066115.1 of Niveispirillum sp. KHB5.9. NCBI lineage: Bacteria > Pseudomonadati > Pseudomonadota > Alphaproteobacteria > Rhodospirillales > Azospirillaceae > Niveispirillum > Niveispirillum sp. KHB5.9. The sequence goes on along the minus strand of NZ_JBLTYX010000005.1, from coordinate 133,729 downwards.
TACCGCATCGTCATCGGCAGCATCATGCTGGCCTGGCTGACCTTCTTCGCAGGCTGACCGATGGCCGACCGCCCCACCCTGTCGCTGAAGCCCAAGCCGGCCGCCCCCATTCCGGGCAAGGCCCGGCGCAAGCCGTTCCGCATTGGGGGCCTGCCGGCCGTGTCGGCCCTGTTCGACCGCGATCCCGACCGGGCGGAGAAACTGTGGTTCGATGAGCGGCTGAAACATGCGGCGGCCCCCTTCTGTGCAAGGCTGGCGGCGGCGCGCAAGCCGTTCCGGCTGGTGCCGGGAGAAGAGCTGGAAAAGATCGCCGGATCCGCCATGCATGGCGGCATCCTTGTCGAGGCGTCGCCCCGGCCGATCCTGAGTTTCAACCTGGATCTGGCCAAGGGCTGGGCGGCGGCGGGTACGCCGCTGCTGGTGCTGGACGGCGTGTCCAACCCGCACAATCTGGGCGCCATCGTGCGCACGGCGGCGTTTTTCGGGGTGGAACGCATCCTGATCTCCGACCATCCGGGCCAGGCGATGCCGTCGGAGGCAGCCTATCGCGTGGCCGAGGGCGGGTTCGAGCATCTGGACCTGCATCAGGTCACCGACTTCGCCGCGACGCTGAAGGCGCTGGGCGGGCTCTACCGCACCATCGGCACGGCGCTGGGCCCCTTCCCCGCCTTGTCCGACCTGTCGCGGCAGCCGGGGGGCAAGCCCGTCGCGGTGGTGATGGGCAATGAGGAACATGGCATGCCGCCCGACAGCCAGGCCGCCTGCACCGATCTGGTCACCATCGCCGGCAGCGGCCGGGTGCAGTCGCTGAACGTGTCGGCGACGACGGCCATCCTGGTGTTCCTGATGACGCGGGGGTGATTGGTACCGTAGGTCAGGTCGAGGCGGATGCCGAGCCCCTGACAGCATCGTTTGAAGCCTTTTCTGTCAGGGCTCGCTTCGCTCGACCTGACCTACGGATCATCCCGGCCGCAGCATCCCCCGGTACAGCCCCGGCTCCGACCCCTCGATGGGGATGGCGCCCACGGCCTTGACGTAGAATTCCACCGGCCCGGCCCCGCCGATCACCGCATAGGCATAGCCGGCCGCCGCCATGGCGCGCAGGCTGGCCAGCAACAGCGCCTTGCCCAGGCCCGTCCCCCGCGCCTCGACATCGACCCCCGTCGGCCCGAACAGACCGCGCGCCGTCACGTCGTGACAGGCGAAGCCCAGCAGGTTGCCGGCGGCCGACAGGGCGATATGGATACGGGCCGGACAGGCGGCCAGGGCAGTGGCCGCCTCCGCCCGCCAACCGGCGCCGAACCGTTCCTCGATCCAGGGCAGGATGGCCGGCGCCTCCGGCGCGATGGCCCGGCGCAGGGTGACGCCGGGCGGCAGCGCGTCCGGGCCGGGGGGAAGGGCGTAGAGCTTGACGAGCAGGTCCATGGCTCACCCCAGCGCCAGGCGCAGATTGTCACCCGCATCCAGCAACGCCGCCCGCGCCGCATCGGGCGCCAGCCCGCGCAGCAGCACCAGCGCCGCCGGCTTCAGCGCCCCGCCGCAATCGGCCAGGGCCTGCGCCGCCGTCCCCTCATCCGCACCCGTGATCTGGCGCAGGATGTCCAGGGCGCGGGCCTGCAGCTTCACATTATTGACCCGCAGGTTGACCATCAGGTTGCCATGCACCCCGCCCAGCCGCACCATCAGCGCCGTGGAGAACAGGTTCAGCAGCAGCTTCTGCGCCGTGCCGGCGGCAAGGCGGGTGGAACCGGCGATCACTTCCTCCCCGCTATCCACGAACAGCGGATATTCGACGGCCAGCAGCAGGGGCGATCCGTCATTGCTGGCGATGCCGATAGTCAGGGCCCCCGCCGCCCGCGCCACGTCCAGCGCGCCCACGGTGAAGGCGCTGCGCCCGCTGGCCGAGACACCGATGACGATGTCGGCAGAACCGGGGTTCAGCGCGCGCACGGCATCGGCCCCGGCATCGCCCGCATCCTCCACCGCCCCGTCGAAGCCCTGGCGCAGGTCGGAAATCCCGGCCAGCACCAGTTCGATCCGCGTCAGCGGAAAGCTGAACGTGCCCGGCAGTTCCAGCCCGTCCAGGGCCGCCAGCACGGCCGACGAACCGGCGCCGACATAGATCAGCCGCCCTTCGCTCCCGACGCGGGAGGCGGCGTCATCCACCGCGCGTGACAGCGCCGGCAAGGTCGCCAGACAGGCCGACACGGCCCGCCCCTGCCCGCCCCACAGCGCCTCCAGAATGTCGGGGGTGGACCAGAGGTCCAGTTCCCGGAAACGCTGGCCCACCTTTTCGGTCGCGGACATTTGAACGGCTCTGGTCTTGTTAATCTGTGAACAAACCATACCAGATGGATTTTCCATCGCCAAGCCGAGCGTGGGATATTGCCATCTGGTATTTATCTGGTATCGTACCTGTCAGCGGATGGATACAGACCAAGGCACCGGCATGAGCAATCCTCTGTTCCTGGGCATCGATGGCGGCGGCACACGCTGCCGGGCACGACTGGCGGATCATGCCGGCGTAACGCTGGGCGAGGGCATTGGCGGGGCCGCCAATATCCGCCTGGGCCTGGATGTCGCCTGGACCGCCATCATGGAAGCGGTGGACGGGGCCCTGGCACAGGCCGGGCTGACGCGCGAGGTGCTGTCCCGCACCCATATCGGCCTGGGTCTGGCCGGCATCACCGGCGTGGCCGACCAGCAGCGGGTGGCGGCCAGTGCGCCCGTACCTTTTGCCGGCATCCTGTCCGACACGGATGCCTTCACCGCCTGCCTGGGCGCCCATGCGGGAGCCGACGGGGCCATCCTGATTTCGGGAACCGGCAGTGCGGCGCAGATCATCATTGGCGGCCAGGGCCGGGGCATCGGCGGCTGGGGGTTCGAGGTATCGGACCTGGGCTCCGGCGCCGCGATGGGGCGGGATGCCGTGCGGGCCGCCTTGCTGGGCTATGATGGTCTGGGGCCGGAAACGGGCCTGACGCGGGCGGTGATGGAAAAGCTGGGCGGCGATCCGCCTGCCGTGGTCGCCTGGGTTGGGCCGGCGCGGCCGGGGGATTATGGGTCGCTGGCGCCGATGGTGCTGGAGCATGCGAGGCTGGGCGACGCGGTGGGGGAGCGACTGGTACGCGAGCAGGCGGACCATCTGGTCATGCATATCCGCCGGCTGCTGGAACTGGGCGCGCCCGGCATCTGCCTGATGGGCGGGCTGGGGCCGGTGCTGCTGGAATGGATGCCGCCTTGGGTCGGGGATGTACTGGTGGCGCCCAAGGGCGACGCTATGGCCGGCGGCGTACTGCTGGCCATGCGTGGGGTGGCGCGATGAGCGTGACCGAGCCCTTATATGACAGCACCGCCCTGTCGGCCGACAGCCCCCTGCCGCTCTATATGCAGTTGGCCCGGCATCTGAAGCGGCTGATCAGTGACGGCACCCTGGCGGAAGAAGATGCGCTGCCGGCCGAACGCGACCTGGCCGAGGGGTTCGCCGTCTCCCGCGTCACGGTGCGCAAGGCGGTGCAGGCGCTGGTGGATGAGGGGCTGCTGCATCAGCGCCCGCGCGCCGGCACCTTCGTGGCCAAGGCCCCACATGTCGAACAGCCCCTGTCGGCCCTGACCGGTTTCTCCGAAGACATGCGCTCTAGAGGCCTGGAGCCCTCGTCCCGCTGGCTGTCGCGCACCGTGGCGCCGGCCAGCCCGGAAGAGGCGATGGTGCTGGGCCTGGCGCTGGGGGAGAAGGTCAGCCGGCTCTGGCGCCTGCGCCTGGCGGATGAGGCGCCGATGGCCATTGAATTGTCGGTGGTGCCGGCCCGCATCCTGCCCGATCCGATGCAGGTGACGGGGTCGCTCTATGACGTGCTGCGCGGGCTGGGATACCCGCCGCATCGCGCGCTGCAGCGGCTGTCGGCCGGCCTGCTGAACCCGGATCAGGCCGGCATCCTGCATGTGCCCGAAGGCACACCGGCCTTGTTCATCGAACGGCGCAGCTTCCTGGAAAACGGCCGGCCGCTGGAGTTCGTCCGCAGCCAGTACCGGGGCGATGCCTATGACTTCATCGTGGAGCTGAACCTGTCCACCGGCGGTTCGGCCCAAACCAGCGAGACAGGATCATGAGTCTTTCCAAGCCCGACAGCACCAGCACCAAGATGGCCGTGGAAGCGGCGGAGAGTGCGGCGGCCGTGCAGCACCAGATCGACCGCTGCGGCCCCCTGTTCAAGGCGCTGGGCGCCAAGCTGCGCGCACTGAACCCCGCCCTGGTCGTCACCTGCGCACGCGGCAGTTCCGACCATGCCGCCACCTATGGCAAGTACCTGATCGAAACCCATCTGGGCCTGCCGGTGGCATCGGTAGGCCCCTCGGTCGTGTCGCTGTACAATACCGACCTGAAGGTGCAGGGCGCCCTGTTCGTGGCCGTGTCGCAGAGCGGGCGCAGCCCGGACCTGCTGCGTCTGGCGGCGGCGGCGAAGAAGGGCGGGGCCTATGTCGTGGCCTTCGTCAATGACGAGACCTCTCCCCTGGCAGAGGCCGCCGACCTGTTCATCCCGCTCTGTGCCGGGCCGGAGATCAGTGTCGCCGCCACCAAATCCTACCTGACCGCCTGCTTCGCCTTCCTGTCCATGGTGGCGGAATGGAAGGGCGACGACGCCCTGCGCCGGACGGCGCTACAGGCCCCGGCGGCCCTGTCGGCGGCGGCGGCGCTGGACTGGACGCCCGCCCTGCTGAGCCTGACCGACAAGTCCGGCCTCTATGTCATCGGTCGCGGCGTCGGCACGGGGGCGATCATGGAAATGGCGCTGAAATGCAAGGAGACCTGCCGCCTGCATGCGGAGGCGTTCAGTGCGGCGGAAGTCATCCATGGCCCCCTGGCCCTGGTCGGACCCGACTTCCCCGTGCTGGCCATCAACCAGGATGACGCGACGGCCGAGGCCACACGCGCCGCCATCACCCGCTGCGTATCGCTGGGCGCTCCGGTATTCAGCAGCGATGACAGCGTGCCGGGCGTGATCCCCCTGCCATCCGTGCCGGCGCTCGCCCCGGAACTGGCACCACTGGCCGCCGTGCAAAGCTTCTACATGGCCATCCATACGGTGTCGCGCCGCCGGGGCCTGGACCCCGACGTGCCGGCCAATCTGCGCAAGGTGACGGAGACGGTGTGATGACGGGAACCCTGCTGACCGGTGCCCGTGTCTTCACGGGCACGCGCACCATCGATGCCGATATCCTGATCCGGGGCGACAAGGTCGATGCCGTGCTGCCACCCGGCAGCGCCGCCCCGGCGGGTGCCGCCACACGGCGGCTGGCAGCCGACATGCTGCTGGCCCCCGGCTTCATCGATACCCAGGTCAATGGTGGCGGCGGGGTCCTGTTCAACGATACGCCCACACCGGAGGCCGCCCTGGCCATCGCGGCCGCCCATCGCCGCTTCGGCACCACGGCACTCCTGCCCACCTTCATCACCGATGCGGTGGAGGGAATGCGGGCGGCGGCCCTGGCGGCGGCGGAAGCCAGCATTGTCAAGGGTGGCGGCGTCATCGGTGTGCATCTGGAAGGCCCGTTCCTGACGCCGGAACGGCGCGGGGTGCATAACCTCGCCCATGTCCGTATGGCGACCGAGACCGACCTGGATTTCCTGGAAGGGCTGCCCGCCCGGTTCGGCGGTGATGCGCGCGTGCTGTTGTCCCTGGCGCCCGACCGGGTGGAGCCGGCGGCGGTTTCGCGGCTGGTGAAGGCCGGCCTGATCATCGCGGGGGGCCATTCCGCCGCGACCTACGCCCAGACCATGGCGGCTTTGGATGCCGGCATGTCCGGCTTCACCCACCTGTTCAACGCCATGCCGCCGCTGGCCAACCGGGAGCCGGGGATCGCCGGGGCAGCCCTGTCGGCCCGTGACGCGATCTGCGGCATCATCGTCGACGGAGTACATGTGCATCCCGCCATGCTGAGCCTGGCGCTGGCGGCCAAGGGGCCGGGCGGGTTGATGCTGGTCACCGACGCCATGCCGCCCACCGGCACGGATGTGACCAGCTTCCCGCTTTACGGCCAGACCATCCATCGCCACGACGGCCGGCTGGTCACCGATGACGGCACCCTGGCGGGGGCGGATATCGACATGGCCCAGGCGGTGCGCAATGCCATCGCCCTGATGGGTGTGGATGTGGAGGAGGCGCTGCGCATGGCCGCACTCTATCCCGCGCGCTTCCTGCGCCTGGACGACCGGCTGGGCCGTATCCAGGGCGGGTACCGGGCCGATCTGGTGCTGCTGGACAAGGATCTGCATGTGGCCGGCACCTGGGTTGCCGGGCAATGGCGGGATGCCAGGGATTGAAACCACCAACAGGGAGCACAAGGGGCATGACAAAGCGTCGTTATACCGCCGCGGAGGTGGAGCAGAAGCTGGTGCTGGCCGATGCGCTGCTGAACGAGGGCTACAAGATCGTAGATATCGCCCGCGAGTTGGGCGTGACCCGCGTCACCTATTACCGCTGGCGCCAGGATCAGGCGGGCGAGAAGCCGGCCATGGTCCGCCGCCTGGAACAGCTTGAGCGCGAGAATGCCGATCTGCGCCGCCGGCTGGCCGACCTGCTGCGGGCGGACTATCGGGCCGAGGCGGCGGTGGCGGCCTGACCCCTTACCCCGCCGTCTGCTTTTTGGCCAGACGCGGTTCCCCGAACAGGTAGCCCTGGCCGAAATCGATATAGAGGTCCAGCAGCTCCAGCAACTGCGCCTCCGTCTCGATCTTCTCCACGATCAGGTCGATATTGTTGCTGTCCAGTTGCTGGCGCAGTTCGCGCACCTCGCGCGGGTCGGCAAAACGGCTGTCGGGGTCCAGCAGGCGGGCGGCGTCCAGCTTTACGAAGCGGATCTCGTGCCGCGCCAGCTCGTTCCAATCCAGATCCAGGCTGAACACCTGATCCATGGAGAAATGGAAGCCCAGCCGCCGCAACCCATCCAGGAAGCCGGTGGCGAACAGGCCGCCCTGCATCAGGTCGTCCTGGGAGAGTTCGAACACCAGCTTGGTCGCCAGATTGGGGTTCTGGCCCATATAGGTGACGAATTCCCGCATGAAGGCGGCGTCGTTCAGGGTGGCGGCGGAGATGTTACAGAAGAAGCCGACATTCTGGTGCCGCTTCTCCGTCTCGCGCAGCAGCTGGATGCAACGGAACAGCAGCAGATTGTCGATGGTGGCGATCAGGCCGGCTTCCGCCGCCACGCCCAGATATTGCTCCGGCAGCAGATAACGCGGCTTGCCCTCGGCGTCCACCCCCGCCCGGATGCGGGAGAACAGCTCGTAATAGCGGTGCCGGCGCTGCGGCAGGCTGACCACGGGCTGGAGGAAGATATCGACATGGTCGGTGCGCAGCGCCTCGCGCACATGGTCCAGGATGGCTTCCGTATCCGCCGGCGGGGCCGGATAGGCCGTCAGCGGCCGGGGGGCGAACAGGGGGCCGGCATCGGCACCGGTGGCGGGTACGGCGCGCGGCGCGGCCGGCAGCCGGTCGGCCAGCCGTTCCAGCACACGCGCCTCCGACAGTACGGCCGCCACCTCCGGCGGGTCGTTGGGCAGGGCGCCGGGCTGGCCGCGCAACGCCCCCAGTTCCAGCCGCATCTCCTCCAGCCCCGCCTCCAGCTCCCAGATGCGGGCCTCCAGCCGGTTGCGTTCGTCCTGGCGGGACCAGAATTCATGCAGCAGCCCGCCGAAGGTCAGGATGGCGACCCCGAACAGCAGCGCCGTATGCCCATCCATGCCGCCCACCGACAAGGGCAGGGTCAGCGCCACGACCAGGGCCAGCACGACATAGACGGCAGCGAACACCAGATGGCGGAACCAGTGCATCAACAACCCTTCCTCACCCTTTGCGGTGCGCGGCCCCCACGGCGTCGGCCACGCGGACATAGCCATCCTCGGCCAGCCGCTGTGCCAGTTCGGCCTTGATCCTGCCCACCAGCCCCGGCCCTTGATAGGCCAGTGCCGAATAGAGCTGCACCAGACTGGCGCCTGCGCGGATCTTGGCATAGGCGTCGGCGCCGGATGAAACCCCACCCACACCGACCAGCGGCAGCTTGCCGGCCAGCAGCTGGTAGAATTCGCCCAGCACCTTGGTCGACGGTTCCAGCAGCGGCCGACCCGACAGGCCGCCGGCTTCCGCCGCCAGGGCCGGCGGAATGGCGGCGGGACGGGCCAGCGTGGTGTTGGACACGATCAACCCGTCGATGCCGCTTTCCAGCACCACGGCGGCGATGTCGCCCTTGTCCTCGTCCGTCAGGTCGGGCGCCACCTTCAGCAGCAAAGGCGGCTTCACGCCTGTCTCCGCCCGTGCAGCCAGGCATTGGCCCAGCAGGTCGGCCAGCGCGTCGCGTGATTGCAAGGTGCGCAGCCCCGGCGTGTTGGGGGAAGAGACGTTGACCACAAGATATCTGGCCAGATGCGCCACCCGGCGGATGCAGGTGGTGTAATCGCTGGCCGCGTCCACCGTGTCCTTGTTCTTGCCGACATTGGCACCGACGATGCCGGGCCGCCCGGCCCGCGCCAGCAGGCGCCTGGCATATTCGTCCAGGCCCTGGTTGTTGAAGCCGAAACGGTTGATCACCGCCTGGGCCGTGGGCACCCGGAACAGGCGCGGCTTGGGGTTGCCATCCTGCGGCCGGGGCGTGACCGTACCGCATTCGGTGAAGCCGAAACCCAGCTTCAGCATGGCGTCCGGCACCTCGGCATTCTTGTCGAAGCCGGCGGCCAGACCGATGGGGTTGGAAAAATCCAGACCGAAGACGCGCGTGGCCAGGATGTCCGGGTCGCGGCGCGAGCCGCCGGGCACCAGCCCGGTCTTCAGCGCCGCGATGGTCAGGTTGTGCGCCTGTTCGGCATCCATGGCCATCAGGATGGGGCGCGCCAGCGGATAGAAATCGACCATCAGACCCCCTCCCCCGCCACATGGGCCGGCATGATGTGCAACCCGTCATCGCCCAGCGGCAGCGGGTCGACCCGGATGACGGCATACGCCAGCACCGGGCCATAGAGATGCGGGAACAGCTGCCCGCCGCGCGACGCCTCCCATTTCAGGGCTTCGCCACACTTGTCGGGATCGACGGTCAGCAGCAAGAGGCCCGTCTGGCCCGTGCGGTGCCGGGCGGCACTTTCCGGCAGCTGCGCGCCCGTGGAGAAATGGATGAAGCCGTCGGCCCGGTCCTGGGAGGAACCGTCATAGCGGCCGTTGGCCTGGGCCGCCTGCCATTCATCGGCGCGGCACATATGGAAGATCGGGGATGCCATGGTCTTCATGTGAAAAGACAAGGGAAGGACGCCACCCTAATCCGAAAGTGGAGCGACCGCCAGCGTGGCCATGCCCCGTGAAAGGGATGCAAGTGTCGCGCGAATATTCATGGATGAATGTGAATCCTGCAGTAATGATAGGAACTATACGTCTGCACAGTAGTGAAGATGCCGGCCTTGCGCTAATAGTCGATCATCCACAGGGCGGGGCGGTGTTGCGACCACCGGACCGGCCTAGCCAAGGGTCAGGAGCAACCATCATGAAGGACGCGGCCCGCATATTCCACGACGTCAGCGAAACCATGCTCAGCGAGCGGATGCGCTTTGCTTTGAACGAGGTGGAGCAGATGGGCATCCGCGGTCTGACGGCTGTTCCCGTCAAGCCGACACAGGAGATGCTGACGGCCGGCGCCCGCGCCGGTGGCATCAGCATCGAGGCTGTGATGGCTGTTTACACGGCCATGTTGAAGGCAGCGGATTGACCTCCGCTTCTGCAACCTGGTCTTCATCTCTGCTTTGCTTCTCTTCTTTGTTCCCAGAGGAAACTTGATGCCGTTCTTCCATCCCCGTGGAAGGACGGCATTTTCTTTTGTGGATGCTCTTTTCAATTCCCCAATCGCACGAGATGCCGCGGCGGCAGCCGCCGTACCAATGGCCGAGGCTTCCGACCATTGGTATCACCCCCATCAGCCATTGCGGGCCAGCACCGTTCCCGCCAGATAGAGCGATCCGCAGATCAGCAGCCGGGCCGCCGGGCCCCCGCGGCCCAGGGCCGCCAGTTCCGCCACGGCCCTATCCACATCCTCGGCAGCCGACGCGTCGATTCCGGCCGCCCGCGCGAAGCCGGCGGCATCATCTGCCGTCACGCTGTTGGGCTCCCCCGGGATGGAAACGGCGCGCAGCCGGCGGACATGCGGGGCCAGGGGGTGGAGGAAATCCAGCGGCCGCTTCGATCCCAGCATGCCGAAGACAAGGTCCAGCGGCCTTCCGTCGGCAGCCCAGCGGGCCAACTGTGCGGCCAGCACCTCACCGGCGCTGTCATTATGCCCGCCATCCAGGAACAGATCCCAGCCGGCGGGCAGCATGTCGGGCAAGGACCCGCGCGTCAGGCGCTGCAACCGCGCCGGCCATTCCACACTGTCCAGGCCGTGGCGGATGGCGTCTTCCCCGATGGGAAACGGCAGATGCGCCGTGGCGGCAATGGCCAAGCCGGCATTGTGCACCTGATGAGCCCCCATCAGGCCGGGCGGCGGCAGGTCCAGCGTGCGGGTGGCGTCATGGAAGCGGAAGCCCGTCGCGGTCGGCGCCACCGACCAGTCGCGCCCATGCAGCGACAGGGGGGCAGCCAGTGCCGCCGCCCGATCGATGAACACCTGCTCCACCAGCCCCTCGGCCTGCGGCCCGGCGATGGCGGGGCGGCCCTGCTTGACGATGCCCGCCTTCTCCCCCGCGATCTCCACCAGGGTCGGCCCCAGGAACTGCGTATGGTCCAGGGAGATGCGGGTCAGCAGGCTGACGACCGGGGCATCGATGACATTGGTGGCATCCAGCCGGCCGCCCAGCCCCACCTCCAGGATCAAGAGGTCGGCCGGCACGCGGGCGAAGGCCAGGAGGGCGGCCGCCGTCGTCACCTCGAAGAAGGTGATGGGCTCACCGCCATTGGCCTGCTCCACCTCCTCCAGGATATCCGCCAGATCATCATCGCCGATCAGCGATCCGGCCAGCCGGATCCGCTCGTTGAAGCGCACCAGATGCGGGGAGGTGTAGACATGGACGCGGTGCCCCGCCGCCTCCGCGAAGGCGCGCAGGAAGGCCACCGTGCTGCCCTTGCCATTGGTACCGGCGACATGGACGGTCGGCGGCAGCCGGCGTTCCGGATGGCCCAGCGCCGCCAGCAGCCGTTCGATCCGGCCCAGCGACAGGTCGATGACCACCGGATGCAGCCGCCGCATCCGGTCCAGCGCCGCCTCCAGCCGGGGGGAGGCGGGCACCAGCGGCGGCGCCTTGATCATTGGTAGCCGGCGCCGCCCTGGATGGCGCTGACGGCGGGACCGCCACCCTTGCGGGTGGTCGGCCGATCACTGCCACGACCGATCTTGACGATATCGGCGCTGGGGCCGGGACGGCGCAGCAGGTCGATGACGCGGCCCAGCGTGTCGCGCAGTTCCTTGCGATGCACCACCATGTCGACCATGCCATGGTCCAGCAGATATTCCGACCGCTGGAAGCCTTCGGGCAGGGTCTCGCGGATCGTGCTTTCGATGACGCGGGCGCCGGCAAAGCCGATCTGGGCACCGGGCTCGGCGATATGGATGTCGCCCAGCATGGCGAAGCTGGCCGTGACGCCACCCGTGGTCGGGTCAGTCAGGATGACGATATAGGGCAGGCCGGCATCCTTCACCATCTCCACCGCGATGACGGTGCGCGGCATCTGCATCAGCGACAGGATCGCCTCCTGCATGCGCGCGCCGCCCGAGGACGGGATGGCGACCAGCGGCACCTGCTGCAGCACCGCCAGCCGGGCGGCGGCCAGCAGCCCCTCACCCACCGCCATGCCCATGGACCCGCCCATGAAGTTGAAGTCGAACACGGCGGCCACGGCGCCCTGGCCGTTGATCTTGCCATGGGCGACGACGATGGCGTCCTGACGGCCCGTCTTGGACTGGGCCTCCTTCAGGCGGTCGGTATAACGCTTCTGGTCGCGGAACTTCAGCGGATCGACCACCACCTTGGGCAGCTCGATCGTCTGATAGCCGGCATCGAACAGGGTCTTCAGCCGGCGCACCGGGTCCAGGCGCATATGGTGGCCGCAATGCTGGCAGACATGCAGCTGTTCCTCCAGATCGCGGTGGAACAGCATGGCGCCGCAGGACGGACACTTGTGCCAGAGATTATCCGGGACCTCCTTCTTCGCGACGAGGGCCTGGATCTTGGGTTTAACGAAATTGGTCAGCCAGTTCATGGGACTTCCTGGATAAGCGACGCGACGGCACGCAACTGGTTGATGGCTGTTTGGATACTGACCGGATTGTCCAGCCTGCCATGGGCGATCCTGTTGCGGACATCATATAGTCCGCAGGCATCCCGATACTCAACCCTCTGTCTGTCGATCAACAGAGCGAGACGTTTTTTAAAGGGGATGTCTTGGATGCGATTAGTGGCAGGAACAAGGGCGTTCCAAATCTCGCGATGGCGCCAATCCGGCAATCGCTTGGAGGCCTCGATTAATCTTTCCACCCCATCATTCACCAGTTCTTCAAACTGTGCGACCAAGAGAACAAAATACGCTCTGTCATTAACGTATTTTGCATCCACAACGGGCGGCAATTCCATCTCACCTTGAATAGGCAGCACCATCGACCGTTGAGCTTGGGCAAGGAAGCGGTCAGTTTCCTGATAAGCGGACTCGATTGTATCGAAATGCCTCACTGCAGGCCGCCCAACAGGGTCAGAAATTCCTCGCGGGTCAATGGAACATTCCGAGATCGATCCCGGTGGGGATAAAGACGCCAATCGGGAGCGTTCGGCTGACCGTGATCTTCAATATATGTCATGCCCAAGGGATGGAACAGGAACAACCTCCCCCGCGTCAGCAGCACCCAACGGGCTTCAGGCAAAAACTGCATCCCCTCACCGGTCGCTTCGACTTTGACCGTCAATGTCGGGAACATCTCGAACGCCAGGCCGACTTGACGCATCGGGCTTTCAAGGATGGGCCTTTCGCCCTGCCACGCAACAAAAGCCCTATCATCCGGCAGCCACGACATCAATTTGTCGAACAGAGATGTCAAATGACGGCGCCAATCACATAGCTCTGCCTCCACCGCCTCTCGCGTCAACGGTGGCGGCTCAAGCTCATCGTCGTGATCGTATGCGTAGGCCATGATCAACCCTCAGGACAGATCACTTTCTGGCAGAACGCACGCCCTCCGCCAGCGTTTCCACGAAGCTTAGCACATTGCCCACCAGCCCGGCAGTGGGCTTGCCTTCGGCGTCCAGGTTGGCCTCCACCTTGCGCACGATGGCGCTGCCCACCACGGCACCGTCGGCCACACGGGCCACCGCGGCGGCCTGCTCCGGGGTGGTGATGCCGAAGCCCACGGCCAGCGGCAGCTCGGTGTGGCGGCGCAGGCGGGAGACCGCCTCTTCAACGGCGGAAGCACTGGCGCTGCCGGCCCCGGTGATGCCGGTGACGGAGACGTAATAGACAAAGCCCGACGTGTTGGCGAGGACGGCCGGCAGGCGGGCATCGTCGGTGGTCGGCGTGGTCAGGCGGACGAAGTTGATGCCGGCGGCCAGCGCCGGCTCGCACAGTTCCCGGTCCTCTTCCGGCGGCAGGTCGACGACGATCAGGCCATCGACCCCGGCCGCCTTGGCATCGGCCAGGAACTTTTCAACACCATAGGAATAGATGGGGTTGTAATAGCCCATCAGCACCAGCGGTGTGGCATCGTCCCCCTGGCGGAAACCGCGGACCAGATCCAGTGTCCGGGTCATGCGGGCCCCGTTCTTCAGCGCGCGCAGGCCCGCCGCCTCGATCGCCGGGCCATCGGCCATGGGGTCGGTGAAGGGCATGCCCAGTTCGATCACGTCCGCACCGGCCCCCGGCAGCCCCTTCAGCAGGGCCAGGCTGGTCTCATGGTCGGGGTCGCCGGCGGTGATGAAGGTGACCAGACCGGCCCGGCCTTCGGCTTTCAGCGCGGCGAAACGGCGGTCGATGCGGGTGTCGGCTTGGATCGGGGCGCTGGGCATGCGGGTATGTTTCCAGACAGCTTGGAGTGCGATCGGTTGAAACGGGTCCGTTTCGACCGTCTATCGCACGACGGACCCTAAAATAAGGCGGCGCACCATAGCCCCGGTGCCGGTGCCGAGACAACGCCGCTTTACGCGCGTCCGCCCGGCGCGTGGCACCCCCCTATGCGCTTCGTCATAGGTCTGCACTCTGTCCATTAAACAGCTTCACGGAAACCGGTATCACGCGTATCTGCTAATCATGTGTCCAGCGAGGTCGGTGAATTTGCAGGATGTCTTTGAGCCGCCGGCGTCCCAGTCGGGATCGACGCCACGCCCGGCCAACCCGTCACGCGCCGTCGTCTGGCTGGCGCTGACGGCGTTGCTGGTGGCGCTCGCCCTGTTCGCGGCGGAGTTGCTGCTGGGCCGGGCCCGCGTCATGGAACGGGCCACCACCGACACGAAGGCCGAGGCCGACCAGCTTTCCGAACATGCCGCCCGTCTGATGGGGGCGCATGCCCTGGTCCTGCGCAATGCCGAATGGTTGGTCCGTAGCCAGAGTTGGGATGCGGTATCCGGCACGCCGCACCTGTTCGAATGGCTGCGCGACCTGGCCGGGGAGGCGCCGGAGGTGCAATCCTACTGGCTGGTCGATGCCACGGGCAAGGTGCGGGTCAGCACGCTGCGCTGGCCGGTGCCCGACCTGAACGTGGCCGATCGCGCCTATTTCCTGCCGCATGAGAGCGGCATGGTCGGGCCGCATGTCAGCCCGCGCCTGTCCGGCCGCCTCAATCCGGAAGTGTTCTTCGCCCTGTCCCGGCGTATCGACGGGCATGACGGCACCTTCATGGGCGTCGTGCAGGTCTCCCTGCGCCCGGCCTATTTCGAGAGCTTCTATGCCAGCGTCAGCGCCCATCCCGATGCGGAGGTCATGCTGGTCCGTGATGATGGCGAGGTGCTGGTCCGCCACCCGGCACCGGTGGAGTCGGGATCGACGCTGGGCAATGTCGCCGATCTGGTCAGCCGGCGGGACCCGACCACCGGCCTGCTGACGGCCGCATCGCCCTTCGACGGGCAGGAACGGCTCTATGCCGTGGCCGATGTCGACCGGGTACCGGTGCGCATCGTCTATGGCATCTCCACCGCCGGTTTGCAGTCCGATTGGGGCTGGGCGGCGCTGGGGCATTTCAGCTTCGCCATCCTGGCCACGCTGCTGCTGCTGCCGCTGGCCGTCATCGCGCTGCGTCAGACGCGGCAAGCGGAGGTGGCGCAGGGCCAGCTGCGCAGTTCCAACGTGGCGCTGGAAGCGCGTGTGCGCGAGCGCACGGCGCATCTGGACATCGCGCTGGACGATCTGCGCCTCAGCGAGGAACGGTTGAGCCGTCTGGTCAACACCGCCCCCGTGGCGATCATGGAGATCGGGCCGGAGGGCCGCTATACCGACGTCAACGCGGCGGCGGAGCGTATCCTGGGCCTGTCGCGCGCCGCCATCATCGGCGTGCGCCATGATGCGGCCCTGTGGCAGGCGACCAGCCTGGACGGCCGCCCGCTGTCCAGTGTCGATTTCCCCACCGCCCGCGCCCTGGCCGGAGAGGAGGTGCGCGACGGCGAGTACGCCCTGCGTGATCCCAAGACCGGCGCACGGCAGATCCTGTCGGTCAATGCCGTCCCCATCCGGGACGAGAACGGGCGCATCATCGGCTGCACCGCCACCGCCATGGACGTGACCGGCCGGTATGAGGCGGAGGATCGCCAGCGCCTGCTGATGCGCGAGGTGGACCATCGCGCCAAGAACGCCCTGGCGGTCGCCCAGGCCGTCGTGCGCCTCAGCCGGGCCGACAGTATCGAGGCCTTCACCAGCGCCGTGGAGGGCCGCGTTTCTTCCCTCGCCCGCTCCCACAGTCTGCTGGCCCAGGCGTCATGGTCGGGGGCCGATCTGGAACGGCTGGTGGAGGACGAGGTTCAGGCCTTCGCCGTCAATCCGGGCCAGTTGACCCTGCGCGGCCCGCGCGTGCGGCTGGGCGCCGACATGGTGCAGTCGCTGGGCCTGGTCTTCCATGAGTTGGCCACCAATGCCGCCAAGCATGGTGCCCTGTCACGGCCGGAAGGCATGGTCACCCTGGACTGGACCGTGCGGCGCGGCACGCTGGACCTGACCTGGACGGAAACCGGCGGACCGGAAGTCGTGGCCCCGCCGACGCGCCAGGGCTTCGGGTCCACCCTGCTGGGCCAGGTGCTGCGCCATCAGCTGGGCGGAAAGATCGACATGGACTGGGCACCGGCGGGCCTGCGCTGCCACATCACCCTGCCGCTGGGGTCGCAGGCTTAATTATGCGCTCCCTCAGGCGCCGGGCGCCGCCATCCGGCGGCTTGGCTTACGCGCCCACGCGGGCGCGGGTCGTGCGGTCGCCGACCTCCAGCGGCATGAACATGCCGCTGGTATCAGCCCCGCCCCGCCTCCAGCCGCAGCTTCAGCGCCAGCATATCCTTCCACGCCTCGCGCTTGGCGTCGGGGTTGCGCAGCAGATAGGCGGGGTGGAGCATGGGCATGGCGACCACCGGCTTTTTCAAGCCCGCACTGCCATAGTCGAAGGAGCGGCCGCGCAGGCGGGTGATGCCTTCCGTCCGGTTCAGCATCGCCTTGGCGGAAATACCGCCGGCGAAGATCAGGAAATCGGGCGCCAGCAACTCGATATGGCGCACCATGAAGGGCATGCAGGCCGCGATCTCGCTGTCGGTCGGGCTGCGGTTGCCAGGCGGGCGCCAGGGCAGCATGTTGGTGATGTAGACCGCCTTGGCGGGATCGTCGGCATGCCGGTCCAGCCCGATGGCCCCCAGCATCCGGTCCAGCAACTGCCCCGCCGGACCGACGAAGGGCAGACCCTGCCGGTCCTCGTTCTCGCCCGGCGCCTCTCCGATCAGCATGATGCGCGCCTGCCGGCTGCCGGTGCCGAACACCAGGTTGGTGGCGGTCTTCTTCAGCGCGCAGCCATCGAAGGCGGAAAGCGCGTCCTTCAGCTCATCCAGGCTCTTGGCCGCCGAGGCGGCGATGCGGGCCGATTGTCCGGCCTCCACGGCGCCCAGCGGGCCGGGATCGGCGGGCATCGGCGATGGCGCATTTTGTCGCGGGGCCATCTGCGCCGCCGGGGCGGCGGAGGACGATCTGGCGAGGGAAACCGGCGCTATATCGGCGGCCGGTGACGCTACGGCCGCTTTCGCACGTGCGGGAGGAGCAAGCGCCGACCAATCGGTCGGATCTTCCCCGATCACCTCGTCAACCCCGCAATCCAGAAGGAAACGCAGGGCGGAGACGGATTCGACAAGCCCAATCATGGTTTGACCCTACCATTTGCCTATGCTGTCTTAACAGCGTCGTAGAGGAAGGGCCCCGCTGGAAGGGCCGGCAGCCGCAACGTGACTGACCCCCGGTGCCCGAAAAGGCACGAACGGTCGCGTGGCAAGGCTGAGAACAAGTGGTGGGATGGGGTATGGAACGCGAATCGATGGAATATGATGTCGTGATCGTCGGCGCAGGCCCCTCGGGCCTGTCGGCGGCGATCCGGCTGAAGCAGCTGGCCGCGGAAAAGGGCCAGGAAGTCAGCGTCTGCGTCCTGGAGAAGGGATCGGAAGTCGGCGCCCACATCCTGTCGGGCAATGTCATCGACCCCAAGGCGCTGAACGAGCTGATCCCCGACTGGAAGGAGAAGGGCGCGCCGCTGAACACGCCCGTCACCGACGACCGGTTCTACATCCTGTCGGACAAGGGCGGCATCCGCGTGCCCAACTTCCTGCTGCCGCCGCTGATGCATAATGACGGCAATTACGCCATCAGCCTGGGCAACCTGTGCCGCTGGCTGGGAACGCAGGCCGAAGAGCTGGGGGTGGAGATCTATCCCGGCTTCGCCGCGGCCGAGGTGCTGTACCATGAAGATGGCAGCGTGAAGGGTGTCGCCACCGGCGACATGGGTATCGGCAAGAATGGCGAGCATACCCATAACTACACGCCCGGCATGGAACTGCACGGCAAGTACACCTTCTTCGCCGAGGGTGTACGCGGCAACCTGTCCAAGCTGCTGATGGAGAAGTTCGATCTGCGGTCCGATTGCGACGTGCAGAAATACGGCATCGGCATCAAGGAACTGTGGCAGATCGACCCGGAAAAGCATCAACAGGGCCTGGTCATGCACACCCAGGGCTGGCCCCTGGACAGCAGCACGGCCGGCGGTTCCTGGATGTACCATCTGGAGGACAACCAGGTCTCCATCGGCTTCGTGGTCAATCTGGACTACCAGAACCCGCATCTGTCGCCGTTCGAGGAATTCCAGCGCTTCAAGCAGCACCCGTTCATCCGCAAGTATCTGGAGGGCGGCAAGCGCTTGTCCTATGGCGCGCGTGCCATCAATGAGGGTGGGTTGCAGTCGGTCCCGACGCTGACCTTCCCCGGCGGCGCCCTGATCGGCTGTTCGGCCGGCTTCGTCAACGTGCCCCGCATCAAGGGCACGCACAATGCCATGAAGACCGGCATGCTGGCCGCCGAAGCCGCCTTCGACAAGCTGCTGGCGGGAGTGGGCAATGGCGACCGGCTGACGGCGTACGAGCAGTCCTGGAAGGACAGCTGGGTGCATGAGGACCTGTACAAGGTCCGCAACGTCAAGCCGGGCCTGAAGGCCGGGCTGATGCTGGGCAACCTGCATGGTGGCTTGCAGATGTGGGCGCATGATCTGGGCCTGGGCAAGTTCCTGCCCTACACCCTGCACCACAGCAAGGCCGACCATGAAAGCCTGAAGCCGGCCAACATGGCCAGGAAGATCAAGTATCCCAAGCCCGACGGGGTGATCAGCTTCGACCGCCTCTCCTCCGTGTTCATCTCGAACACGAACCATGAGGAGAACCAGCCGGCGCACCTGAAGCTGAAGGACCCGTCGATCCCGATCGAGCACAATTTGCCCAATTACGACGAGCCGGCGCAGCGCTATTGCCCGGCCGGGGTGTATGAGGTGATGCGCGACGACAATGGCCAGCATCCGCGCTTCGTGATCAACGCGCAGAACTGCGTGCACTGCAAGACCTGCGACATCAAGGACCCGCTCCAGAATATCGTCTGGACCGTGCCGGAGGGCGGCGGGGGCCCGAACTATCCGAACATGTGATCGGGTGCGTAAAAACCCCGGTGCCGGAAACGGCGCCGGGGTTTTTCTTGTCAACGGTTGTCCAACTGCGCCCGCACCGATGCCAGCCCGTCGCGGGTGATGCGATAGGGGCCGCCATTGGTGGAGCCGATCAGGCGCCGTCGCTTCAGCTTGGCGAAGATGGCCATGGTGCAATCCACCAGCAGCCATCCGTCGCGCGTCAGGCATTCCACGCCCTGGATGTCGCGATAATCGGCTTCGTTGCGGATCAGGTTGATGCGGCCGCCCTGGGCCAATGCGTGCAGCGTCCGCTGCTCCGCCTTCGAGATATTCATGATCGGGATGTCGTCGTCCGTTCAGCAATAAGGCTGACGCGGCCATGCACGGCCACCGGCGATACGCGCGGCGGGGCATGGGCTTATGCGAAGACTGACCGGCCAAAGGGGCGGGTCAGCGGATGACGACAATCCCGGACATACACACTCCTGTCGAAGCGGAAGCCCAAGACATATCCGGGATCGGATGGAATTGCAAGCGTAGGTCAGGTCGAGACGTAAGCCGAGCCCTGACAGAAAAGGCTTTAAGCGATGCTGTCAGGGCTCGGCTTACGTCTCGACCTGACCTACGGCAACATTCGTCTCCTATGCCCCGATCAAGCCCAGCGGCAGGATGCGCAGCGGGTCGCCCGGCCGCACCCGCGTCACCCCCTCCCCCAGTTCCGCCAGGGCGTCGACCAGGGACAGGCGGCGCAGCATCGCCGCCCCGTCATCGGGATCGGCATGGGCCACGCCGTCGGGCCCGATGGTGACGCGCAGATATTCCCGCCTGCCCGCCTTCTTGGCATGGGTAAAGCCGGAGGGGGCGGCCAGCAGCGGCAGGGGGGCAACCGTTGCTCCCGACAGACGCTGGATCAGCGGTCGGACCAGGACCAGGAAGCTGACCAGCATGGCCACCGGATTGCCCGGCAGGCCGGCGAAGGCGACCTTGCCGACATGGCCCAAGGCCAGCGGCTTGCCGGGCTTCAGCGCCAGTTTCCAGAATTCCAGCCCGCCCAGGCCCGACACCACGGCCTTCACATGGTCGGCATCGCCGGACGACACGCCGCCGGAGGTCAGGATCAGGTCATGGCTGCCCGCCGCCGCCTCCAGGGCTGTGCGAATGGCATCGACGTCATCGGCCAGGATGCCCAGGTCGGTCACCGCACAGCCCAGCCGGGCCAGCATCCCGCGCAACATGGCGCGGTTGCTGTCATAGATGCCGCCGGGCGCCAGGGGCGTACCCGGTTCCGTCACCTCGTCCCCCGTGGAGAACAGGGCGACGCGCAGGGGCCGGTAGACGCTCAGGCGATCCAGCCCCAGAGCCGCCGCCAGCGCCAGATCGCGGGGGCCGAGGCGGCGGCCGGCGGATAAGGCCACCTGGCCCACCGCCACATCCTCTCCCCTGCGGCGCAGGTTCGTGCCAACGGACAGGCCGGCGGGCAGGCGGACAAGCGCCCCCTTCACCACCGCATCCTCCTGCATCACCACAAGGTCCAGCTCCGGCGGTACAAGTGCGCCGGTGAAGATGCGCAGGACCGTGCCGGGTGGCGGGGCGGTGACATCGGCGGCACCGGCGAAAACCGGGCCAGCCACCGGCAACGCCCGCCCCAGATCGGACAGGCGCACCGCATAGCCATCCATGGCGCTGTTATCGAAGGGCGGCAGGTCCAGGGTGCTGGTCACATCCGTAGCCAGCACCCGATCCAGGGCCGCCGAAAGTGCAATCTGTTCCGGTTTCGAAATGGATTTGAAGCGCGCTTCGATCAACTGCAGTGCCGCGTCAACGGTCAGCATTTTGAATTCGGAATCGAAACAATCGTTCTTCCCGCTCATCCCCCAACCCCCGTGATACGCAGGATCAGGTCGGCCACCGCTTCCACATCGTTCAGGTCCAGGACGGGCAGCGGGCAGTCGGGCAAGACGACATCGCTGGCCACCGCCACGATGCGCGGATCATCGGGCCAGAGCGGGGGCTTGCCGTTGGAGGGGCGGTGGATTTCCAGCTTGGGATGCGCGTCGCGCTTGAACCCTTCCACCAGCACCAGATCGACGGGCGACAGCTTGGTCAGCAGTTCCGCCAGGGTCGGCTCCGGCCCGTCCCGGTTCTCATGCATCAGCGCCCAACGGTTGGCCGATGCCACCAGCACCTCCTGCGCGCCGGCCATGCGGTGGACATAGCTGTCCTTGCCGGGCTGGTCGATATCGAAGGCGTGATGGGCATGCTTGACGGTGGCCACGGTCAGGCCACGCGCCGACAAAGCCGGGATCAACCGGGCCATCAGCGTGGTCTTGCCGCTGCCGCTCCACCCGGCCAGACCGAATATATTGCGGGCAAGCTTCATCTACGCCTTCCCTGCGTTTCCCCACATACCGACCCTAGGCTGGCGGCCGCTCGGGTGCAATCCCATGCGGCAAAATGAAAAGGGGCCGCCGGAAGAACCGACGGCCCCTTGGTACTCGATCCAACACAGCCCACCGCTTACGGCGCCGCCCCTTCCAGCGACAGGGCCAGGAAGGTCTGCTCGCCGCGCCGTTCGACCAGCAGCAACACCGCCTTCTGGCCGGCCTGCTTGGCCTTGGCGACGCGGTCCTGCACCTCGGTCGGGCTGGAAACCGGCTGCTGGCTGACCTCCAGCACCACGTCGCCAGGGCGCAGCTGGCGCGACTGCGGCGGGGCGTTGGGATTGACCTTGGTGATCACCACGCCCTTCACGCCCTCGGCCAGTTCGAACTGCTTGCGCAGGTCGGCGGTGATGGCGGAGACGGACAGACCCAGCGCATCCACCTGCTGCTGTGCGGCACCGGGCCCCTTCTGCTCCTCCTCCTGGCCTTCCTCCTCGGCGGCGGCGGCCTGATCCTCGGGGAATTCGGCCAGGGTCACGGCCACGTTCTGTGCCGCCCCCTTGCGGGAGATGCCGACATTGACCTTGGTGCCCACCGGCGTGCCAGCGACCATGCGCGGCAGGGTGCGGTTGTTGGACACTTCCTTGCCGTCGAAGGTCAGGATCACGTCACCGGGCTTCAGGCCGGCGGATGCTGCCGGGCTGCCTTCGGTGACGGTACCGACCAGGGCACCCTTGTGATGGGCCAGGCCCATGCTTTCGGCGATTTCCGGCGTCACCGACTGGATCTGCACGCCCAGCCAGCCACGGCGCACCTTGCCAGCCTTGCGCAGTTCCTCCACCACGGTGCGGGCCATGCCGGACGGGATGGCGAAGCCGATGCCGACGGAACCGCCGGTGCGGCTGTAGATGGCGGAATTGATACCGACCACGTCGCCGGTCAGGTTGACCAGCGGACCGCCGGAATTGCCCTGGTTGATGGCGGCGTCGGTCTGGATGAAATCATCGAAGCGGCCGGCCCCGATATCACGCGCCCGCGCCGACACGATGCCGGCGGTCACGGTGCCGCCCAGGCCGAAGGGATTGCCGATGGCCACGACCCAGTCGCCGACCTTCAGCGTATCGCTGTCACCCCATTTCAGGGCGGTCAGCCTGGCCTTGGTTTCCACCTTCAGCAGGGCCAAATCGGTTTCCTTGTCGGTGCCGATCAGCTTGGCCTTCAGCTCCGTCTGGTCGGCATCCTGGAAGATGACGGTGATCTCGTCCGCACCCTCGATGACGTGGTTGTTGGTGACGATATAGCCGGTGGCATCGATGATGAAGCCCGAACCCAACGACTGCGCCTTGCGCGGGGCACCTTGCTGGCCCTGCTGCTGGCGCTCCAGGAAGTCGCGGAAGAATTCCTCCATGGGCGATCCGGGCGGGAAGTCCGGCATGGGCACGGCACCACGGCCGCCCGGCTTGTTCTGGATGGTCTGGCTGGTCGAGATATTGACCACGGCCGGCAGGGTCTTTTCCGCCAGGGCCGAGAAACTCTCGGGCGCGCCACGCTGGGCCAGCGCCGGGGGTGCGAATATCAGGGCGGCGGTCACCGCCAGCGCCGACAGCAGGCCGGCAACCCGGCTTTCCCGGACACTTTCCCGGACAATGGCCACGGCATGCACGCGGGCGGGACGGGAACGGAAGGCGTCGATCACGTCAATCTCCAGGGGCCGGTCATCCGCACCACACCCAGGGCGCGCACCGGCGCACCGGCCCGGAGGGGCGCGCCGACAGCATGGAATATAGGCTGTGAAACCCCGCCTTGCGAAGCATTCCTTCGTAACAGGCGGATGGTAGGGGGCGGGGAAGCGGCCCTATCCCCGGATCGCCGTGAGGGCGATGACACCCAGGATGGCCGCACCCAACCCGATCCGGCGCAGCATGGCCGGTTCCATGCCCGTGATACGAATGGCCATGTCGCGCATGGAAGCGGGTGCGATGGCATAAAGCAGCCCCTCGATCACGAACACCAGGGCCAGCGCGGTCAGGAAGTCGGTCAAGATGGCGGCCTTCAGAAACCTGAACTCTTTTCGTCATCCCGGCGCAAGCCAGGACCCAGGAGCCAAACGCCCGACCTTCCGGCAGCGTCGATCGACGCTGCTGAATGGGAGGTTCCTGCGGCCCCTGGGTCCCGGCTTGCGCCGGGATGACGAGGATGGTCAAAGCGCGATCACGGGAAATGTCACCGCCGCGTCACGCCGGCCGTGCCGTTGAAATAGCGGAAGAACTCGCTGTCCGGCGACAGGACCATCTGGGTGTTCTCGCCCTTCACGGCCGCCTTGTAAGCTTCCAGCGAACGGTAGAACGCATAGAAATCGGCGTTCTTGCCGGCGGATTCGCCCAGGATGCGGATGGCCTGGTTGTCGCCCTCACCGCGCAGCACCTGGCTGTCGCGCTGGGCTTCGGCCAGAATGACGGTGCGTTCACGCTCGGCCCGGCTGCGGATCTGCTGGGCCTGCTCGTTACCCTGGGCGCGGGCCTCACGGGCTTCGCGCTCACGCTCCGACCGCATGCGCTCATACACGGCCTGGGACGTGGCATCGGGCAGGTCAGCGCGGCGGATGCGGACATCCACGATTTCCACGCCGAAACGGGCGGCTTCCTGGTTCACCTGCGCCTTGATGTCTGCCATGACCTTCACGCGCTCCTTGGAGAGCACGTTCAGCAGGGTGGAATTACCCAGCACGCGGCGCAGGGCCGAATTCACCGTGGCGGCCAGACGCTGTTCGGCCACCACATCATTGCCGACCGACTGATAGAACTGCAACGGCGCGGTGATGCGATAGCGGGCGAAGGCATCGACCTCCAGCCGCTTCTGATCGGCCAGGATCACCTGTTCGACCGGTGGGTCGACATTCAGGACGCGGGCATCCAGCAGGATCACGTTCTGCACGAACGGGATCTTCGCATGCAGGCCCGGTTCCTGGATTGTGCGCTTCCATTCACCGAACTGCAGCACCAGCGCCTGCTGCGTCTGCTTGACGGTGAACAGCGAGGCCGAGGCCAGGATGACGGTCGCGGCGGCGACGACGCCCAAGGCGACAAGTTTACGGTTCATATCCCGTCCCCCCTTACTGGCGTGGCGCCGCCGGCGTGGCCGGCGTCTGTTGGCGGAGCTGGTTCGTCAACTCGTTCAGCGGCAGGAACGGCACGACACCACTGCCCTTGCCCTGGTCGATGATGATCTTGTTGGACCCGCCCAGCACTTCCTGCATCGTTTCCAGATACATGCGCCGCGCGGTAACCTCTGGCGACACCGTATACGCCGACAGGACCTGGGAGAAGCGCTGCGCATCACCCTGGGCCAGGCTGACCACCTGCTCGCGATAGGCCGAAGCCTGCTGGATCAGCTGTTCCGCCTCGCCGCGGGCGCGGGGGATGATGTCGTTGCGATAGGCCTCGGCCTCGTTGCGCAGACGCTCGCGATCCTGGCGGGCGCGCTGCACATCGTTGAACGCGTCCACCACGGGGGCGGGCGGATCGACCTTCTGCAGCTGCACCTGGCTGATCTCGATACCCGATTGGTATTCGTCCAGCATGGTTTGCAACAGCAGCTTGGTCTGCTGCTCGATATCCTGGCGGGCCTCGGTCAGGGCCGGCTGGATGTCGGTGCGGCCGATGACCTCGCGCATGGCGCTTTCGGCGGCCAGTTGCACGGTCAGTTGCGGCTCGCGGATCTTGAACAGGAAATTGCCGGCATCCTTGATCACCCACAGGACGGTGAAGTCGATGTCGATGATATTCTCGTCGCCGGTCAGCATCAGACTTTCATCGACGACATCGCCACCCTGGCGGCGGTTGTCGATGGCGGAGCGATAGCCGATCTCCAGCCGGTTGACGAGCGTCACCTTGGGCGTGTCCACCGTTTCGAACGGTGCGGGCAGGTGATAGCGCAGGCCCGGCTGCTCGGTGCGCACATATTTGCCGAATCGCTGCACGACGCCCTGTTCGTCCGGCTCGATACGATAGATGCCCGACAGGCCCCACAGCACCGCCAGCGCCAGCACGCCCAGCATGATGCCCTTGCCGCCGCCCAGGCCGCCGGGCGTCATGCTCTTGAACCGCTCCTGGCCCTTGCGCAGCAAATCCTCCAGGTCGGGGCCGCCGGGCTGTTGCCCGCCGCCGCCCGGCGGACGACCCCACGGGTTGTTACCGCCGCCGTTGCCGCCGCCCGGGGGAGAGCCCCACGGTCCGCCGCCATTGCCGCCGCCTTGATTGTTCCAGGGCATATTTCCGACCCTTTGGTGATTGGACGAACACAAACTGCCAAACCGACAGGCCTGCCCGCAAGGACAGGACGCTTTCTAAGTGCTGCACGCCACCCTATATATCGCGGCGCGTCGGCGAAAGGCCCTTGGCCCGACGGTCACCGCAGATATTGGGAAGCAGACGGGGTTTTCAACCATGCCGATGGTCACAGAGGAACAGGTTCTGGCGGCACTTCGTTGTGTGAAGGACCCGGACCGGGGTACGGACATCGTGACGCTGGGCATGATTTCCGGCCTGACCGTGAAGGGCGGCAACATCGCGTTCGCCGTGGAAGTGGATCCTGCCAAGGGTGCGGCACTGGAACCCCTGCGCCAGGCGGCGGAGCGCGCGGTGGATGCGCTGCCCGGCGTCACGTCGGTCACCGCCATGCTGACCGCCCATCGCGCCCCGCCCAAGCTGGGCGGCGGTGGGCATGATCACAAGGGGCACGACCACAAGGGCCACAGCCACGCCGCCCCGGCCCCCACCCCGCCGCCGCGCCCGGCCAAGATCGGCATCCCCGGCGTGCGCGCCATCATCGCCGTGGCCTCGGGCAAGGGCGGGGTGGGCAAGTCGACCACCGCCGTCAACCTGGCGCTGGGCATGGCGGCCAACGGGTTGCGCGTCGGCCTGCTGGATGCCGACATCTATGGCCCGTCCCTGCCCCGCATGCTGGGACTGTCGGGCAAGCCGGAGACGACGGACGGCAAGGTGCTGAAGCCGCTGGCCGGCCACGGGGTAAAGGTCATGTCCATGGGCTTCCTGGTGGCGGAGGAAACGCCGATGGTCTGGCGCGGCCCCATGGTGATGGGCGCCATCCAGCAGATGCTGCGCGACGTGGCCTGGGGAGAGCTGGACGTGCTGGTGGTCGACATGCCGCCGGGGACCGGCGATGCGCAGCTGTCCCTGTCGCAGAATGTGCCGCTGGCCGGGGCCGTCATCGTCTCCACCCCCCAGGACATCGCCCTGCTGGACGCGCGCAAGGGACTGAACATGTTCCGGCGCGTGGACGTGCCCGTGCTGGGCATCGTGGAGAACATGTCCTATTTCTGCTGCCCCAATTGCGGCCATCGCAGCGACATCTTCAGCCATGGCGGGGCGCGGGCGGAGGCGGACAAGCTGGGCGTGGACTTCCTGGGCGAAGTGCCGCTGGACATCGCCATCCGCGAGACCAGCGACAGCGGTACCCCCATCGTCATGTCGCAACCGGACAGCGAGCACGCCAAGGTCTATCGCACCATAGCCGCCCGCGTCTGGGATAAGATCAGCCTGGGCGGGGCACGTCAGGCGCCACGGATCATCATAGACTGAGGACAGCGGTATTCATGCTGCCCGGTTTCAGGGCAAACCGTCTTTGAAACAGACTGTCGCGGCAAGCCTGCCGAAAGACGGATTGCTGCACTGCGTATCGTGCAATGGATTTTTCCTTTCCGTCTGGACCGGCATTTGGTACATAAACTGCGTGCTCCGGCGGAGGACGGACAGGATGTATCAAGACGAACCAATCCGAGTTGCATATGCGTTTCGTGACGGCGCCCACTCCTTTCGGGCCGCCGATCCTCGCACGGGTGATGTCCAGGTTGCGCATGGCGTACCGGAAGTCGCCTATGAGGAGGTAACGCGGACGCTGAGCGAGCGGGTTGCGGGTCGTGTTGGTGCATACGCGCAGGCCCGTCCCCAGCTGGCGTTCAAGGAATTCTGGACATGGCTGCAGATGAACCCCATCGCGGCCATGCCGAACACCCCTTGCCATGTCGAGTTCGCTTGGGAAGTCCGACCCTGAACCCGGCATTGCAAGTCGCCATGTAGGCGGTATGTGTATGGATTGCTGAACAACTGGCGCCCGGCCCCAATCCGGGCGCCATTTTTTTATTCCGGCCAGACGCCGTCATCGACCATCTGGTCGTAGCTATAGGGGCAGGCGGGCGGGAAGGTCGCTTCCGTCAAACCAGTTTCCTTGAAGGCGTCGGCGATCGCGTCCTCATAGGCATCGACAATCGCCTCTGCCAGTACCGCCTTGAGGCTTGGATTGTCCCGCATGTGCCGAAGCAGCTTCCGGCGTTGCTCCTTAACCGAAAACTGCCCGCTTTTTCCCCGGCGCTCCGGCTGGAACTGCCATTTCAGCAAATGCAGCAGCAGAACGGCCAGCCGATTGACCAACTCGCGCTTTTCCGTTCGCCCCATGCTCTCGATCTCCTCGGCAATGTTGGCGATATCAGCGGCGTCGAGTTTGCCGGCGCGCAGCAGGGTGGCCTGCTGGTTGGCCCAGGCTTAGAAATCCTTCTCATAAAGGCTCATGGCACCCTCCCTGGCGACAGACCAGATTTGGGCAAGGAAAGACGTCGGGGCAAGCGGAAAACCACCTGCCCCACCTTCCCACCCCTTACCGCAGCGCCTGTTCCAGATCGGCGATCAGGTCGGTCACATCCTCCACGCCCACCGACAGGCGGACCAGGCCGTCATCGATGCCGATGGCGGCGCGCTGGTCGGCGGGGATGCTGGCATGGGTCATGATGGCCGGGTGTTCGATCAGGCTTTCCACCCCACCCAGGCTTTCGGCCAAGCTGAACAGCTCCGTGCGTTCCAGCATGCGGCGCGCCGGCTCCAGCCCACCCTTCAGATGGATGGTCACCATGCCGCCGCCGGCCCGCATCTGGCGCTTCGCCAGATCATGCTGGGCATGGCTGGGCAGGTAGGGGTAGCGGACCTTGGCCACGGCGGGATGCTTTTCCAGCCATTCGGCGATCTGGGCACCGTTCTGGCTGTGGCGTTCCATGCGCAGGGCCAGGGTCTTCAGGCTGCGCATGACCAGGAAACTGTCGAACGGGCCCTGGATGGCGCCGACGGCATTGTGCAGGAAGGCCAGACGGTCGGCGATCTCCCCCGCCTCCCGCACTACGGCGATGCCGCCCACCATGTCGGAATGGCCGTTCAGATACTTGGTGGCCGAATGCACCACCACGTCGAAACCCTGCTCCAGCGGCCGCTGGATCCAGGGGCTGGCGAAGGTGTTGTCGGCGACGGAGATCAGGCCCCGCCTCTTCGCCAAACCGGCCAAGGCTTCCAGATCGGCCAGCTTCAGCAGCGGGTTGGTGGGCGTCTCCACCCAGATCATCTTCGTCTCCGGCCGGATGGCGGCTTCCACCGCCGCCAGATCGGACAGATCGACGGTGGTCACCGACAGGTTGGCCGTACGCGAGCGCACCCGGTGCAGCAGGCGGTAGGTGCCGCCATAAAGATCGTCGGACGCGATGACATGGGCGCCGGCATCCAGCAGTTCCAGGATCGTCGCCTCCGCCGCCAGTCCGGATGCGAAGGCATAGCCGCGATGGCCCGATTCCAGGTCGGCCACGCAGGCCTCGTACGCCATGCGGGTGGGGTTCTGGCTGCGGGCGTACTCGTATCCCTTATGCACGCCAGGGCTTTCCTGCACGAAGGTGCTGGTGGCGTAGATGGGCACCATGATGGCGCCGGTGGTCGGGTCGGGCTGCTGGCCGGCATGGATGGCGCGGGTGGCGAAACCCTGGCGGTTGGGGCGACCCGTGGGTTGGTCTGTCATGCTGAACATCCTTGTTGGTTCAAGTCCGGCCTCTAGCGGGTCGGATCGTTGACGGCATCGGCCAGCACCTGTTCCAGCCGGGCGATGAACTGGGCGATATGCAGCCCGTCGACCAGGCCGTGATGGGCCTGGATGGCGATGGGGAAATCCACACGGCCATCGGCGTGGCGGAACTTGCCGACAGCGATGTTGGGGATGGAGCAATCCCCGAACCGGGCCATGGGATGCTGGATGGAGGTGAAGCGCAGCCAGGGCATGCAGGTGCCGAAGATGTAATCCCGGCTGGTCAGCGGCTCTATCCGCATCTCCAGGGCATTGCGGGCCAGTTCCCGGTCGGCCAGGTAATCCTTCAGGAAGGCCTGGAAATCCGGCTGATAGGGAATGGTGGAGAAGTTCAGGTTCTGGTCCCTGCCCAGCACCGTATAGGACAGGGTAAGGTTCTTGACCTCGTTCAACCGTCCTTCCATCAGGCGCAGGCGGAATTGCGGGATGTCCAGGCTGGCCCGGCCGATGGAATGCAGCACACGGGCGAAGGGCGGCACGCCGGCATCCTTGGCCGCGGGCACGAAATCCGGGCAATCGGCCACGGCCGCGATATTCACGGCGGGCTGGTCGTAACGGTCGAAAAGGGCGATCTGGCGGCTGCGGTCGATCAATCTCAAGTGCTCCCATGACGGGTTCCCGACCCGATCCGGGGCACTTAGTTTGCGGGGTGCCTGTTTGCAACACCCGTCGGCTCCGCCAGAGCCCGGTTTGGATAACCGCGATGCGGGCCGGGGTCAAGCCGGCAGCAGCACCAGACAGGCCAGCGGCGGCAGCGTGATCTCGGCACTGCAGGGCTGCCCGTCCCAGGGCAGGTTTTCCGCCTGGATCAGCCCGTCATTGCCGATGCCGCTGCCGGCATAGGTGCTGCTATCGCTGTTCAGCGCCTCCCGCCAGGCACCGCCGCGTGGCAGGCCGATGCGGTAGCGCTGACGCGGCACAGGCGTGAAATTCACCACCGACACGGCCACGGAGCCTTCCGCGAAGCCATGACGGCTATAGGCCAGCACGCTTTCGTCGGCCGACCCGCCCTTGATCCAGCGGAAGCCTTCCGCCTCGCAATCCCGCTCATGCAGAGCGGGCGTATCGCGGTAAAGATGGTTCAGGTCCCGTACGAAATCGCGCACGCCACGGTGCCAGTGGCCGCCGCCTTCACCGTCCAGCAGATGCCAGTCCAACTGGCCATCATGGTTCCACTCCCGGCCTTGCGCGAATTCCCCGCCCATGAACAGCAGCTTCTTGCCGGGATGGGTCCACATGAAGCCGAAATAGGCGCGCAGATTGGCGAATTTCTGCCAATCGTCGCCCGGCATGCGGGCCAGCAGAGAACCCTTGCCATGCACGACCTCGTCATGGCTGAGCGGCAGGATGAAATTTTCGGAGAAGGCGTAGAGCAGACCGAAGGTCAGGTCGTTATGGTGATGACGGCGATGGATGGGGTCCAGCTGCATGTATTTCAGCGTGTCATGCATCCAGCCCATGTTCCATTTATAGCCGAAGCCCAGGCCGCCATTATGGGCGGGCTGCGACACGCCCGGCCAGGCGGTGGATTCCTCCGCGATGGTGATGGCCCCGCCGCCCTGCCCTTCCTCGGTGCCGTAGACCAGGGCGTTCATGCGGCGCATGAAATCGATGGCTTCCAGGTTCTCCCGCCCGCCATGGCGGTTGGGTATCCATTCGCCTTCCTTGCGGCTGTAATCCAGGTACAGCATGGAGGCGACCGCATCCACCCGCAGCCCGTCGATATGGTAATGCCGCAGCCAGAACAGGGCGTTGGAGATGAGGAAGTTCGTCACCTCGTTCCGGCCGAAATTATAGATCGCCGTGTTCCAGTCGGGGTGATAGCCCTGGCGCGGATCGGCATGGTCGTAGAGGTGCGAACCGTCGAACTGGCTCAGCCCATGGGCATCGGTGGGGAAGTGGCCCGGCACCCAGTCGATGATCAGGCCGATATCAGCCTTGTGGCAGGCATCGACGAAGGCCTGGAAATCGGTGGGCGTGCCGAACCGCGACGTGGGCGCGAACAGGCCCAACGCCTGATAGCCCCAGGACCCGTCGAACGGATGTTCATGCACGGGCATCACCTCGATATGGGTGAAGCCCATTTCCTGCACATAGGGCACCAGCTGGTCCGCCAGATCGCGCCAGCTGAGATAGCCGTCCTTGTCCGGCCGCCGCCAGGAACCCGGATGCACCTCATAGATCGAGATCGGCGCCGACCGGGCGTTGCGTGCCGCTCGTTGGGCCAGCCAGTCGCCATCCTGCCAGGCATGATGGTCGATGCGGGCAACGATGGAGGCGGTGGCCGGCCGATACTCCGCCGCCAGCGCATGCGGATCGGCCTTCAGCGGCAGCAGGTGGCCGTTGGCATCCAGCAGCTCGTATTTGTAATGCGCCCCTTCGCCCACACCGGGGATGAAGATTTCCCAGATGCCCGCGCCCATCCGCAGGCGCATGACATGCAGGCGGCCATCCCAACCGTTGAAATCACCGACAACCGAGACGCGCCGCGCGCTGGGCGCCCAGACGGCGAAGCGCACCCCGGCCACGCCGTCGATCACGTCCAGATGCGCGCCCAGCTTCTCGTATGACCGCCAGTGCCGCCCCTCCCCCAGCAGATACTGGTCCATCTCCCCCAGCAGCGGCGGGAAGCGGTAGGGGTCCTCGATCTCCCACCTGTCCGTCCCGCGCGTCAGGCGCAGGCGGTAACCGGCGGCCTGTTCGGCCGTCAGGGTACCGGCGAAGAAGCCGTCGGGATCAAGCCGAGCCAGATCCAGCCGCTCCGCCCCGTCCGGGCCGATCACCGTCACCTTGTCCGCGTCGGGCCGGAACACCCGCAGCGCCACCCGCCCCGAACCATCATGCAACGGATGCGGCCCCAGGATCGCGAAGACGTCGCCATGCGTCGCATGGGTGATGGCGGCGATCTCAGCGGCGGACGGGGTATGGGGCATGATCGGCCTGGGCTGGGGGTGGAAGGCGGAAATTTACCATAGGTTGCCCATCCAGGCTTGGGAAGCGGGCAGAAGATCAGCCGTTCCCGCGCGGCCCCAGCCGGCGTTCCCGGATGGTCTTTTTCGACCGGGCCAAGCTTTCGGTCAAGGTGACGCCCCGGCGCAGGGCCACCGCCACCTGCAACACGTCCAGCATGGCCAGATGCGCCAGACGGCTGACCATCGGCGTGTACATGCTGGTATCTTCCACCACATCGACCAACAGCGACACGGTGGCCTTTTCCGCCAGCGGCGACCCGCCGCTGGTCAGCGCCACCACCTTGGCCCCGCTATCCAGCGCCAGATCGACCGAGCGCAGCAGTTCGCGCGTGCGGCCGGTGTGGGAGATGACCAGGGCCGCGGCATTGGGGCCTAGCAGGGTGGCCGACATGGCCTGCACATGGAAATCGGTATAGGCGACGCAGGGGATGCCCAGACGGAAGAACTTGTTCTGCGCATCCATGGCGACGACACCGGACGCACCGAAGCCGTAGAATTCCATGCGCTGCGCCTCGGTCAGGATGCGCACCGCCTCTTCCAGGGCTTCAGGGTTGGTGTGGTTGCGCACGCGGGTCAAGGACGCGATGGAGCGGTTCAGCACCTTGGCCGCCACATCCACCACGGCATCGTCGGGCCGCACCTCCTCATGTACATAGGGCGTGCCGGTGGCCAGGTCCTGGGCCAGGCGCAGCTTGAAATCCTGGAACCCGGCGCAGCCGATGGACCGGCAGAAGCGCACCACGGTGGGCTGGCTGACCTGCGCCTCGCGCGCCACCTCCGCCACCGAGGCATTGACGACCGAATGCGGGCGCTTCAGCACCACTTCGGCGATCTTCTGTTCGGACCGGCGCAGACCGGCCTGCATGCCGCGGATACGTTCAAGCACGTCGCGCGCTCCCCAAACCTGTAAGTCGGCCGGTAGGCCGTGTAAGGGAATTACACGAAATCCGCATCCTTTTGGCAAGGCTGCCATATCGGCGGTAACAGCGGGGCACCATTGCCCGCAGACCTTGGCCCGTTGCGCCGCCGAAATGCTTCTAAAAAGGCAAATGCCGTAGTAAAGTTACGCCGCAGCGCAGCATGAAGGTCAGAAACATGCGCACGAATGCCGGAATTGCAGGCAGCGCGCGTAGTCGCCGCTTGCCCCGACCGGTAATTCTGCTACATTCAGGACAGAAGACGGCGCGGGGTGCGCGCCGCCTGGGCCGAAAAACGGCCCGAAATCAAGGGACGGGCGGGCCGGGTGCCATGGCTGATGTGATGCAGGTGAACCCCTTCGACTATGTGGTGTTCGGCGGCACGGGCGATCTGGCCCTGCGCAAGCTGATGCCAGCACTGTATTATCGCGAGCGCGACCATCAGCTGACCGACGACAGCCGCATCATCGGCGTCTCGCGCACCGATCAGGACACCGCCGCCTTCCGTGCCCAGATCACCAAGGCCCTGGGCCAGTTCATCCCGGTCGAGGATATCGATCAGGGCGTGCTGGACCGTTTCCTGGGCCGCATCGCCTATGTGGCGCTGGACGCCACCAAGCCGGGCGGCAACTGGCCGCATCTGGCCGATGCGCTGAAAGATGGCGGGGACAAGGCCCGCGTCTTCTATCTGGCCACATCTCCGGCCCTGTTCGGCGCCATCTGCCGCAATATCAAGGATGCCGACCTGATCTGCCCCAAGACGCGCGTCGTCCTGGAAAAGCCCATCGGCAAGGACCAGGCATCGGCCAATGCCGTGAATAACGAGGTCGGGGCGATTTTCCAGGAAGAGCAGATCTTCCGCATCGACCATTACCTGGGCAAGGAGTCGGTGCAGAACCTGATGGTCCTGCGCTTCGGCAACGCCCTGTTCGAACCGCTCTGGTCCGCCAACTATATCGACCATGTGCAGATCACGGTGGCCGAGAAGGTGGGCGTGGAAGGCCGCGCCGAATATTACGACAAGGCCGGCGCGCTCCGCGACATGGTGCAGAACCATTTCCTGCAGCTTCTCTGCCTTGTGGCCATGGAGCCGCCGTCATCCCTGACGGAGGACATGATCCGCAATGAGAAGATCAAGGTGCTGCGCGCGCTGCGCCCCATCACCGCGCAGGAGGTGAAGGCCAAGACCGTGCGCGGCCAGTACCGCCAGGGTGCGATCGAGGGCAAAACCGTCCCCGGCTATGCCGACGAACTGGGTGCATCGTCCAACAACGAGACCTTCGTCGCCATCAAGGCGGAGGTGGATAATTGGCGCTGGGGCGGGGTGCCGTTTTATCTGCGCACGGGCAAGCGCATGCCCACCCGCTATTCCGAAATCGTCATCCAGTTCAAGGCCACGCCGCACAATGTGTTCGGCCGGGGTGCGGGTGAGCTGACCGCCAACCGTCTGGTCATCCGCTTGCAGCCGGACGAGGGCGTGAACCTGTCGATCATGACCAAGGTGCCCGGCCCCGGCGGCCTGCGCCTGCGGTCGGTGCCACTCAACCTGTCCTATGCGGAGACGTTCAAGGACCGGTATCCCGACGCCTATGAACGGCTGCTGATGGACACGGTGCGCGGCAACCCGTCGCTGTTCATGCGCCGGGACGAGGTGGATGCCGCCTGGGCCTGGATCGACACCATCCAGAAGGGCTGGAAGGATACCGACCAGCCGGCCGAACCCTATCCCGCCGGAAGCTGGGGCCCGCTGTCGGCAGCATTGCTTCTGGCCCGCGATGATCGGCGGTGGAACGATGCCGATTATTAAGGATCACGCCGATAAATCGGCCCTGGTCACGGCGTTCGCCGACCATATCGCCGGCCTGATCCGCGATGCGGTGGCCAGCCATGGTAGCGCCTCGCTGGTCCTGTCCGGCGGCACGACCCCGGCCGACCTGTTCGCCCGGCTGGATATGATCGACCTGCCCTGGGATAAGGTCTATCTGACCCTGTCGGATGAGCGCTGGGTCGATCTGGACGATCCGGCCAGCAACGAGGCCATGGTGCGCCGGACCCTGTCGGGGGCGGTCGCCAAGGGCGCCACGGTCGTCGGGCTGAAAAGCGTCGGTGGGACGCCGGCCGACGGTCTGGCCCGCACCAGCAGCCGGCTGGCCACCATGCCGCGCCCCTATGATCTGGTGCTGCTGGGCATGGGGGAGGACAGCCATACGGCCAGCTTCTTCCCCGGTGCGATGGGATTGTCAGAGGCGTTGAGCGGTGCGCTGGGGCTGGCCGTGGCGGCCGTTACCCCGGCGGGTGGTGTACCCGCACGCATCACCCTGACCCTGCCGGAACTGCTGCGCTCGCGTGCCATCGCCCTGCTGATCACGGGCGAAAAGAAGAAGTCCGTCCTGGACGCGGCGTTGCAGCCGGGCCCGGTCGAAGCGGCCCCCGTCCGCGCCGTCCTGCACCAGGACAAGGTCCCCGTTTCCATCTGGTGGGCGCCCTGATCCCCGCAAGGGGCCCCCGAAAGAGGAAGTCTCGAACATGACACAGGACGCCATCCGCCGCGTCACCGACCGGATCATCGCCCGCAGCGAAGCCACCCGGTCCAAATATCTGGAGCAGACCCGCGCCGCCCGCGGCAGCGGTCCGCGCCGTGGCACGCTGGCCTGTGGCAATCTGGCCCATGGCTTCGCCGCCTGCGGCCCCGATGACAAGGCCAAGCTGAAGTCGGGGAACGAGCCGAACATCGCCATCATCTCCGCCTACAACGACATGCTGTCGGCGCATCAGCCGCTGGAACGCTATCCGGCGCTGATCAAGGATGCCGTGCGCAAGGTGGGTGCGGTGGCGCAGTTCGCCGGCGGGGTGCCCGCCATGTGCGACGGCGTCACCCAGGGCCAGGCCGGCATGGAACTGTCGTTGTTCTCCCGCGACGTCATCGCCATGTCGACGGCCATCGCCCTGTCGCACAACATGTTCGACAGCGCCCTTTATCTGGGCGTCTGCGACAAGATCGTACCGGGCCTGTTCATCGGCGCCCTGTCCTTCGGCCATCTGCCGGCGATCTTCGTGCCGGCCGGCCCGATGACGTCCGGCCTGTCCAACCCGGAGAAGGCCAAGGTCCGGCAGTTGTATGCCGAGGGCAAGCTGGGTCGCGACGCGCTGCTGGAGGCGGAGTCGCAAAGCTACCATGGGCCGGGCACCTGCACCTTCTATGGCACCGCCAATTCCAACCAGATGCTGATGGAGATCATGGGCCTGCACCTGCCCGGCTCCAGCTTCATCAACCCCAACACGCCGCTGCGTGACGCGCTGACGGTCGCGGCCGCCGAACGGGCCGTGAAGATTTCCGCGCTGGGTGACGAATACACCCCCATCTGCGACGTGATCGATGAGAAGGCCATCGTCAATGCCATCATCGGCCTGATGGCCACCGGCGGGTCCACCAACCATGCCATCCATCTGGTCGCCATGGCGGCAGCGGCGGGGATCAGCATCGACTGGCAGGATGTCAGCGACCTGTCCTCCGCCGTGCCGCTGCTGGCCCGCGTCTATCCCAATGGCGTGGCCGATGTGAACCATTTCCACGCCGCCGGCGGCATGCAGTTCGTGATTTCCGAACTGCTGGATAGTGGCCTGCTGCATGGTGATGTGAAGACCGTGGCCGGCGATGGCGGGCTGGAGCCCTATCGTCAGGACGCGTTCCTGGACAATTACGGTGTCGCCACCTGGCGCCCCGGCGTGAAGGTCAGCGCCGATACCAAGGTGCTGCGCCCCGCGACCGAACCGTTCGACAGCACGGGCGGCATGCGCCTGCTGTCCGGCAATCTGGGCCGTGGCGTCATCAAGGTGTCCGCCGTGAAGCCGGAACACCGGATCATCGAGGCGCCGGCCGCCGTGTTCGACAGCCAGGACGCGCTGCAGGCCGCCTTCAAGACCGGCAAGCTGAACCGCGACGTCGTCGCCGTGGTCCGTTTCCAGGGTCCGCGCGCCAATGGCATGCCGGAACTGCACAAGCTGACGCCCGGCCTGGGCGTGTTGCAGGACAAGGGGTTCAAGGTGGCGCTGGTCACCGATGGCCGCATGTCCGGCGCGTCGGGCAAGGTGCCGGCCGCCATCCATATCACGCCGGAATGCCTGGCCGGCGGACCGCTGGCCCGTGTCCAGGATGGCGACATCATCCGCCTGGATGCCGAGACGGGGGAACTGAACGTGCTGGTCGATGCGGCGGAATTCGCTGCGCGCACCGTCACCGTTCCCGACCTGTCCGGCAATGAATGGGGCATGGGCCGCAACCTGTTCGGCGCCTTCCGCGCTGCCGCACTGGGCGCCGAACAGGGTGGTTCCTGCTTCGCCGCCCCCAACACCAACACCTGACCGGAACCGACACGATGAGCATGGATATCGCCCAAATCGCCAGCTTGGCCCCGGTCATCCCGGTGATCATCATCGACCGGCTGGAAGATGCGCAGCCCCTGGCCGAGGCGCTGGTCGCCGGCGGCCTGCCCGTGCTGGAGGTGACCCTGCGGTCGCCGGCCGCACTGGAGGCCATCCGTATCATGGCCAAGGTGCCGGGTGCCGTGGTCGGCGCCGGCACGGTGATCGCGCCGGAACAGGTGGCACAGGTGGCCGATGCGGGTGCGAAGTTCATCGTCAGCCCCGGTACCTATCCGGCCCTGGTCGATGCGGTGCTGGACAGCGGCATCCCCTATCTGCCGGGCGTGGCCACGCCGGCGGAGATGATGTACCTGCTGTCGCGCGGCATCCGCCACCAGAAGCTGTTCCCGGCCACGGTGGTGGGCGGCATCGACATGCTGAAGGCCGTGTCCTCGCCCCTGTCCCAGATCAAGTTCTGTCCCACAGGCGGCGTGGGTGCGGCTACCGCCCCCGACTTCCTGGCCCTGCCCAACGTCATGTGCGTGGGCGGGTCGTGGGTGACGCCGAACCATCTGGTCAAGGAAGGCGACTGGGCCGGCATCACCGCCCTGGCGCGCGAGGCGGCGGCACTGCCGCGGCGTGCCTGATCCCTTTACGGTCCTCTACGATCGCCGTTGTCCGGTCATTTCACGGCGATCGACCTTGTGGGCGGTTGGAGAAATCCAACCGCCCACCTTTTTTGCCCTTACGGATGCGGGAACGGAATCCCGTGCCGCACGGCCAGCGCCTTCATGATCGCCACCCGCGTGCCGGCAAAGCGCAAACCGCTATGCCGCCCCGTCTCCAGCCCGTCATCGGCATCATCACCGAAGATCAGCAGCGGCAGACCCTGGTTCGCCTCCCCCACCAGCGCCACAACCTCCGCCCTGGGACGCGGGAAGTCATGGCGGCGCAGTTCGATCTTCGCCAGCAGTTCCGGAAAACGGGCCAGCACCCCCTCCATGAACATGCAATCGGCGCAATAGAAGCGCTGGCCGGGATATTTCTCGTCCGGGAAATCGGGCGGCAGCAGGTAGAGGATGTCGCGGGACATGGGGCATCTCCGTCAGCGGTTGCCGTTTTCTATCACGGGACAAGCCTTGCCAACCACCCGCACCGGGTCCACATTGTTGCGAATGATTTGCGATTGGTGATGGCGGCGGGATGAGCGAGCCGACGAGCAACCGCCGCTGGCGGCCCTTCTATATGGCCCTGGGCTATGTCTGCGTCGGCCTAGCCATGGCCGGGGCCGTGCTGCCCGTACTGCCGACCACGCCGTTCCTGCTGGTGGCGCTGTGGGCCTATTTCCGCTCGCACCCGGAAAAGGCGCAGAAGCTGCTGGACCATCCGCGCTGGGGGCCGCCGCTGCGTGACTGGCGCGAACAGGGGGCCATCCCGACGCGGGCCAAGATCGCGGCCGTTTCAGTGATGGCGCTGTCCTGGCTGATCGTGTTCTTCACGGCGACCAAGCCGTGGGTACCCATTGTGGTGGGACTGACCCTGTGCTGCACGGCGACGTTCGTGGCGACAAGGCCGGCACCGAACCGGGGAACGGGGGCGGCCTGAGCCGCCCCCGTTTTTGTTGTTCCTCAGTCGCCGGCGCCCACATCCGTGGGCTTGGCTACGCCGCACGCGCGGCGCGGCGGCAGTCGCCGCCGATGCCGACGGTCATTCTGACCGTCGGCATTACCCCGCCAGCAACCCGCGCAACTGACGCCCGGCCACCGCCAGCATGGCGATGTCCAGGGCGGCCACACCGCGCAGGTCGGTCAGCAGGCTGTTGATCCGCTCCAGCGGGCCCTGGCGCTGGGCCGCCCAGGCGCCGAACGGATCGCCGCCCGGATTCTGGGTCAGGACACGGGCCGTCAGGCGGGCCTGCAGGTTGAACAGATCGTCCAATGAGGCCGCAACCGCCTGGCGCTGCCAGTGATTGTCGGTCTTCACTTCCGTCGTGCGGGCCCGCAAATATTCCAGGCCCAGGCGGTCGCCCAGGTCGAAATACAGGCTGGCCACGTCGGACGGGTCGCGCCCGGCCTCCATGGCGATCTGGGCGATGTCGGTGGCCGCCGCCAGCAGCGGCAGGGCCGCGACGCGGCGGGCCAGATCGCCCGGCACCCCGTCCTTGGACCAGTTGCCCGCCGTCTCCGCCAGCCATTTCAGGGCGGCGGGCGACAGCACGTCGGGCAGATGGCCCGTCAGCTCCTCCACCACCGGCGCCAGCCGCGCGCTTTCGGCGGCGATGTCCAGCGGATAGGAACCATTGGCCAGGACCCAGGGCACGGCCCGGCGCATCAGCCGGCCCGTATAGAGCATCATGGCCGTCTGCACGGCGGCCGGCACCTTGGTATCCAGATCCTCCACCGCGTCCCACAGCCGGCGCAGGCCGAAGGCGTCGCGGACGATCAGATAGGCACGGGCCACGTCGCCCTCGCTGCGGCCGGTCTGTTCCACCATCTCCCAGGTGAAGGTGGGGCCGACGCGGTTGACCATGCCGTTGGTGACGGCGGTGCAGATGATCTCCCGGCGCAGCTGATGGCGGGCCACGGCGTCGGGGAACTTCTCCTGCAAGGCCTTGGGGAAATAGCGCATCAGGTCGCGGCCGACGACGGGATCGTCGGGCAGGTCGGAGGCCAGCAGCCGGTCATAGAGGTCGATCTTGGCATAGGCCAGCAGCACGGCTGTCTCCGGCCGCGTCAGGCCGCGCTTGGCATTGGCGCGGGACGCGATCTCCTCATCATCGGGCAGATACTCGATGGTGCGGGACAGCTTGCCGGCCTTTTCCATGGTGCGGGCGAAGCGGGCCTGGTCCTCCAGCGTCTCCACAGAGGTGGCCTGGGCGATGGTCAGGGCCTGGGTCTGCTTGTAATTGTCGGCCAGGACCAGCTCCGCCACCTCGTCCGTCATCTGGGCCAGCAGCACGTCGCGCTGCTCGCGCGTCATGCCGCCGCCATCCATGACGTCGCGCAGCAGGATCTTGATGTTCACCTCATGGTCCGACGTGTCCACGCCGGCCGAATTGTCGATGGCGTCGGTATTGATCGACACGCCGGCCTGTGCCGCCTCGATACGGCCACGCTGGGTGAAGCCCAGATTGGCCCCTTCGCCCACCACCTTGGCCCGCAGCTCGCGGCCCGACAGGCGGATGGCGTCGTTGGCCTTGTCGCCGGCATCGGCGTTGGTTTCGTCCGACGACTTCACATAGGTGCCGATGCCGCCCAGCCAGAGCAGTTCCACCTTGGCCTTCAGGATGGCGCGCATCAGTTCGGCCGGGGTCGCCCGCTCGCCCTGCATATCCAGGACGGCGCGGATTTCCGTGGTCAGCGGGATGGACTTGGCCCCGCGATCGAAGATGCCGCCACCAGCGGAGATCTTGGTGGCGTCATAATCGGCCCAGGACGAACGGGGCAGATCGAACAGGCGCTTGCGTTCCGCCCAGCCGACGGCCGCATCCGGGGTCGGGTCCACGAAGATGTGGCGATGGTCGAAGGCGGCGATCAGGCGGATATGCTGCGACAGCAGCATGCCGTTGCCGAACACGTCGCCCGACATGTCGCCCACACCGACGGCGGTGAAATCCTCATTCTGGATATCCTTGCCCAGCTCGCGGAAATGGCGTTTCACCGCCTCCCACGCGCCGCGCGCGGTGATGCCCATGCCCTTGTGGTCGTAACCGGCCGACCCGCCCGAGGCGAAGGCATCATCCAGCCAGAAGCCGTAATCGCGCGACACGCCATTGGCGATGTCGCTGAACGTGGCCGTGCCCTTGTCGGCGGCCACCACCAGGTAAGGATCGTCGCTGTCCAGCCGCACCACATCGGCGGGCGGGATCACCGCCCCGTTCTTCAGATTGTCGGTGATGTCCAGCAGGCCGCGCATCATCGTCTTGTAGCATTCGATGACTTCGGCCATCACCGCCTCGCGGCCCGCGCTGGCCGGCACGGGGTTCTTGACGATGAAGCCGCCCTTGCTGCCCACCGGCACGATCACCGCGTTCTTGACGATCTGCGCCTTGATCAGGCCCAGGATCTCGGTGCGGAAATCCTCCTTGCGGTCGGACCAGCGGATGCCGCCGCGGGCGACCTTGCCGCCGCGCAGATGGATGGCTTCCACCCGCGGGCTGTAGACCCAGATCTCCCGCCACGGGCGCGGCAACGGCAGATCGTCGATCGACGCGCTGTCCAGCTTGAAGGAGATGTAGGACTTCGCCTTCCCGTCCGCACCCTTCTGGAAGAAGTTGGTGCGCAGGGTGGCGCGGATGATGTTCAGCATCCGGCGCAGGATGCGGTCCTCATCCAGGTTGGTGACGGCGTCCAGCGCGTGGTCGATCTCCAGGATCAAACCCTTGCGCCTGGTATCCACCTCATCCCGGCCCAGCTTGGTCAGGATGACCGGATCATGGCTGAAGCGGAACAGGTCCAGCAGCAGGCGGGCGATCTTGGAATGGGTCGCGACCGTATTCTCGATATATTCCTGGCTGAAATCGAACTTGGCCTGCTTCAGATACTTGGCATAGGCGCGGAAGATGGTGACCTCACGCCAGTCCATGCCCGACAGCAGCACCAGGCGGTTGAAGGCATCGGACTGCGCCTCCCCCGTCCAGACGCGCTGGAACGCATCCTCGAACGCGGCCTTCACGCGGTCCAGTTCCACGGCGCGGCCATCGGCCGTGCGCATGTCAAAATCCTGCATGAAGATGTTGGACGTATCGCCGGGGAATTCCACCTCGAACGGGCCGCCTTCGGCCAGGATGCGCAGGCCCAGATGTTCCAGCATGGGCAGCACGCGCGACAGTTCCACCGGACTGCCGATCTGATAGACCTTGAAGAACAGCTGATGGGCATCCGCCTCCACCGGCCGGTGGAGGTTCAGCGCGATGCCGCCCTGGGCGATGATTTGTTCGATCCGGGCGATGTCGACCACCGCCTCGTCCGGCGTGTACGCCTCCTGATAGGATGCCGGCAGGGCGGCATTATACTTGCGCGCCAGCGCCAGGCCAGCGGCCTCCCCCTTCTCCTCCACCAGAGCCTGGGTCAGACGGTCGCGCCAGCCGCGCGCCGCCTCGATCAGCTGGCTTTCCAGCTCGCCCACATCCACATCCGGCACCTTGCCGGGATTGGTCTGCACAATCAGGTGGACGCGGGCCAGCACGCTTTCCGACAGCGAGACGTTCACCTGGGTGGAGGTGCCGTCATAGGCCTTCTCGATCAGGCCCTGCAGGCGCTTGCGCAGGTCGGTGTCGTACCGGTCGCGCGGCACATGGATCAAGGCGGAGACGAACCGTTCGAACGGGTCCTTGCGCACGAACAGGGCCACGCGCTGGCGTTCCTGCAAATGCAGCACGCCCATGGCGATGTCGTACAGCTCGTCATCGCCGATCTGGAACAGCTCGTCGCGCGGATAGGTCTCCAGGATATGGACCAGGGCCTTGCCGTCATGGCCGCGATGATCGAAGCCCGAACGGGCGATGACGCGGTTGACCTTCTGGCGCAGGAACGGGATGTCGCGGGACGAGCGGTTATAGGCGGTGCTGGTGAACAGGCCGACGAACAGCCGCTCCCCGATCTCCTCCCCCGCATCGTTGAACAGCTTGACCATGACCGCGTCCAGCGGTGCCCGGCGATGGACGGTGCTGTCCTTGTTGGCCTTGGTCACCATCATGAAGCGCGGCTGACGCACGAAGGCCTTCACCTCCGGCGGCAGGGTGGAGAAATAGCGCAGACCGTCGAAGACGGAGACCTCGTCATCGCGCAGCAGGCCCAGCCCCTCGCCATGCTGGATGTCCAGCGTCTCCTCATCCTTGTCGCGACCCAGGCGGTATTCGCGGATGCCGAGGAAGATGAAATGGTCCTCGTCCATCCAGCGCAGGAAGGCCAAACCTTCCTCCCGCTCGTCGGCCGCCACCGGGCCGTACTGGCCGTCGATGGTTTCGGTCAGGCGGGTGCGCATGGCCTGGAAATCGGTCACCGACGCGCGGACATCGGCCAGGACCCCGGCGATGCCGGCGCGGATGGCGTCCAGTTCATCGGCACCCGTGCGCTGATCGACCTCGATATGCATCACGGATTCCGCGATCGCATCGGCCGGCGCGTCGCCATTCTGCCAGATGGCCGTCAGGCGGCCATTGGCATCGCGGCTGACACGGATCACCGGATGGACGATCAGATGCACGGTCAGGCCATGGCGGTTCAGTTCGGCCGAGACGCTGTCCACCAAGAAGGGCATGTCGTCATTGACGATTTCCACCACCGTGTGATGGGCATGCCAGCCGTCGGCATCGACGCGCGGGTTCAGCACGCGGACCAGGGCCTCGCCCTTCTGGCGGCTGCCGCCGAACTGCATGATGGCGATGGCCGCGCCATACAGCTCATCCGCGGTGGAACGCAGCATGTCGTCGGGCGACACGTTGCGATAGAAGGCCCGCACGAAACCTTCGGCCAGGCCGGCCTTATCCTTGGAAAGGCGTCCGCGCAGCTTGGCGACGACCTGTTCCACCAGCTCGGACTTACGCTGTTCGAGCTTGAACGCCATGGTGTATCTCCCGCAATGGACCGCATCTTGTCGGGGCGGTTGTGTGGCTGGATTTGCCCCGGCACGGTTCGCGGACGGTACCTTGCGCCTTTTATGCGTCGGCCAAAAGAGGGCTGGGTGACGTTTGCGCGTCCGGGAACGCTTATGCCGCCGACAGGCTGGCATACGGCATTCCATTGCTTTACAAGCGACTAAGGCTTTCTTTTCGAATCCGCCCCCGCCCGCCATTCCTTCCGTCAGGGAAACCGCAGCCCGTGGCCATGCCCGACTCGACAGTGCTGGGTCTGACCGCCGTCATCGTCGCGGTGACGGACGAGGTGCC
The DNA here is from genome assembly GCF_048066115.1 of Niveispirillum sp. KHB5.9. Lineage (NCBI taxonomy): Bacteria > Pseudomonadati > Pseudomonadota > Alphaproteobacteria > Rhodospirillales > Azospirillaceae > Niveispirillum > Niveispirillum sp. KHB5.9. The sequence continues at coordinate 89,172 of NZ_JBLTYX010000005.1, read as the reverse complement.
GCGCGTACTGGTGGTCCGGCGCATGACCCACAACCTGGCGACGCCGGAACAGCGCGATGCCACGGCGGGGCAGGACGCCCTGCCCTTCGGTCCCTTCACCGCCGACCGCGACCGCACCCTGGAACAGGGTCTGCGCCGCTGGGTGGAGGAACAGACGGGCCTGCCGCTGCGCTATGTCGAACAGCTCTACACGTTCGGTGACCGGTACCGGGATGCGCGCGAGTTGGAGGGCAGTTCGCGCGTCGTCTCCGTCGGCTATATGGCGCTGGTGCGCGAGGCACCGCTGTCGGGCAGCGGCGCGGCGGAATGGCACGACTGGTACGATTACTTCCCGTGGGAGGATTGGCGCGACGGGCGGCCCGCCATCCTGACCCGCACCATCCTGCCGGCTTTGTCGCGCTGGATCGCCGCGGCACCCGACCCCGCCATCGCCGCCGCCCGCGCCGAACGCGTCTCCACCACCTTCGCGGAGGAGGAGCTGTGGGACACCGAACGGGTGCTGGAACGGTATGAGCTGCTCTACAGCGCCGGCCTGGTGGAAGAGGCGCTGCGCGACCGCGCCATCCGGCAGCGCCTGGGCCTCAGCCTGGATAATGGCCATCTGAACGAGCCGGAACTGGCGGCCCAGATGGGCACGCCCATGGCCCAGGATAATCGCCGCATCCTGGCCGTGGGGCTGGGAAGGCTGCGCGGCAAGCTGAAATACCGGCCGCTGGTGTTCGACCTGCTGCCCCAGCAATTCACCCTGTTCCGCCTGCAGCGCACCGTGGAGGCGCTGTCGGGGGTGCAACTGCACAAGCAGAATTTCCGCCGCCTTGTCCTGGCCGGTGGCTTAGTGGAGGCTACCGGGTCACAGGAAGCGCATACCGGGGGGCGCCCGGCGGAACTGCACCGCTTCCGCCGCGACGTGCTGCGCGAACGGGTGGCGGCGGGCATCGGCCTGCCGCAGGTGCGGATGGTGGATTGACGATGATCGAGAGCGCCCGCCTGATCCTGCGCCCCTGGCTGGACAGCGACCTGGATGCCCTGGCCGCCATCAATGCCGATCCGGCCGTCCACCAATGGCTGGGCGGGCCGATCAGCCGCGAGATGACCCAGGCCAGCATCGAACGCCAGTGCGGATATCAAGAGGCCCACGGCCATTGCTTCTGGGCCGCCACCCTGCGCGACGGCGGCACCCTGGTCGGCATGATCGGGATACAGCCGGTGCGGTTCGAGGAACGCTTCACCCCGGCTGTGGATATCGGCTGGCGGCTGGGCAGTGAATGGCAGGGGCGCGGGCTGGCCAGCGAGGGGGCGAAGGCGGCGCTGGATCATGGGCTGAACGTGCTGCGCCTGCCCAATATCGTGTCCTTCACCGCTGTGGGGAATAGGGCCAGCCGGGCCGTGATGGAACGGATCGGCATGGTCCATGACCCGGACGGCGATTTCGACCATCCGGCCCTGGCGGCAGACCATCCGCTGCGCCGGCATGCACTGTACCGGGTGAAATAAACAACGCCCGGCAGCGGGTTTCCCCACTGCCGGGCGTCGGTCCCCAGCCGGGTCCCGGAGGACCCCAATTTCAACATCATGCTACCCGCCTGTCGCCAGCCGGTGGGAGAGCCCAATATCCCCGCGCATGTGCACAAAGCACTTTGCGAATCGCGTGCCAAGTGTGGTGCGGCCCATTCCAAAGGGATTAACCCGATGGCGGTTGCCTTGCGCTGCCCACAAACACGGCAGTGGCGCGGAATTGGGCAGCGAAATCAGCGAACGACGGGCACCCGGGTATCGGACTGCCAGAAGGACCAGCGCACGCCGGCACCGAGGCTGTAATTCGTCTTGTCGCGGAACAGCGGGCTGTCCTCATTCGCGGAGCCGCCATAATAGCCGACCTGGGCCGCACCGAAGACCAGCAACCGGTCATTGACGGGATAGGCCAAGCCCAGCGTGGACTTGGTGCCGATATAGCCGCCATCCGCCTTGTAGGCGGGGCGGCTCGCCGTGGCATAAGCAGCTTCGACGCCATAGAAATAATCATTCACCCCGTCATAGCCGAAGACCGGCCCGATGGAGGCGTAGCCACGCAGCTTGGTCCCGCCCAGCGAACGGTCGAACCAGCTCAATTCCGGATTGACGCTGATACCTTCGTAATCGAACCCGATGAAGCGGGTGGCGATGACGGCACGCACCTCCACGCCCAGATCGACCTGCACATCCGCATGCTTGGGCATGAAGTGCCAGGTCGCCTTCGGCCCGGCTTCGATCAACAGGTCCAGGTCGGGCATGCCCTGGCGGGCCTTGTTGTCCTTGCTGTCGACATCGAAGGACCCGTCAAGGCCGATATCCAGCTCGAACCGCCCGCCGGCCATTTCCTGGCGCGCGCGGATGAAGCCGTTATCGCCGATGCGCAGATTGTCGCCGCGATAGATCAGGAAGGGCACGGGCAGCGCCTTGAACTGCCCTTCGGAAGCCGCCGGATAATGCGCGACATAGCCGCCGGCGGCCAGGATGCTGGCTTCCCACAGCGGGGCGGTCTCGTTCGTCGTCTCCATGCCGAACAGGGCGGACTGGGCCATGGCGGGGCCCGACAAGGCCAGCAGGGCGGCGGCGCAAACGGCAAGGCGGCGGATCATCAGGGCACGGGACCGGTCATGTTGCAGGGCGGCATAGCTCTATCGCATCGCCGCCCGCACCGCCACTCCCCCAATCGGGAATTACTTTTTGCCCTTGGTCATGAAAGCCTGGAAGGCGGCCTTGGCTTCCGGCGAGCGCAGGCAGGCGCCGAAGATACCAGCTTCCTTCTGCATGGTGGCCAGCACTTCAGCCTGACCGGGGCGCATCAGGGCCTTGGTCTGGCGGATAGCGTTGACCGGCTTGGCAGCCAGCAGCTTGGCCTTGGCCAGGGCCGTTGCGGCCAGATCGGAAGCCGGCACGATACCCGACAGGATGCCGCTCGCCAGTGCCTCCTCCGCCCCAAGCGGTTCACCCAGCATCAGCATGCGGGCGGCCTGAGCATGACCCATGGTGCGCGGCATCAGGATGGAACTGGCGGCTTCGGGCACCAGGCCCAGATCGACGAAGGGCACATGCAGGCGGGCATCGGGGGCCGCATAGACCAGGTCGCAATGCAGCAGCATGGTGGTACCCACGCCGACCGCCATGCCCTCGACCGCCGCGACCAGGGGCAGCGGCGTGGTGGCGATAGCCTGCAGGAACTGGAACACCGGCGCATCATTGGTGGAAGGCGGGTTGGCCAGGAAATCACCGATATCATTGCCGCCGGTGAAGAAACCGCCCGCCCCCTGGAACAGCACGGCACGGATGCCGGCATCCGGTGCGGTCTTCAACGCATCGGCCATGGCCGAATACATGGCGGCGGTCAGGGCATTGCGCTTGTCGGCACGGTTCAGCGTGATCGTGCGCACGCCATCGGCATCGCTCACCAGCACATGTTCGGTCATTTCGGGACTCCCTCCTTCGGGTTTATGGTTGGGGCACAGGACGCCCGAACCGACCCGTGCCGTCAAGGAGGAAAGCACGACCGTGCGAAAATGCTGACGACTACTTCTTCCTGCCCTTACGCGGGGCGCGCAACGCCGCCTCGAAGGCCCCACGGGCCCAGGGCAGCAGGCTGTCCGCATCCTCCAGCGCCTCAGCCGGGGGCATGTGATAGTTCATCTTCTTGTCGGGCTGATCCGCGAAGGGGGCGAAGGGCGGCAAGCCCAGCGCCTCAAAGGCGGGGCGGTTCCGGTCATCGGTCTTCAGATACAGTTCCTCGCCCGCGATCAGGGCGAAGGTCATGCCGTCGATCGACAGGCCCCAGCCACCGAACATGGATCGGGCCACCACCGGCCCCAGCGGTTCCATCAACTCCAGGATATGGGCGACGAAGGGGGGCTGGGGACGCGGTGCCATGGTGGGGCTTATTTCTTGCGGAAGGCGTCCAGGGCCACCACGGTGCCGGTGGGCTTGGGCTGGTCATCGTCCCCCTCGCCCTCGGCGACGGGTGCATCGTCGGCCTGCTCCAGTTCCTCCTCGACCTCCTCATCGACCAGCAGATCGGGCATGTCGTCGGGCTGGAACTGCAGGACGAAATTCACCGACGGGTCGGCGAAGGTGACGATGGTGATGAAGGGCACCAGCAACCGGCGCAGCACGCCGCCGAAGCTGAGCGTCACGGAGAACCTGTCGTTTTCCACCGTCAGATCATAGAACTGGTACTGCAGGACGATGGTCATCTCCGTCGGGTACTTGGCGCGGAGATAGTCGGGGATATCCACCCCTTCGGCATCGGTGCGGAAGGTGATGTAGAAATGATGTTCGCCGGGCAGCTGTCCGCCGCGGTTCAGAACCTCACGCAGGGCCTGTCTGACGACGCCGCGCTTGGCGGCCTCGACCATGCGGTCATAGCGGAGCATTTCCTGCGACATCGGTACTGAAACCCCTGGCAACGAACGCGACGGTACAAACCCGTCCCCCATCGGCCCCAGACAAGCCTATTACGGACGGATAATCAAGCGTCGGGCGTAATTGTCAGCATTCCCGCATGCAGCCATGCGGGAATGCTGCCTTATGGCAGGGTATTGGGGACCAAATACCAAGCGCAGCTTGGTTGGCGCATTGAGCGCCCGCGACCCCGTGGTCGCGTGAGCCAAGCCGACGGATGGCCGCGCCCGGCGCTTGAGGGAACAAATCGAAGGCCGGCGACTGCCGGCCCGGCGCACGTGCGCCGTTAGCCAAGCGGCCGGATGGCCGCGCCCGGCGCTTGAGGGAACAAATATATAAGGTGGGGGGATTCTGTTGCCCAGCTCCCCCCGGGCTGCGAACTAAGCTAACTGACTAACGCCCTTTAGGGGGAATTAGGCAGCCATGCGAAGGTCAGACGCCGAGTTATCGTTGGCATCTATGAGGTTTGACCCGATAACGGCGGTATCATGCCGAGGGAAGACTATGCCTTTATTACGCGCGTCGATCCTGTTTCGCCCCCATGAACCCGCAACCGTCAGGCCGAAGGTGAATGGTGGAGGCGCCGGGTACCGCCCCCGGGTCCGCAACGTCTATTCCACACCGCGTTTATCCCCATAGTCGGGCGAACCCGACAAGGCACTATATAGGCGGTCGCGCGGCCGGTTTAAAGGGGTTTGTCAGGGAGCACCCGCCGTGCCGTTGGACCGCGGGTCGGCCCCGCCACGCCATTGACCGGTAACCTTGTCGATACCGTTCAGCTTGCCGCCGAAATCATCGACCTGCACCTCATGCCCCATGGCGCGCAGCTTGTCGGCCATCGCCCCCACCGGCGTACCGGCCTCGATGCGCAGCACATCCCCATTGCCCATGAAGGTGGGCAGGGCGATGGCCGTCTGCACATCCAGCTTCCAGTCCAGCACGCCGACGATGGCCTTGGCGACCTGGGCGATGATGGTCGGGCCGCCGGCGGCCCCGATGGCCAGCACGACCTGACCATTCTGGTCATAGACGATGCTGGGCGACATGGAACTGCGCGGGCGCTTGCCCGGCTCTACCCGGTTGGCGGTGGGCACCCCGTCGATATCGGGGACGAAGTTGAAATCCGTCAGCTCGTTATTCAGCACATAGCCGTCGACGATGATGCCCGAGCCATAGATATCCTCGATGGTCGAGGTCATGGAGGCGACATTGCCCCATTCATCGGCCACGGAGAAATGGGTGGTGCCGGGGATTTCATTGTCCAGGATGTCGGACACGCGCGGCGCATCCTTGGGCGTGCCGGGCAGCGCCTTGGGCATGGCCTTCTTCGGATCGATCAGCTTGCCGCGTTCCTTGATATAGGCGGGGTCGGTCAGCCCATCGACGGGCACCTTCACATGGTCGGGATCGCCCAGCCACTTGGCCCGGTCGGCATAGGCCAGCCGCATCGATTCGCCCAGGATGTGCCAGGCTTCCACGCTGTCCTTGCCCATGGCGGGGATGTCGAACCCTTCCATCTGCTTCAGGATGCTCAGCACCGCGATGCCGCCGGAGGACGGCGGCCCCATGCCGCAGACCGTATAGACGCGATAGGTGCCGCAGACCGGCGGGCGCGGCACGGCGCGATAGGCGATCATGTCATCAGCGGTGATCACGCTTGCGTGACGGGGCGAATTGGCCACCGCCGCGCGCAGCCGGTCGGCCGCCGGCCCCTTGTAGAAGGCATCCGCCCCCTGCTCCGCCACCAGGGTCAGCAGGTCGGCCAGCTTGGGATTCTTGATGACGGAGCCTGCCGGCTTGGGCGTGCCGTCGGGCAGGTAGTAAAGCTCCTGAGCCTCCTTGGAGACCTTCAGCAGGGGCGTCTGTTCCTTCAGGTATTTCACCATGCGCGGGGTGACGACGTAGCCGTCGCGCGCCAGCTTGATCGCCGGCTGGAACAGGGCCCTCCAGGGCAGCTTGCCATGGCGGGCATGGGCCAGTTCGATCAGGCGGATATTGCCCGGCACACCGACGGAGAGGCCGCCCGAACGGGCATCCTCGTAATCCATCTCCTGCCCGTTTTTCATGAACCGGTCGGGCTTGGCGGCGGCCGGCGCCTCCTCCCGCCCGTCATAGCTGAACGTGTCCTTGGTTCCGGCCGGGTGGTACAGCATGAAGCCACCCCCGCCGATGCCCGAGGATTCCGGTTCCACCACGGTCAAGGCCAGCATCAGGGCCGCCGCCGCATCGGCAGCACTGCCCCCCTGGCGCAGGATTTCCCGCCCTGCCTCCGTCGCGCGCGGATCGGCCGACGACACCATGGCCTTGCCCACGGGCAGCGCCGTGATCACCGCACTTTCCTTCTGCGCCCAGGCCCCCGTGGCCGGCAGGGTGGTCAGCGCGGTGGCAAGGCAGAGCGACAGGGCAAGGCAACGCAGGCGGGTCATCGCGGGGCATCTCCGGCCGGTCGAAAGGGCCGTCAGCTTCCCACGAAAATTACCGTCATCATACTGTAAAATATTGATTATTTGGTGGGCAAACCGCCCATCAAACCGCCACCTCCGCCTTGATCGGCGGATGCGGCTCATAGCCGTCCAGCAGGAAATCCTCGATCCGGTAACCGTCGATACTGTCGGCACGCTGGACCAGGGTCAGGCGCGGCAGGGCGCGGGGCACGCGGGCCATCTGTTCGCGCGCCGCGTCCAGATGGTTCAGGTAGAGATGCACGTCGCCACCCATCCACACGAACTCGCCCAGCCGCAGCCCGGCCTGCTGCGCCAGCATGGCCTGCAGCGCCACAGCACCGGTCAGGTTGAAGGGCAGGCCCAGCAGCACGTCGCAGCTGCGCTGGTACATCAGGCCATTCAGGCGACCGTCGCTGGTGACATGATACTGATAGACCATGTGACAGGGCGGCAGGGCCATGCCGCCCAGTTCCGGCACGTTCCAGGCATGGAACAGCAGGCGGCGGCTGGCGGGTGTTTCGCGCAAGCCCTTGATCAGGGTGGCGATCTGGTCATGTTCGCGCCCGTCGGGGCCCAGCCAGCGGCGCCATTGCTTGCCATAGACCGGGCCCAGCTCACCCCAGCGGGCGGCGAAGGCGTCATCCTCGACAATGCGCTGTTCGAACGCGGCCTGGGTGATGTCCTCCCCCGTCTCGCGGCGATAGGTGGCCAGCGGCCAGTCGGTCCAGATGGTGACCTTGTCCTTCAGCAGCGGCTGGATATTGGTGCCGCCAGTCAGGAACCACAGCATCTCCTTGACCGCCATCTTCCAATAGACGCGCTTGGTGGTCAGGATCGGTACCGTCCCGTCCGACAGGTCGAAGCGCATCATGGCGCCGAACAGGGAACGCGTGCCCACGCCGGTGCGGTCAACGCGCTGATCACCGCGGGCCAGGATGTCGGCCATCAGGTCCAGGTACTGCTGTTCAGGATGGCGCATCTTCCGTCGGCTCCGGTTGCCCAACTGCTGCGGATGGTTGTTCATTAGCCCGGCGGGCGGCTATTGTCACCCATCGACCGTCTGGAGACCCGCCTTGTTCATTTCCCTGATCGCCGCCGTCGCCCGCAACGGGGTCATCGGCCATGAAGGCCGCATGCCCTGGAAGCTGCCCAACGATCTGCGCTTCTTCAAGCAGGTGACCATGGGCAAGCCGGTGATCCTGGGCCGCAAGACCTGGGAAAGTTTCGGGTCCAAGCCCCTGCCCGGCCGGCCGCATATCGTCCTGACCGCCAACCGCGGTTTCACGGCCGAGGGGGCCATCGTCGTCCATGATCTGGACACCGCCATCGCGACGGGCAAGCGCCTGGCGGAAGAGGCCGGGGTGGAAGAGGTGATGGTGATCGGCGGGGCGCAGATCTATGCCATGACCCTGCCGCTGGCCGACCGCATCTTCCTGACGGAAATCGCCGCCAGCCCGCCGGGCGATACGTTCTTCCCCGATTTCGATCGCACCGCCTTCCTGGGCGAGGAGCTGGCCTTGCAGATGCCGGAAGGGCCGGACCGGCCGGCCTATCGCATCACCCTGTTCCATCGCCGGTGACACCATGACGGACCTGCACCCCTGGCAGCAGCAGACATTGGACAGCGGGTTGATGCTGGCGGCGGCGTCCGACATCCTGGTGGATGGCCGGGAGCTGGTCCGCCAAACCCTTGCCGCCATCGACAGCGTGCCAGTGGCGGACCGCGAGCATTATGGCAGCGAGAATGGTGACTGGACCGCCATCACCCTGGCCCGCATGCCCGCCAACTATGGCATTCCGGCCGGCACACCGACCGCAATCATGGCCCACCTGCCGGTGCTGGACCCGATCATGGCCGGCTTTGGCGGGATGGCGCATGGCGCCTATATCCTGCGCCAGCCGCCCCGCGGCATGCTGGAATGGCATTTCGACAATCAGGCCCTGCACCTGCCATTCTGCCGGCTGCTGCTGACCGTCCAGGCTGCGCCCGAAGCCTTCACCTGGATCGGGCATGAGAAGGTGGCCTTTCCGCCCGGCACATTATGGACCGGTGATTTCGGCTTCCCGCATCAGGTGGAGAACGCGGCGGACCAGGAACGGCTGATGATCGCGCTGGATTACGTGCCCACCGACGCGATCCGCGCCCATTTCCCACCGGCGCTTTACGCCGAGCCCGACCGGCGCGGGGCGCTGGCCGGCGAGGCCTGCAATCACCTGAGCTATTGGCGTTTCTCCCGCAGCTCCTGACCAATCTTCCCCAGGCCGACGAAACATTCTTGACCGATCGTTCGCTTTTCGCTTAATGTCTCCATCGGAGACTTTAGCCATGCTGAAAATCGTTCTTCCCCTGCTGTTCAAGGTGAGGCCCAAGATGGTCTATGACATGATCCGCCAGCAGATGGCGGGTTCGCTTCCGTTTGTCCGCCATTGCGGCATCGACCTGGTCAGCCTGGGCGACGGCATCGCCGAGGCCAGGGTGACCGACCGGGCGGAGGTGAAGAACCACCTGGGCACCCCCCATGCCGGCGTCATCTTCACCCTGGCCGAGACCGCCAGCGGTGGGGCCATGGCCGGTGCGATGGCCCCCGTGCTGATGAATGTGCGGCCCGTGGCGGCACAGGCCACCATCCAGTTCCTGACCCTGGCCAAGGGTGATCTGCGCGCCACCGCCCGCACCGGCCGGTCGGGCACGGAATTGCGCGCCGAACTGGAGGCCGAGGGCAAGGTGCGCTTCCCCGTAGAGGTGGAGATCACCGATGCGGCCGGCAATCCGGTGTCGAAGATGGTGGTGGAATGGTACGTCAGTCCCAAGCGGTCGTGATACCCATTCCACGGCGCGACAGCTTCCATCATGGCGACCTGCGCGCGGCCGCCCTGGCGGCGGCCCTGGCCATGGTGGAGACGGACGGGCCCGACGCCCTGTCCTTCCGTGCCGTGGCCGCAGCCACCGGCGTGAACCACCGCGCGCTCTATCGCCATTTCACCGACAAGCACGAACTGACCCTGGCTTTGGCGGCACAGGGGTTCGACCGGCTGGCCCTGGGCATCCAGGCGGGTTTCGATGCCGATGGACAGCCCAGTGCCGGCCCGCTTTACCGCGCCTATGTCGATTTCGCCCTGGAACGCCCGGCGCTGTACGCCCTGATGTACGGGATACCGGGCCAGGATTACCTGACCCATCCGACCCTGGCGCCCTCGGTCGCCAAGGTCACGCGGCTGGCCGCTCGCGCCTTCCGCCAGCCCGACGACGCGCCCGGCTTCAGCATCGCGCTGCGCGACCGGGTGATGCAAGCCTGGGGCACGGTGCATGGGCTGTGCGACCTGTGGCGGCGCGGCGCGCTTCGGGCCCGCAATGCCGATGCCGCCAAGGCCTATATCCTTGCTTTGCTGGCGCAATGATGCACCGGCCACCTCTGCGCGCCGGGGAGAGCGGCCGCGATGGTTTGGCACTTCACGTGGGCCCGGTTCCGGCTATCCTCCCCGCCCATGCAACTGACCACTATCCCCGATGACATCCTGCCCCAGGCGCTGGACAGCGTGGCCGCGAACCTGTCGCCCGGCAGCCTGACGGCCAAGGTGCTGGCCCGCATCGCCGCCACGCGCGACCTGATCGCGTTGGGCGTGGATACGGCGGAACATCGCGCGGCGGCGGTCGATCTGGCCCGTGCCTTCGGCATCGGCGTGATCGACGAGGCGCCGCAGGATGCCTTCTCCTATGACGGTGTTTCCATCCGCACCCGGTCGGAAGCCTATGTGCTGATCCATGAGGTGGCGCATTGGCTGGTGGCGCCGCCGGAACGGCGCGGGCTGGTGGATTTCGGCCTGGGCGCTGGCCCCGAGTCCGGCCGCATCGATGAGGCCAATGAAGCCATCGCCGTGGGCAAGGATGAGCAGATCAGGGAAGAGGCCCTGGCCTCGCTGCTCGGCATCCTGTGGGAGGTCGAATTGGGCCAGCCGGCAGTGCTGGCCTTCCTGGAGCAGAACTGGCTGGAAGGCTGGGACCGCGCCTCCTGTGCGCAGAATCTGGCCGACAATGTCGACCAGCTTTTCCAGGCGGGTTTGATCGATGCCGAGGGGCGGCCATTTGCGCCGGAATCGTGCGTCCCGGGCGCCCGCGCCGCAGCTTGATTTCGTAATTCCACAGGCTCTTGCGGGGAAATCCAGGATGCGGTTCCCTGGTGGCAAAACCATTTGCCCCAGGGGGGATACCCATGTCCGCGACGCCCGCTTCGGCGCCTGCCATCCTGTCCATGATCGGCAACACGCCGGTCGTCCGCATCACCCGCTTCGATACCGGCCCGTGCGAGCTGTATCTGAAGCTGGAGAACCAGAATCCCGGCGGCTCCATCAAGGACCGCATCGCCCTGAAGATGATCGAGGCGGCCGAGCAGGAGGGCAAACTGGCCCCCGGCGGCACCGTGATCGAGGCGACGGCCGGCAATACCGGCCTGGGCCTGGCGCTGGTCTGCGCCGCCAAGGGCTATCGCCTGATCCTGGTGATCCCCGACAAGATGGCGACGGAGAAGATCAACAATCTGCGCGCCCTGGGTGCCCAGATCCACATCACCCGTTCCGACGTGGGCAAGGGCCACCCCGCCTATTACCAGGACATCGCCGAGCGCCTGTCGCAGGAGATCGCCGGCAGCTTCTATGTCAACCAGTTCGCCAACCCGGCCAACCCGAAGACCCATGAGGAATGGACGGGTCCGGAGATGTTTAGGCAGCTGGACGGCGATATCGACGCCGTGGTTTCCGGCATCGGCTCTGGCGGCACCTTCACCGGCCTGGGCGCCTTCTTCGCCAAGGCCAGCCCCAAGACGGAAATGGTGATCGGCGATCCCGCCGGCTCCATCATCGCCGACCTGGTCAACAAGGGCACGCATGACGAGCCCGGTTCCTGGGTGGTGGAAGGCGTGGGCGAGGATTTTGTGCCGCCGATCTGCGACCTTCAGTACGCCAAGGCCGCCTATTACGTCACCGACACCGAAAGCCTGAACGCCGCGCGCGACCTGCTGCGGCTGGAGGGCATCCTGGCCGGGTCGTCATCGGGCACGCTGTTCGCCGCCGCCCTGAAATATTGCCGCGCCCAGACCACCAAAAAGCGCGTCGTCACCTTCGTCTGCGACACGGGCAACAAGTACCTGTCGAAGATGTTCAACGACGCCTGGATGGAAGATCACGGCTTCACCCCGCGCGAACGTCATAACGACCTGCGCGACCTGATGACCCGCCGTTTCGACAAGGGCCAGGTGGTGACGGTGGGGCCGGAGGATACGCTGCTGACAGCGTACAAGCGGATGCGCATCTCCGACGTGTCACAGCTGCCGGTGATGGAAGGCGAGCGGGTGATCGGCATCCTGGATGAGAGCGACCTGCTGCTGCATGTCGAGAAGGACCCGGCCCGCTTCCGCGACAAGGTCTATACGGCCATGGTCAACCGGCTGGAGACCCTGCCCTTGACCGCCACCACATCCGACCTGCGCGCCCTGTTCGACCGCAACATGGTGGCGATCATCCAGGATGAGGGCAAGTTCCTGGGCCTGCTGACCCGCACCGACGTGCTGAACCATCTGCGCCGGCAGTTGGGGTGATAGCAGAAGGGCCGCCCCGTCGGGCGGCCCTTTGCACATCACATCGTCGTCTTCGTATCCAGCGCGTAGCCCGCCGACCGCACGGTGCGGATCACATCCTGCTCTTCCGTTTCGTTCAGGGCCTTGCGCAGGCGGCGGATATGCACGTCCACCGTCCGCAGCTCGACATAGACGTCATGGCCCCAGACGATGTCCAGCAGCTGTTCGCGCGAGAAGACGCGCCCCGGATGCTGCATGAAATGGCGCAGCAGGGCGAATTCCTTCGGGCCCAGATGGATGTCGCGGCCGCCCCGGCGCACGCGGTGGGCGGCCAGGTCCATGGAGATGTCGGAGAAGCGCAACAACTCCTCCGCCAGACCCGGGGAGGCGCGGCGCAGCACGGCGCGGATGCGGGCCACCAGCTCCGTCGGGCTGAACGGCTTGGACAGGTAATCGTCCGCACCGCTGTTCAGGCCGCGAACCTTGTCCGCCTCCTCCCCACGCGCCGTCAGCATGATGACCGGGGTTTCGCGGGTCTTGGGGTTGCGGCGCAGCTGGCGGCAAACCTCCAGACCGCTCATCAACGGCAGCATCCAGTCCAGCAGGATCAAATGCGGGCTGCGCTCGTCGGCCTGCAGCAGGGCTTCTTCCCCGTCGCCGGCGGTGATGACCCGGAAGCCTTCGCGTTCCAGATTATAGGATAGCAGGGTGACGAGATCGGCTTCGTCTTCGACGACCAGGATCAGCGGCTTCAAGGCGGCGTTCATCGGTATCCCTGGGTTCTAGGCAGTGACGGGCGGGGCTGGATCAGCCCTCGCTATCAACCGGTTCGATGATGGTGAAGCTGGACTTGTCGCTCTTGGGCCGTTCGGCCGTCAGCGGCTGGCCCTTCACCAGGAAATGCACGGTCTCGGCGATGTTGGTCGCATGGTCGCCGGCGCGTTCCAGGTTCTTGGCGATGAACAGCAGATGCGTGCAGGGCGTGATGTTGCGCGGGTCTTCCATCATATAGGTCAGGACCTCGCGGAACAGGCTGGTATAGAGATCGTCCAGCTCCTCGTCCCGATGCCAAGCGGCCACGGCCTTTTCGACATCGCGGTCGATATAGGCGTCCAGCACGTCCTTCAGCATCTCCTGCACCAGACGGCCCATGCGCGGGATGGTCCCGGCGGGGCGCATCACCGGCAGCTGGGCCAGCGCGATGGAGCGCTTGGCGATGTTGGCGGCGTAATCGCCCGTGCGCTCCAGATCGGCGGAAATCTTCAGCGCCGCCAGCACTTCGCGCAGATCGACGCCGACCGGCGCGCGCAGCGCCAGCATGCGGATGGCGTCATGTTCGATCTGGCGTTCGAATTCGTCCAGGCGGGCATCGCCATGCATGACGCGCGACGCGCTTTCGACATCGCGGCGGCCCACGGCCTGCACGGCCGCTTCCACCTGCGCCTCGACCACGCCGCCCATCTGGGCGATCTGGTTGGACAGGCGCTGCAATTCCGCCTCGAAGGACTTGACGGTATGTTCGGTCGGCGACATGGACGTGGGTCCTCAATTCGAGAGACAGATAATCTTCATTTGCCTCCCCCTTGATGAGCGGGGGTCCAGGGGCCGCCTGGAACCACGGTAGTGCCCGTGGCCCCTGGGTCCCCGCTTTCGCGGGGAAAGCAGAAGGGTGGTGAAGCGCGAAACGCTTCAACCCTCAACCATACCGGCCGGTGATGTAGCCCTGGGTGCGCTCGTCGCGCGGGTTGGTGAAGATTTCCTCGGTATCACCCACTTCCACCAGGTCGCCCAGGTGGAAGAAGGCCGTGCGCTGGGAGACGCGGGCGGCCTGCTGCATGTTGTGGGTGACGATGGCGATGGTGAAGCTCTCACGCAGCTCGTCGATCAGCTCTTCGATATGCGCCGTCGCGATCGGGTCCAGGGCCGAGCAGGGCTCGTCCATCAGGATCACTTCCGGGCTGACGGCCACGGCGCGGGCGATGCACAGGCGCTGCTGCTGGCCGCCGGACAGGCCGGTACCGGGCTCATGCAGGCGGTCCTTGACCTCGTTCCACAGACCGGCACGCTTCAGCGAGGTCTCGACGATGGCGTCGAACTCGTCCTTGCGGGTGGCCAGGCCATGCAGCTTGGGACCGTAGATCACGTTCTCGTAGATCGACTTCGGAAACGGGTTCGGCTTCTGGAACACCATGCCGACACGGGCGCGCAGCTGCACCACGTCCAGCTTGGGATCGTAGATATCCTCGCCATCCAGCAGGATCTTGCCCTCGACGCGGCAGATGTCGATCGTGTCGTTCATGCGGTTCAAGGTCCGCAGGAAGGTCGACTTGCCGCAGCCCGAGGGGCCGATCATGGCCAGCACCTCGTTCTCGTAAAGCTCGACATTGACGCCGTGCAAAGCGCGCTTGGCGCCGTAGAACACTTTCACGTCGCGGGCCAGCATCTTCACCGGCGGGTGAGAGGCGGCTTGCACAGGCTTGTTCAGGGTCATGCTGTCCATGTTTACCACCGACGTTCGAATTTCTTGCGCAGCCAGATGGCGGCGCCGTTCATCATGATCAGGAAGGCCAGCAGCACCAGGATGGCGGCCGAGGTCAATTCGACGAAGCCGCGTTCCGGCTTGTCCGACCACATGAAGATCTGCACGGGCATGACGGACGAGCTGTCCAGCAGGCTGCCGGGTGCCGAGGTGATGAAGGCGTTCATGCCGATCATCAGCAGCGGTGCGGTCTCACCCACGGCGTGCGCCATGCCGATGATGGTGCCCGTCATGATGCCCGGCATGGCCAGCGGCAGCACATGATGCATCACCGCCTGGAGGCGTGAGGCGCCCATGCCCAATGCCGCTTCGCGGATCGAGGGCGGAACCGCCTTCAAGGCGGCACGGCTGGCGATGATGATGGTGGGCAGCACCAGCAGACCCAGCACCAGACCGCCGACCAGCGGGGCCGAACGCGGCATGCCGAAGAAATTGAGGAACACCGCCAGACCCAGCAGACCGAACACGATGGAGGGCACGGCCGCCAGATTGTTGATATTGACCTCGATGATCTCGGTCAGGCGGTTCTTCGGTGCGAATTCTTCCAGGTAGATCGCCGCCGCCACGCCGATGGGCAGGGCCGTGGCCAGCGTCACCAGCATGGTCAGCAACGTACCGACGGCAGCGCCCAACAGGCCGGCCAGTTCGGGATAGTTGCTGTCGCTGGCGGTGAAGAACGTGGTGTTGAAGGCCGACTTCACGTCACCGCGCTGTTCCAGACTGTCGAACCAGGCTAGCTGCTTGTCGCTGATCGGACGCTCGACCTCCGGCAGGTCGCGGTCGATGCCGCCCTTGACGATCTGGTTGATACCGTCGGACGCGGGCAGCCAGACATCGATCGTCTGCCCGACCAGCGACGGGTCCTTGTCCAGCATCTTGCCCAGGCGCACGCCGGCCACGGGGCTGACCAGCCCGCGCAGGTCGCGCTTTTCCACGCGGCCCGTAACCTCGGGGAAGTCCTTGTAGAGCGCTTCCGACACCAGGGTCTGGAAGGCGCCGCGGTCCCATTCGGCCGGGTTGCCGGTGCCCTGCGGATCGATGACGCTGGCATCGACGGTGACGGCCAGCTTCACTTCCGTCTGGAAGAAGGCCGAGGTGCCTTCCTTCAGCAGGGTGGAGAGCAGGATGACGAGCATGGAACAGGCGAAGATGATCGCCAGGATGCCATACACACGGAAGCGTCGTTCGGCCGCATAACGCGCCCTCAGTCGCTTGGTTGCAACGTCGCCGGTGTGGAACGACACGGGAGCGGCTGTCTGCATCGGCTCTGCGATCTCAGTCATATTTTTCCCGGTATTTCTGGACGATGCGGAGGGCGACGACGTTCAGCGCCAGGGTCACCAGGAACAGGACCAGACCCAGGGCGAAGACCGACAGCGTCTTGGCGCTGTCGAACTCCTGGTCGCCGACCAGGATGGACTTGATCTGCACGGTCACCGTGGTAACGCTGGCCAGCGGGTTCAGCGTCAGGCTGGCCTGCAGGCCGGCGGCCATCACCACGATCATCGTCTCGCCGATGGCGCGGCTGACGGCCAGCAGCATGGCGCCGACGATACCGGGCAGGGCCGCGGGCATCACCACTTGGCGGATCGTTTCCGACTTGGTCGCACCCAGGCCGTAGGACCCGTCGCGCAGCGACTGCGGCACGGCGTTGATCACGTCATCGGCGAGCGAGGAGACGAAGGGAACGATCATCACGCCCATCACGATGCCGGCGGCAAGTGCGCTCTGCGAGGAGATGGGCAGGCCGACCAGGGCGCCCAGGTCGCGGATGAACGGTGCCACCGTCAGGATGGCGAAGAAGCCGTAGACCACGGTGGGTACGCCGGCCAGGATCTCCAGCACCGGCTTCACCAGACCGCGCACCCGCTTGGGCGCATATTCGGACAGGTAGATGGCCGACATCAGACCGACCGGGGCCGCCACCAGCATGGCGATGGTGGCGATCAGCAACGTGCCGGTGAACAGCGGCACGGCACCGAAGGCACCGGACGAGCCCACCTGATCGGCCCGGATCGCGGTCTGCGGCGACCATTGCAGACCGAACAGGAATTCGGTGATCGGCACCTTGGTGAAGAAGCGGATGCTTTCAAACAGCAGCGACAGCACGATGCCGACGGTGGTCAGGACCGCGATGGTGGAGCAGAGCACCAGCAGGGCGGTGACGACGCGTTCGACATTGTTGCGCGCGCGGAAAGAAGGGTTGATCTTCGACCAGGTGAAGGCCAGACCGCCACCGGCCAGGGCCATGACGGCGCCGAACAGTGTCCAGTCGGCTAGGCCGCGCAGCTGCGTCATGTGCGATGCGGCGGGCTGGATGGCATCAATGACGCCCGGGTTCACATATTGCGGCTGCCCGATGGCCAGGTTGCCGATATTGATCAGCAGCAGCTGACGGTGCGTCTGCGTCAGGGCCGAGGCGCCATCAGCGACGGAGGTCAGCAGCGTTTCCAGCTCCGCCGGGGCCAGCATGACCCGTGCCCAGGCTTCCAGCTGATCCGGCGACATGGAGGACAGCACGATCCAGTCCATGACGGCGCCGCGCAGGGCGACCCAGACCAGGACCAGGACCAGGGCCGGAAGGCCGGCCCACAGCGCCATGTAGGAACCGTAATATGTCGGGACGGAATGCAGATTGGCGATGCGGCCGCCGGCCACAGCCACGGCCCGGTTGCGTCCAAGCCAGAAGCCGGTCAGGGACAAAAGCAACAGGACCGCAACGGTCAAGGTGACTGACATAGGTTTCGATCCGCCGCTGTCAGGGGAATACCGGTTGCATGGCAAACCGGCGGCATCAAGAGTTTGACGCCGCCGGTCCCGCCATCTGCTTATACACCGGGCCGGCAGATGAGTCCGATCCGAAGACCGTTCATCCGCGCCGGCCCGGGCTGCACATTACGAGGCCGGCTTGGCCATCGGGGTCAGCTTCAGGGCGGCCTGTTCGGACACCTTGCGCTTGTCGGCCGGCAGCGGCACCAGGCCCTTGTCGGCCAGGTAGCCTTCGTCGCCCATCGCACGCTCGGAAGCGTACTCACCCAGGAACTCCTTCAGGCCCGGGATCACGCCGAAATGCTGGTTCTTGAAGTAGACATACAGCGGACGGGAGATCGGGTACTGGCCGGAAGCGATGGTCTCGTACTTCGGCTCCACACCGTTGATCGACAGGCCGTGCAGCTTGTCCTGGTTCTCTTCCAGGTAGCTGTAGCCGAAGATGCCGAAGGCGTTCGGGTTGGCCGACAGGCGCTGCACGATCACGTTGTCGTTCTCGCCGGCTTCGACATAGGCGCCATCCTCACGGACGGTCTTGCAGACGGCGGCGTGACGGGTGGCGTCCAGGGCCTTGATGGCCGGGAATTCCTTGCAGCCCGGCTCCATCACCAGCTCGACCCAGGCGTCGCGGGTACCCGACGTCGGCGGCGGGCCCAGGACTTCGATTTCGATCGCCGGCAGGGAAGCGTCGACATCCTTCCAGGTCTTGAAGGGGTTGGCGACGATCTGGCCGTTGACTTCGACTTCCTTGGCCAGAGCAGCGAACAGCTGGGCCTTGGTCACGTTGAAGGGCTTGCCCTTCTTGGACTGCACGAAGCCGATGCCGTCATAGCCGATGACCAGCTCGGTGATCTGCTCGACGCCATTCTTCTGGCAGGTGTCGTACTCGCTGGCCTTCATGGCGCGGGAGGCGCCCGTGGCGTCCGGGAAATCGGCGCCGATGCCGGAGCAGAACAGCTTCATGCCACCGCCGGTGCCCGTCGATTCCAGGATCGGAGCGCCGAACTTCGTGGTCTGGCCGAAGCGCTCGACAACCGTGGAGGTGAAGGGGAACACCGTGGAGGAACCGACGATGCGGATCTGGTCGCGGGCAGCGGCGGCGCCGGCCAGGCCGACGAAGGAAACGGCGCCGAGAACGGCGGCGAGGACGAGCTTCTTGGTGGTCACGACAAGGGCCTCCGGTTATCTGGGCGGCACACAGAAGGGCGTGCGTCCCGTGACGCCCGCCATCATCATGTGTCCATGTCCCTGCTGGGTGCCGGGACCATAGCTGTGCTGAGAGACGCAAATACTACATCTGCGTTACAGTTCGATGACACTGCCCCCGGAAGGTCACAGGCGGCACCGGCGATACAATGGCGTTACACATTGGCCATTGGCAGCGGCAAAAACCTCCTTCACCATTGAAATCACAAAGAAATTTCAATTCTGCAAGGAACTGGACATGGGTGTTTCGGACCAACGCCGGCACAAGACCGGCATGATTACGCGGGTGTTCGGTGCGCTGACCTGCGCAACAATCATGACACTGCCGGCGATGGGGCCGGTGATGGCGCAGAGCCACCCCACGCAGGGCGTGATGGAGGCCGACCGCGCCTTCGCCGCCCGCGCCAAGCAGGTGGGGGCGGGCCAGGCCTTCAGCGAATATGCCGAGGCCCGCGTCTCCATGCTGAACGATCCCGTTCCCGGCACGGACAATGCCGATCTGGCCAAGATCTTCTCCCCCGACCTGGAGATCGACTGGGGCCCGGTGGATGGTGCCGTGTCGGTCGACGGCACGCTGGGATACACCTGGGGCAAGGCCCGTTATCACAAGGTGAAGCCCGACGGCACGAAGGAGGAACTGCCCCCCTCGCGCTATGTCACCATCTGGCGCAAGCAGAAGGACGGGTCGTGGAAGTTCCTGGCCGATGGCGGCCTGCACGCACCGGAAGCCAAGGAATTCGCGGAGAAGAAGAAGGCGGCAGCAGAGAAGAAGTGAGAGTCAACCCGCCTCGCGCTTGCCCTCCACCACCTTCGCCGCCGGCAGGACGACGGTGAAGGTGCTGCCCTTGCCCACCTCGCTGTCGATGATCAGCCGTCCGCGATGGCGGTTGACGATATGCTTGACGATGGCCAGGCCCAGGCCCGTGCCGCCCAGCGCGCGCGAGCGGGCGGGATCGACGCGGTAGAATCGTTCCGTCAGGCGCGGCAGATGCGTGCGGGCGATGCCGTCGCCGCGGTCGGTGACGGCCACCATGATGGCGGGGCCGCGCACGGAACCGGCCTTGCCATTGACGGGCGCCGTCAGGGCGACGGTCACCTCCGTCTGTTCCTTGCCATACTTGATGGCATTGTCGATCAGGTTCTGGAACACCTGGGACAGCTGGTCCTCATCCCCCACCACGGGCGGCATGGGCTCCGGCTGTTCCAGGCGCAGCTTCACCTTGCGCGACGCGGCGCGCAGTTCCAGCGTCGCCGCCACGTTGCGCACGATCTTGGCCACGTCGATCTCGGTCGTCGGCGGCGAATGCTCGTCCATCTCGATGCGCGACAGGGACAGCAGGTCGTTGACCAGCCGCGACATGCGGTTGGACTGGTCGAACATGATGCCCAGGAAGCGCTCATGTGCCGCCGGGTCATCCTTGGCGGGACCGCGCAGGGTCTCGATGAAGCCGATCAGGGCCGCCAGCGGCGTGCGCAGCTCATGGCTGGCATTGGCCACGAAATCGGCCCGCATCTGCTCCGCCCGCTTCAGCATGGTGATGTCATGCAGGGTCAGCAGCACCAGCAACGGCCCATTCTCCTCCCCCGGGGGGCGGAAGGGCTTCACCCGCGCCTGGAGCGTGCGTTCCACCGGTACGGGCAGCAGCACCTCCACACTGCGCGAGGCGCCACCGGCCAGGACGGCATCGGCCGCCTCCAGCAGGCTGGGTGTGCGCACCGTGCTGGCCAGATCGCGGGCCATGATCCTGTCGCCGAACAGGTTGCGGGCGGCCTGGTTGGCGCGCTGCACCTCCCGCCCCTGCCCCAGCAGGATGACGGGGTCCGGCAGCTGGTCGATGACGGCTTCGAACAGGCCGGCGCGGCCGGCATCGCGGCTTTCCCGGTCCAGCCAGCCCTGATGCGCCCGCGCCATGGCGGACGCGATGAATTCCGCCGTGACGCTGGCCACCTCCGGCGGCGGCAGGGGGGCCGACGCCTCGCCCAGCACCTCGGCATAGTCGGTCAGGCGGCGGGTGTCGGACTGGATCATGCGCAGAATGGCGACAGCGACCGCGACATTGACCAGCAGCGCCGGCAGGGCAATGAGAGCATCGACATGGCCGGCCAGCAGCAAGGCCAGCAGGATGGATGCCGTCGGCCCCACCAGCGCCACTCCGATGATCACGAACCGGACCGGCCGCACCTCATACCACCGCATTTCAACCCACCCGCCCGTTTCTTGGTCTTTACCCTGCCCGCCTGGAAGCGGGACCGGAGGAAATAACATTCCTGCCGGCCCCAGGGTAACAGCATCACAGAAACTTAATAATGGGGCGCATGGGCTGTCACAATTGACGGACTGTCAACTTTGGTTCACAGTTGGGTCGTGATCGAGATTCGTGAAACCGACGCCTTCGCGGATTGGATGCGGCGCCTGCGTGATGAGCGGGCCAAGGCACGTATCCATGTCCGTATTCTACGGATGGCAGAGGGTAGTCAGGGGGATGTTCGCCCCATAGGCCATGGCATCAGCGAGATGCGTATCGATTACAGCCCCGGCTACCGTGTGTACTTTGTCCAACGTGGCGCCGTGCTGGTGGTTTTGCTGTGTGCCGGTGACAAGTCCACCCAAGCCAAGGACATTGCCACCGCCCAACTGTTGGCGGCCGCCTTGCCAGCGGCAAAGGAGAAGCCGGATGCCTGACCAGACTGTAACCCGCCCCTATGATGCCGCGGACTATCTGGAAACGCCGGAAGCGGTGGCCGCGTTCTTGGAAGCGGCGGCGGAGGAAGACGATCCCGCCTTCCTGACCCGTGCCCTGGGCATCGCGGCACGATCACATGGCATGATGAAGCTGTCCCGCGACAGCGGCCTCAGCCGTGAAGGGCTCTACAAGGCGCTGGGAGAGGATGGGAACCCCACCCTCTCCACCCTTATGGCCGTGGCCAAGGCGCTGGACCTGCGCATCGCCTTCCTGCCGCGGGAATAGCAGTCACCGCGTCAGGCTGTCATGCGCCGCCATGATGGCGGCCGTGGTCAGCTCGTTCACCGTGGCGCCCATCTGGACCACCTGCACTGGTTTGTCCATGCCGATCAGCAGCGGGCCGATCAGGTTGCCGCCGCCGAACTTGTGCAGCAGTTTCGCGCCGATATTGGCCGCGTGCAGGGCTGGCATGATCAGCACATTGGCCGGCCCCGACAGGCGGGCGAACGGGTAGAGCCGCTTCATCAATTCGTAATCAAGGGCGGTGTCGGCCGACATCTCCCCGTCATATTCGAAATCGACCTTGCGCTTGTCCATCAGGGCCACGGCTTCCCGCACATGGGCGGCGCGGTCGCGGAGCGGCTGGCCGAAATTGCTGAAGGACAGGAAGGCCACGCGCGGTTCATGGCCCATCAGGCGGGCGGTGCGGGCCGACTGGATGGCGATGTCGGCCAGCTGTTCCGGGGTCGGCCGCTCATGCACCGTGGTGTCGGAGATGAACACCGTGCGCTTGCGGGTGGCCAGCACCGACAGGCCGAAGACGATATGGTCGGGCTGCGGATCGATGACCCGTTCGATATCCTCATAGCTGACGGAGAAGGACCGGGTCAGGCCCGTCACCATGGCATCGGCATCGCCCGTGGCCACCATGCAGGCCGCGAACACATTGCGGTTCTGGTTGACCCAGCGCTGGCAGTCGCGATGCAGGCTGCCGCGCCGCTGCAGACGCTTGTAGAGGAAATCCGTATAGCGCTCGATATTCGGCGCGCCGAACTTGGCGTTCTGGATATCCAGCCCTTCCACCCCGGCCAGGCCCAGGCTGGCCAGCTTCTCCTTCACCACATGTTCGCGCCCGATCAGCACCGGCTGACCGAACCCGGCGGTGCGATAGGCGATGGCGGCGCGGATCGACCGTTCCTCCTCCCCCTCCGCGAACACCACGCGGCGCGGGCTGCTGCGCAGCTTATCGGCGATCAGTTGCAAACTGTCGGCAGTGGGGTCCAGGCGCAGGCGCAGGGAATGGCGGTATTCCTCCATATCCACGATGGGCTTGCGCGCCACGCCGGTATCCATGGCCGCCTGGGCCACGGCGGCGGGGATGGTGGAGATCAGGCGCGGGTCGAAGGGCACGGGGATGATATATTCCGGGCCGTAACGCAGGCGCCGGCCGGAATAGGCCGCGTCCACCTCGTCCGGCACATCCTCCCGCGCCAGGGCCGCCAATGCCTTCGCTGCCGCGATCTTCATCTGGTCGTTGATGGTGCTGGCCCGCACATCCAGGGCACCGCGGAAGATATAGGGGAAGCCCAGGACATTGTTGACCTGGTTGGGATAGTCCGACCGGCCCGTGGCGACGATGGCATCATCGCGCACCTGCCGCACCTCTTCCGGCGTGATTTCCGGATCGGGATTGGCCAGGGCGAAGATGATGGGATTGGCCGCCATGGATTTCACCATGGCGGGCGTCATCGCCCCTTTGGCCGACAGGCCCACGAACACGTCGGAGCCGGAAACGGCATCGGCCAGGGTGCGGGCATCGGTCACCACGGCATGGGCCGATTTCCACTGGTTCATGCCCTCGGTCCGGCCCTTCCACACCACGCCCTTGGTGTCGCACAGCGTGATATTGCCATGGGGGATGCCCATGGATTTGAACAGTTCGGCACAGGCGATGGCGGCCGCACCGGCGCCATTGATGACCAGCTTCGTCTCCTTGATGTCGCGGCCGGTCATTTCCAGCGCGTTGAACAGGCCGGCGGCGGCGATGATGGCCGTGCCATGCTGATCGTCATGGAAGACGGGGATGTCCATCAGCTCGCGCAGGCGCTGTTCGATGATGAAACAGTCCGGGGCCTTGATGTCCTCCAGATTGATGCCGCCGAAGCTGGGGCCCAGATAGCGGACGGAATTGATGAATTCCTCCACGTCGCGGGTATCGACCTCCAGGTCGATGCCGTCCACATCGGCGAAGCGCTTGAACAGGACGGCCTTGCCCTCCATCACCGGCTTGGACGCCAGCGCACCCAGATCGCCCAGGCCCAGCACGGCGGTGCCGTTGGAGATGACGGCGACGATATTGCCCTTGGCGGTATAATCATAGGCCGTGGACGGATCGGCATGGATGCGCAGGCAGGGGACGGCCACGCCCGGCGAATAGGCCAGCGCCAGGTCGCGCTGCGTCGCCATAGGCTTGGTGGGGGTCACTTCCAACTTGCCGGGGCGCCCGCTGCTATGCAGCAGCAGGGCTTCTTCCTCGGTGATGCGCTTGTCGATACCGGCCATATCCCAACATTCCTCTTTTATGTCCCGCCCGGCGCCCCCGCCGGTGCGGATTGTACGTTGGCGCGTATCGTAACGACCGAATGCTACCGTTGCCAGATGGTTGGCATTGCGAAAATGACGCAACTGACCTTGGATGCGGCCTATGACTTGCCGGGGCATGCGGTCGGTGCGATATTTTCCGTATGGAACAGGCGGAATCGATCTTCGATCAGGTGGATGAGACGCGGAAGGCCCGCGCGATCGCCGAAGCACGCGCCGATGTCGCCGCCGGGCGGATCGTGCCGCATGAGGTGGTGGCCGAATGGCTGCAGCGCATGGCCAATGGCGAACGGCCCCCACCGCCTTATTCCCACACGCTGAAGAAGCCCGAATGAGTCAGGCTGTTCCATGGCCATTGTGATCTGGACCGACGAGACGATCGCGGACCTGATGGGCCACGTCGCCTATATCGACCAGTTCAATCCCATGGCTGGTGACAGAATGGCCAGCAGGTTGCTGGCCGCCGGCAACAGCTTGATTACCTTCCCCAAACGCGGCAAAGCGCAGCCAAATGGCTGTCGTGAACTGGCCGTCGTCCATCCCTATGTGTTGGTCTATGACGTGCCGGGCGAGGATGTACGCATCCTTCGTGTCTGG
This sequence comes from Niveispirillum sp. KHB5.9, assembly GCF_048066115.1. Lineage (NCBI taxonomy): Bacteria > Pseudomonadati > Pseudomonadota > Alphaproteobacteria > Rhodospirillales > Azospirillaceae > Niveispirillum > Niveispirillum sp. KHB5.9. Next base: position 64,331 of record NZ_JBLTYX010000005.1, on the reverse strand, counting down.
CACGGCGCGCAGGATCGAACGCCATCCTCATAAGGCCGGAGAGCCCATGACCATTCCAGCACCCGACAGCTGGGTCACCCCCTGCCCGCCCGAACGGGGCGGGGGCCTGTGGGTGGAGCCGGGCGGGTTCCATGTCGACCCGACCCGGGCGGTCGAGCGTGCGGTGATCACCCATGGCCATTCCGACCATGCGCGGCCGGGGCATGCCAAGGTCCTGGCCACGTCCGGCACGCTGGCCATCATGCGGGCAAGGCTGGGTGACGGGGCGGGGTTGTCACAGCATCTCCTGCCCTATCACCAACCCATCCGCATCGGCGAGGTCACGGTGACCCTGGTGCCGGCCGGGCATGTGCTGGGGTCGGCCCAGGTGGTGCTGGATTGGCGTGGCAGCCGGGTGGTGGTGTCGGGCGACTATAAACGCCGCCCTGATCCCACCTGCGACCCGTTCGAGCCGGTGCAATGCGATGCCTTCATCACCGAGGCAACCTTTGGATTGCCGGTGTTTCGCCATCCCCCGGTGGAAGGCGAGATCGCAAGGCTGCTGCATACGTTGGCTCTGTTTCCAGAGCGCACCATCGTCGTCGGCTGCTACGCCCTGGGCAAGTGCCAGCGGCTGATCGCGGAGCTGCGACGGGCGGGCTATGACCGGCCGCTCTATCTGCATGGTGCCCACCTGCCGCTGTGCGAGCTGTATCGGGAGCAGGGGGTGGAACTGGGGGAGTTGCGCCCCGCCACCATTGTCGACGGGGCCGAGATGCGCGGCGGCATCGTCCTGGCCCCGCCATCGGCGATGGCCGACAAATGGCTGCGCCGGATGCCGGACCCGCTGCCGGCCTATGCGTCGGGCTGGATGCGGGTGCGGGCCAGGGCCCGCCAGCACGGGATCGAACTGCCGCTGATCGTGTCCGACCATGCCGATTGGGACGAACTGTGCCAGACGGTGCGGGATGTGGCGCCCGGTGAGCTGTGGGTCACCCATGGCAGCGAGGAGGCCCTGGTCCATTGGGCCACCGGCCAGGGGGTGAAGGCCAAGCCCCTGCATCTGGTCGGTTTCGGGGAGGAGGAGTGATGCAGCGCTTCGCCGCCCTGCTGGACGCGCTCGCCTATATGCCGTCGCGCAATGGCAAGCTGCGGCTGATCGCCGATTATCTGGCTTCCACACCCGATCCCGACCGCGGCTATGGGCTGGCGGCCCTGACCGGCGATCTGTCCTTCAATGCCGCCAAGCCGGCGATGATCCGCGAACTGGTCGCCACCCGCGTCGACCCGGCCCTGTTCGGCTGGTCCTATGATTTCGTGGGCGATCTGGCGGAAACCGTGGCCCTGATCTGGCCTGCCCCGCCCGGCCTGAACCGCCCCCCGCCGGGATTGGCGGAGGTGGTGGAGGGGCTGGCAGCCGCCAAGCGGCGGGCGGTGCCGGACCTGCTGGCCGGCTGGTTGGATGTGCTGGACGCCACGGGGCGCTGGGCGCTGCTGAAGCTGATCACCGGCGGGATGCGGGTTGGCGTGTCGGCGCGGCTGGCCCGCACCGCCCTGGTTGATTGGGCCGTGCTGAACGGCACCATTGTCGAACTGGAACAGGTGGAAGAGCTGTGGCACGGGCTGTCCCCGCCCTTCACGCCCCTGTTCGACTGGCTGACCGGTCAGTCGGAGAAACCGGGCGTGGGGGAGACGGGCGGGTTCCGGCCGATGATGCTGGCACATCCGCTGGAGGAAGGGGATATCGAGGCGCTGGACCCCACCGATTTCCGCGCGGAGTGGAAATGGGACGGCATCCGCGTGCAACTGGTGGCGCGCGGCACGCCCGATCTGGCCCGCATCTACAGCCGCACGGGCGATGAGATCGCGGCGGCATTCCCCGATGTGGCCGGTCATATGGGCTTCCACGCCGTCCTGGATGGAGAATTGCTGGTCCACCGTGACGGGCGCATCGCCCCCTTCAACGACCTTCAGCAGCGCCTGAACCGCAAGCGGGTGACGGCGGCGATGCTGAAGGACTATCCCGCCTGGGTCCGGCTCTACGACATGCTGTTCGACGGGAGCGAGGATCTGCGCGCCCTGCCCTTCGACGCGCGCCGCGCACGGCTGGAAGCCTGGTTTGACCGCACCCGGCCGGCGGGCATGGACCTGTCACCCCTTGTCCCCTTCGATAATTGGGATCACCTTTCCCGCCTGCGCCTGTCGGCCCGTGACACAGGCGTGGAGGATGGCGCCATCGAGGGGTTGATGCTGAAGCGGGGCGACAGCCCCTATATCGGCGGCCGGCCCAAGGGGCCCTGGTTCAAATGGAAGCGCGGACCGTTGACGGCGGATTGCGTGCTGATGTACGCCCAGCGCGGGCATGGCAAGCGATCCAGCTTCTACAGCGACTACACGTTCGGCGCCTGGCGGGGTGAGCCGAATGCTGGCGGGGAACTGGTGCCGGTCGGCAAGGCCTATTTCGGCTTCACCGATGCGGAACTGGTGGAGATCGACCGCTGGGTGCGCAACCATACCACCAACCGCTTCGGTCCCGTGCGGGAGGTGGCGCCCGGTCTGGTGTTCGAGGTGGCATTCGACAGCGTCCACCGCTCGACACGGCACAAGAGCGGCATCGCCATGCGTTTTCCCCGCATTGCGCGGCTGCGCTGGGACAAGCCGGCGGCAGAGGCCGACCGGCTGGAGGTTTTGGAAAGGATGGTGGGGACATGAAGCTGAAACGGGCCTATTCGGCCGAACCCATATCGGACGAGACCGGCCGCCGCATGAGAATGGGGCGCAACAAGACCCGCCTGTTCGGCATCCTGGCCGCCTGCGTCGGCGCGCTGGTCATCCCGACATGGATCGCCGGCATCGGCATGGGCTATTTCAAGCTGGAGGACAAGACCATCACCGTCTTCCCCAGGCTGATGACCAACGACGAGGCCATCGCCGACGAAAAGCGGGTCGATGAGGAACGCGCCGCCTTCCGCGAGAAGAAGGCAGCCGAGGAAGCCGTACAGAAATAATCCCGATCAGGCTGGGGCTTCCGCCGGCGACAGCGCCGAAACCGGGCGATCAGTGGCGCGCGGCGGGGCTGGCGTCAGGGGCAGGTGGTCATCCGCCCGCGCCCGGCGTTCCGCCAGATCCAGCCAGTCAGGCAGCAGCCGCGCCGCCTCCCGGTCGCCATCGAACTGCACGGCACTGCGGCGCAGCGCCTCTTCCCAGGCCTCGTACCCCATCCATAGCCGGCACATCAGGCCGACATCCACCTCCACCCCCAGCGTCACGGGATAGCCCGGGTCCTGGTGGCAGACATCGGCATCGGCCGGGGTCAGCACCAGCCAGACGCGGCGCACGGCGGTGAATTGCCGCGGCAATCCCTTGAAATGGAAGCGCAGCACGTGCCGGCCCGGTGGCACCCGGTCCAGCCGTACCTTGCGGTGGATGTCCCACATCAGCAGCCGCGGGTCCATGTCATCCTGGGTCGGCAGGCCGCGCCCCCAGCGCCGGCCCCAGAGATGCAGCCCCTCCACCATCGGGCGGAAGGCGTCGCCCGCCTCCGTCAGCAGCCAGTCATGGCCGCGCGGGCGGCGTTCGGCCCGCACCACGCCGGCCCGCTCCAGCTCCCGCAGGCGCTGCGCCAGCAGGGTGCGGGATATCAGCGGCAAGCCGCGATGGATATCGTTGAACCGCGTACTGCCCAGCATCAGTTCGCGCAGGATCAGCGGTGTCCAGCGGGTGGCGAAAATCTCCGCCGCCTTGGAAACGGGACAGAACTGGCCATAGCTCATGGGGGCGGCTTTCCTGGGGCCGTGACGGTCCATTCATTGTACTTGAGCGCGTCGCTTTGTCGCGCTGGATTAAGGGCATCCCCGAAAGACGGAAACCCGATCCAAACAGGCGATGACATGACGAGCGATTTGATTGAAACGGCGCGGAACCTGGGCCAGACCTTCGCCTTGCGCAGCGCGGAGATGGACGAGACCGACGGTTTCGCCCTGGAGAATGCGGCGGCGCTGAAGGCCTCCCCCCTGTTGGCGGCGGGCGTGCCGCGCGAGTTGGGCGGCGGCGGGGCCGATGGGGCGGAACTGGGCGCCATGCTGACGGAACTGGGCCGGCATTGCGGGTCCACCGCCCTGTGGTTCTCCATGCATACCCACCAGGTGGCCGCCGCCGCCTGGCGCCTGCGCCATGTGGCGGCACCGACGGGGCCGCTGCTGACCCGTGTGGCCCAGGACAGGGTGCTGCTGATGTCCAGCGGCGGGTCGGACTGGCTGCAAGGGTCGGGGCGGGCGGAGCGGGTGGAAGGAGGCTATCGCATCCATGGCCGCAAGGTCTTCGCCAGCGGCGCGCCGGCCGGCGACCTGCTGCTGACCTGCGCCGTCGATGCCGATGCCGAGGGCGGGCCCCAGGTCCTGCATTTCGCGGTCCCGATGAAGGCGGACGGCGTGCGGATCGAGCCTTGCTGGCAGGCCATGGGCATGCGTGGCACCGGTTCGCACGATGTCGTGCTGGACGGGTTCTTCCTGGCCGACGGGGCTGTATCCGGCCGCCGCCCCTCCGGCCCCTGGCACCCTTTGTTCCACATCATCAGCATGGTGGCCTTCCCGCTGGTCTATTCGGCATATCTGGGCGTGGCGCTGGCGGCACGGGACAAGGCCCTGTCCATGCTGGCCGGCAGGCAGCCGGACCCGCATCTGATCGCCGCCGTGGGGGAGATGGAAACGGAACTCAGCTTGGCCACAATGGCGGTGGAGCGGATGCAGCACCTGTCGGTGACCGCCAAGCCGGGGCCGGCGACGACCAATGCCATCTTCCAGGCCCGCACCCTGGCCGCCCGCGGCATGATCGCCAGCGTGACCAAGGCCATGGACGCCGTGGGCGGTGCCGGGTTCCGGCGGGCAGCGGGGCTGGAGCGGCTGTTCCGCGATATTCAGGGCACGCGCTTCCACCCGCTGACCACCCGCCCGCAGGCGGAGATGTCCGGTCGGCTGGCCCTGGGGCTTTCTATAGATGCGTGAGGGGGATGCGGACCGGTGTCACCCCGGTCCGCGCCTGGATCACTTCAGAAAGCCGCTGTCGAAATCCGGTGCGGGGATCTGGAGATAGCGCAGGCGCTTCATCTCCCGCCGGCCACGGGTCACCGTGTCCAGGATCAGGCCGCAGGTCAGCGACAGGAAGGACAGCAGGCCCAGGCCCGTGGCCAGCACGGCCGTGGGGAAGCGTGGCACCAGGCCGGTCTCATAATAGGTGATGAACAGCGGCACGGTGATGATCACCGAGATCACGGCCAGCAGAACGGCGACCAGCCCGAAGGACTGCATCGGCCGCTCCTCCTTGATCAGCTTACCGATCATCCACAGGATGCGGAACCCGTCGCGGAAGGTGGACAGCTTGGAGACCGAGCCGGGGGCGCGGTCCTTGTAGGGCGTTTCCACCTCGCCCAGCGGCATGCTCATTTCCAAAGCATGCACCACCAGTTCCGTCTCGATCTCGAACCCGCCGGCCAGGACCGGGAAGCTTTTCACGAAGCGGCGGGAAAAGACGCGGTAGCCCGACAGCAGGTCGTCGGTGCGTTTGCCGAACACCATGGTGACCAGGGTGGTCAGCATGACATTGCCCAGGCGGTGGCCGGCGCGGTACGTCTCCCAGTCGGTGACGCGGGCACCGTTCACCATGTCCAGCTTCTCATCCAGCAGCTTGGCCACCAGCTTGGATGCGCTGGGCGCGTGATAGGTGTCGTCGCCATCGACCATGACATAGACGTCGGCCTCGATGTCGGCGAACATGCGGCGCACGACATTGCCCTTGCCCTGCAACGGCTCCCGCCGGACCACGGCCCCGGCCGCCGATGCGATCTCCGAGGTGCGGTCCTTGGAGTTGTTGTCATAGACATAGATGGTGGACGTGGGCAGGGCCGCCTTGAAGTCGCGCACGACGGCTTCGATCGAGGCTTCCTCGTTATAGCAGGGCACCAGCACGGCGATGCGGGGGGCGGCCTGGGTCAGGCTGTCGGTCAGGGACATGGGATGATCGGGTCCGGTTGGACAAGGATAGGATTTCAGACAGATAACACGAACAATCGGCGAAAGCTGCGGCGGAAACGCGGCGCTTTCATGTCCGCCGGTCTGGTGGGGATGTCAGAGCAGCTTGACCAGGGTGGCGGTCAGCGCGACCTGGCCGATCATCATCGGCAGCAACCACTTAAGCAGGTCGGCCTTGAAATCGGCCATTTCCGCCTTGAGAAAGCTCTTGGTCACCAGTGACTCAAGGCCTGCCTCCCGACTATCCCGCAGGACGTCGGTCACCACTTCGGCCTGTATGTCGGTGAACCCGGCCTCTTTCAGCCGCTTCACCACGCGATGCGTATCCATGACCATCTGCATAGAATGCCACCCAACCTGCACCCTGGCAATGTAGGGCAGGTCGGGGCTGCTTCCAAGTGCAGGATCACTTATCGGTTTGCACAATAGGAACCTTTCGCAACCTGCACAGCATCATCGGTTCATCCAGGTTGGACTTCACCAGCCCGCAATCATCCATGTCGGCGGCCAGCCCGTAGAAGGGCAGGATATGTTCCGCTGTCCAGATCTCCCATTGCGCGACCAGCCAGAAGATATCCCCGTCATGCGCGTCGATGCGGCCATGCATGGCGCGGTTCAGCAATATGTCGCCATGGTCGGGATGGATGAAATAGCTGTGGATGCGCAGGAACGGCACATTCTTCGGAAACCCATAGGCCAGGAAGCTGGTGGGCGCATAGCCGGTCTGGATGATGATGGTGTTATCAGGGTTGGGCAGATCGGGGATGGAGACCTCCACGAACCGGTCCGAAAACGGCATGCGCGCCCAGGTGCCGGGCCGGGCCGTCACGGTGACCAGGGCCAGCAGGGCCACGATGGCTATGCCCTTGGCCCGGCGCGGCAGCGGCCATAGCGCGATGGCGGCCACCATGACCAGCGGCGCCATCATCTCCAGCGGGATCAGGTAGCGATAGATGGCGAACAGCTTCAGCCAGGCCAGATAGGTCAAGGCACCCGCCACCAGCAGATAGAGCGCCGGCCGGAGCGGCACCAAAGCCTCCCGCTTGCCCGCAAACCGCCCGGCCAGCGCCAGGACCGGGGTCAGCAGCAGGACCACCACCATCACCGGCACCCGCAGGTCGGTGAAGATGATCTCCCCCACCTTCTTGGGATCGATCGTCCAGGTATAGGGGAAGATCAGGTTCTCCCAGAACCCGTGCGGCAGGAACTTGTCGTCGCGATAGGCCTCCGGCACGCCCCAGGGCGACTTGAAGAAGTCGTTGAAATAGGGGAACAGCGGGTTCTGGTATGTCGACCAGAGATGCCACATCCAATGGCCGGAGAACAAAGCCATGCCGGCGATGACGCCGATGCCGAAGAAAAAGGACAGGAACATCCGCCGCCAGAAACTGCCCGCGACGGCCAGGAAGGCGAAGCACAGGCCCACGGCATAGGGCAGCGTCGGCTGCTTCAGCCCGACCGCCGATCCCACCAGCAGACCGGCGATGAAGACGATCGGGAACCCCCGCCCCGGTACCCCGGCCCACACATCATCGGCCCGCGCCATGACCAGCCAGGCGCTGCCCAGCACGAACAGGCTGATGACATTGTCATAGAAGGTGGTGCCCAGCAGGCCCATCTGCCCGGCGCCCAGGAAGCAGACCAGCGCCAGTGCGACCGACGCCAGGGCCCGTGGCCGGCCGGCCAGTGCCGGCAGCAACAGCCAGGCGATGCCTGTCAGCGGCACCAGGTTCATCCCCTGCACCCAGGACAGGATGAAGGACACGACGCGCGCCGGCAGGAACTGCGCCAGCCAATAGACCGGCAGGTCCAGCGTGGGATTGTAGAAGCTGGCCACCTGCGCCGGCGCCACGTCCTGCACCAGTTCCCTTCCCTCCAGGAAGGCCATGGCATTGTACCAATGGTAATTGCGCAGGTCCCAGTTCCCGTCCTGGCCCAGGGTCAGCGAATAGAAGGCCACCAGCACGGGCAGAACGGCCAGCAGCACCAGGATCAGGGTGCGGGGAGACAGGCTTCGGGACATGGAGGGTCCGGGATGATGGTTAAGCTGTCCCGGTGATAAGCCCGCATCCGGGCGCAATCAAGGCGATCCACACGGGCGCTGTTCACGCGCGGACAATGACTGTCCGGTTCCGGACAGTCCCGGTTGGCTCATGGGTGGGGCGATGGCGGATTTGCTGGCCCCGGCTGGTTGGCAAGGCGCTTGCGTTACAGGGCGGCGTAGCACTGCTTCACTGACCGGGCCGGACGCTGCCCCCATGGCGTTCCGGTCCCGCCCGTCGGGATTCATGGAAGGGGACGGCTTCGTTCACCGGCCGCCCCCCTCCTGATCCCGGCGGGACTTTTCTGATCAGGCCAACGGCACCGGTTCCGCCAGGCGGGTCAGGAAGGCGCGCAGTTCGGGAATGCCCAGGCCGGTTTCGGACGAGGTGGCCAGCACCTCCGGATGGGCGGCACCATGGGTCTTCAGGGCCACGGCCACCTGCTCGCGGATCTTCTCCACGGCACCGGGCTTCAACGTGTCGGCCTTGGTCAGCACGATCTGATAGCCGACGGCCGTCTGGTCCATCATCTTCATCATGTCGATATCGTGCGGTTTCAAGCCATGGCGGGCATCGACCAGCACCAGCGAGCGCTTCAGCGTGACGCGGCCGCGCAGGTAGGACTTGATGAAATCAACCCAGGCGGCCGACCGTTCCTTCGACACCTGGGCATAGCCGTAACCCGGCATGTCCACCATGACCAGCCGCTGGCCCAGGTTGAAGAAATTCAGCTGCTGGGTGCGGCCCGGTGTCTGGCTGGTGCGGGCCAGGGTCTTGCGGCCGGTCAGGGCATTGACCAGCGACGACTTGCCCACGTTGGACCGGCCGGCGAAGCAGACTTCCGGCAGCACGGCCTCCGGCAGGGTGGTCGCGGCCTCCGCCCCCCAGAAGAAGTCGCATTCCTTGGCGAACAACAGCCGCCCGGCCTCGATCTCCGCCTCGGACAGGTCGCCCATGAGGGAGGGGGTGATGGTCAGCGGCTTGGCCATGGAAAAATTCCTTATACTTGCGCCCTCAAGCGCCGGGCGCCGCCATCCGGCGGCTTGGCTTACGGCGCACGAGCGCCGGGCCGGCAGTCGCCGGCCGCCAACGGCTTGTGCCGTTGGTATGAAACGATGAAACGCCCCCGGACCGTCGCCGGGAGCGTTTCTTCAAACACGAACCAACCCTATCACCCAGGCCGGCGACCGCCGGCCCGCGGGCCCATGCCCGCGTGAGCCAAGGCGGCGGAGCCGCCGCCCGGCGCCTGAGGGAACCGTATCAGGTCGGCTTCACACCCATGCGGCGCATGATGAACCATTGCTGGGCGATGGACAGCAGGTTCGACCAGGTCCAGTAGATCACCAGACCGGCGGGGAAGCTGGCCATCATGTAGGTGAAGATGAAGGGCAGCAGCATCATCACCCGCTGCTGCACAGGGTCCGGATTGGCCGGGTTCATCTTCTGCTGCAAATACATGGTCGCACCCATCAGCAGCGGCCAGACACCGATATGCAGGAAGGTCGGCGGCGCCCAGGGGATCAGGCCGAACAGGTTGAACAGGTTGGTCGGGTCGACGGCCGACAGGTCATGGATCCAGCCATAGAAGGGCGCATGGCGCATTTCGATGGTGACGTACAGAACCTTGTACAGCGCGAAGAACACCGGGATCTGCAGCAGGATGGGCAAGCAGCCGGCCAGCGGATTGGCCTTCTCCTCCCGGTACAGCTTCATGGTCTCCATGGAAAGCTGTTCGCGGTTGTCGCCGTACTTCTTCTTCAGCTCCTCCATCTTCGGCTGGAGCTTCTTCATCTTCGCGAACGCTTCGTACTGCTTGTTCGCGATGGGGAAGAAGGCCAGGCGCAGGAAGACGGTGAAGACCAGGATGGCGATGCCGAAATTGCCGATGGTCACGCCCAGCCAGTCCAGGCCGTGGAAGAACGGCTTGGTCAGGAAGTAGAACCAGCCCCAGTCGACGGCATAGTCCAGGCTGTCGATGCCCAGCTTGTCGTTATACTCGTTCAGCAGGCCGACGATCTTGGCGCCCGCGAACAGGCGGTGGCTGCTCTCCGACGAGGCACCCGCCGCGACGGTCACGGCCGGCGCCTTGTAGTCGATCTGGTAGATGTCGGTGCCGCTGCCATTCTGGTGCAGCACGCGCATGTCGGTCTTCACCGACTGGTCCGGGATCAGGCCGACCAGCCAGTACTTGTCGGTGATGCCGATCCAGCCGCCGGTGCTGGACAGGTCGATGGTCTTCCCGTCCTCCTTGAGGTCCTTGTACTTGTATTCCTTCAAGGTGCCGTCGACGATGGCCAGCGGGCCCTCATGCAGGACGTAGGTGCCCTCCACCTTCGGCATGCCACGGCGCTGCACGAAGCCATAGGGGCTCAGTGCCACCGGCGCGCCCGTCTCGTTGCGCACGCGCTGCGTCACCGTGAACATGTAGTTGGTGTCGATGGCGAAGGTGCGCTCGAACACCAGACCGGCGCCATTGTCCCAGGTCAGGGTGACGGGCGTGTCGGGGGTCAGCTTGTCGGCGCTGGCCGTCCAGACCGTGTCGGCCTTGGGCAGGGCGATGGCTTCACCGGCATTGCCGGCGACCCAGCCGAATTCGGCGTAATAGGGATGCTCGGTACCCACCGGGGCCAGCAGCACGACTTCCGGGCTGTTCCAGTCCGGGGTGGTCTTGTATTTGGCCAGCGTCAGGTCATCGACGCGACCGCCGCGCAGGTTGATGGAACCGTGCAGGCTGGGGGTGGCGATCGCCACACGGCCCGTCTCCGCCAGCACCGCGGCGCGGTCGCGCACGGCGGGCACGCCGCCATCGGCACCGATGCCAGGCGCCGTGCCGGGAATGGCCGGCGGCGCCTGTTCGGCCTGCAGCGCCTGCTGGCGCTGGACCTCGGCCTGCAACGCCATCTGGCGCGGGCGTTCGTAGAAATAGTGGAACCCGAACAGGATCGCGATGGAGATCACGATGGTCAGGACAAGGTTCTTCTGATCCGTCATGGGTGCTTGGTCCAGGTTCCGCCGAATTCAATGGCCCGTTACATACCGGGGAGCGCCCGGTTGGTCACATGAAAACGGCGGGCGTTCAATGCCCGCCGCAACATTTCTCATCGCGCGCGTGACCGTTACGCGCGGGCGGCACGGGATCATACCCGTCCCCGCCCCAGGGATGGCAGCGCCCCAGACGCCGCAAGGTCAGCCAACCGCCCCGCAAAGCCCCATGCACCGCCAGCGCCTCCAGCGCGTAATGTGAGCATGAGGGGTAGTATCTGCAACGGGGGGGCCCCATCATCGGCCGCACGACCCAGCGGTAGAAAAGCACAAGAGCCCGGAGCAGCCAGGCCGCCGGGCTCATGCTTCATCCACCTTCTTGGGCACCGATGCCTGTACCGATTCGGCCGCGACCGGCTTCTGGCCCTTCCAGACCTTCAGTCGCTTCAGCGCCTGGGTCAGGTCGGCCTTCAGCTCCGCATAGGGCCGGCGCACCGTTTCCGCCCGCGCGATCAGCACGAGATCGTGCCCGGGGGCGGCGTTGGGCGCCAGCACCTCGGCCAATGCCGCGCGCAGGCGACGACGGGCGCGGTTGCGTTCAACAGCACCCCCCACCTTCTTGCTGGCTGTCAGGCCGATTCGGACCGCCGGCTCCCCGGCGTTGGGGTGCTGTCGCTCATCATGGGCACGGGCCTGAACGATCAGACCCGGCGTGGCCCATTTGCGACGGGCGCCCGCGACGGCCAGGAATTCCGGCCGTCTGGTCAGGCGCCCCACCTTAGGCTTGGGGGGCGCCATGCCGGTATCCTCAGGCGCTCAGCTTCTTACGGCCCTGGGCGCGGCGCTTGTTGATGATGTTACGGCCCGCGACAGTGGCCATGCGGGCGCGGAAACCATGACGGCGGGCGCGCACGATCTTGGAGGGCTGAAAAGGACGCTTCACGGTACTTACTCCGGGATTGGATACTGAATTCGAAAACGAAGCGTGGCTTATAGTGGCGATGGGTCGATGAGTCAACCACGCTCCGGCGCCCCACCTGCAACCCTGGCACGCCGTCAGGGGTGCAGCGACAGGCCCTTGATGGCCTTCTCCACACCCTTCTTCGGGCCCAGCAGGCCGATACCGACCCAATCGGGAGCGTCCGGGTCCTCGGCCAGGAAGCAGGCGCGGTTGTCCGCGTCATTGCCGGTGCGGAACATGCCCGCCACATAGGGCACGGTCAACAGCCCGCGTTCGCGTGCCACCCGTGCGGCCTGCGCCAGCCCGTCCCGGCCCGCCTGGAAGACCAGCATGGGCTGGCCCAGCATACGGCCATAGTCCAGGCCGGCCGCATCCCGGTAAGGCTCCCCCAGCGCATCGGGTGCGCCGGCCGCGATGCCACTGGCCAGGAAAGCCGCCACATTCAGCCGCTGCCAGGGCAGAAGATCGTCGCGGATGATCAGGGCGACCTTGGTGTCGAACATCTTGTCCCTCCGTTGATGGGAGATCAGGATGCGGGCACCAATCCGTCGCCGTCTGGAATGTTTGTGCAGATTTGCCGATAGGTGGCGGGTGTCGTGCCATAGGCGCGGCGGAACCATCGGCCCAGATGGCTCTGGTCGGCGAACCCCACCGATGCCGCAACATCGGCCGGCGCCCCGCCCGCCGCCAGCAGCGCCTTGGCCCGCTTCAGCCGCAACTGCACCAGATAGGCATGCGGGGAGCGGCCGAAGGCCTCGCGGAACTGCCGGTGCAGGCGGAAACGGTCGATGCCGGAGAGACCGGCCAGTTCCTCCAGCCCGATATCATCTGCCATATGGTCGTGCAGTGCGTCGCGTGCCCGGCGGGCGGCGCGATGGGGGCGGGATGCGGGATGCGGTTCCTGGCGCCACAGGTCGGGCTGCCACAGCCGGCCCAGCAGCCGATCCAGCGCCAGATCGCGGGCCAGCCGCCCCTCCCGCCCGTGCAGGGCGCGGAAGGAGGCGGCGATGTCGTGGCAAAGCCCGGCATCCTCCCATAGCGTCTGGCGAAAGCCCAAGGGTGCCAGCGGCCCGGACAGGGTATCGCGGCTCGCCTGGACCCAGGCGAGCGGCAGGTAGAGCATCTGATAGGTGAAACCCGCCGGTTCCGGGCTGTGCCCATCATGGGGCTGTCCGGGTTCGATCAGGATGGCGCGGCCGGGGATGCTGACCACCTGTTGCCTTCCGCAGCGGAAGGACTGCACACCCTGTTCGGTGACGCCCAGCAGCAATTCGTCATGGTCGTGCATGTCATAGGCATGACCCGTGAAATGGGCCCGGATGCTCTCGATCCCCGTCTCGGCATCGCGCCGCAGGTCGGCCCAATCTCCAGGGGGGTACCGTAGGTCAGGTCGAGCCGCAGGCGAGCCCTGACAAGCGACAGTGCCAATACTGTCAGGGCTCGCCTGCGGCTCGACCTGACCTACGCGGTCGGCGGGGGACAAGATGCTCATCCCCCGCCCGGTACGCATCAGAAATCGGCCGGCGCTTCGATGCCGCTCTTGGCCAGCTGGCCCTTGATGGTGGCCTTCAGGCGCTCCAGCCCTTCCGGACTGAAGGCCTCGGCGCGGGCCACCAGCACGTCCTGGGTGTTGGACGCGCGCAGCAGCCACCAGCCATCGGCGGTCTTCACGCGGACACCGTCGATGTCGTTGACCTCCGCCCCTTCCGCCGCGGCGTCTTCCTTGGCGCGGGCCTTGATCTCGTCCACGGCGACGAACTTGCGCTCCTCGCTGACCTGGAAACGGATTTCCGGGGTGTTCAACACCTCGGGCAGCTCGTCGCGCAGGGCCGACAGCTCACCATGGCGCGACACCAGACCCAGCAGGCGGACGCCGCAATAAAGCGCGTCGTCGAAGCCATAATATTTGTCGGCGAAGAAGATATGGCCCGACATCTCGCCGGCCAGCGGGCTGTTGGTCTCCGCCATCTTGGCCTTCAGCAGCGAATGGCCGGTCTTCCACATCAGCGGCGTACCGCCCAGCTTGGTGATCTGGTCGAACAGGGTCTGGCTGGCCTTCACATCGGCGATGATGGTGGCGCCGGGATGGGCCTTCAGCACGTCCTTGGAATAAATCGCCACCAGCTGGTCGCCCCAGACGATACGGCCCTTCTCATCCACCGCACCGATACGATCGGCATCGCCGTCGAACGCGATGCCCAGGTCGGCCTTCAGCTCGGCCACCTTGTGGATGATGTCCTCAAGGTTTTCCGGGATGGTCGGGTCGGGATGGTGGTTGGGGAAATTGCCGTCGATATCATCGAACAGCAGCGTGTGCTTGCCCGGCAGCTTCTTCACCAGGCGGCGCAGGATCTCGCCGGCGGCACCATTGCCATTGTCCCAGACCACGTTCAGGTCGCGGGTGCCGTCATAATCCTGGGCCAGGCGGTCGACATAGGCGTCCTGGACGTCCTGCGTCTCTTCGGTGCCTTCACCGGTGGCGAAATCGCCGGCGGCGGCGATCTTGCCGATTTCCAGGATCTGGCTGCCATAGAACGGCGCCTTGCCCAGCATCATCTTGAAACCGTTATAATCCGGCGGATTGTGCGACCCGGTGATCATCACGCCGCCATCCAGCTTCAGATGGCGGGTGGTGAAATACAGCATGGGCGTCGGGCCCAGGCCGATGCGCACCACATGCAGGCCGGTGGATTTCAGCCCTTCGACGGCGGCTGCTTCCAGGTCGGGCGAGGACAGGCGGCCATCATAGCCGATGGCGACCTTCTTGCCCCCGGCGCGCACCACCATGGTGCCGAATCCGCGGCCGATGGCGCGTGCGTCGTCGGTCGTCAGCGTCTTTCCGATGATGCCGCGGATATCGTATTCGCGCAGGACCGTGGGGTGGAAATTATGCGCCAGGGTCATGTTTCCGTCACCTGAGAAGGGTTGGTTAAAGAGGTTTATGGCCGCAGCAAAGCACAAGCCGCGACCGCCCGCCAGCCTGTTGAACGGCCCGGAAGGAGTAGCCTGGATCAACACGTGCAGGTAGTGGCGGCACCGGCATTACCGACAGCCACCCAAGCCGTGAGAACGCCTCAGGCTGCGGTCTTGTTCCTTACCGCCTCCGTCTCCCGCGCCGGCGGCTGGCCGAACATGCGGCGATATTCGCGGGTGAACTGCGACACGCTTTCATAACCCACGGCAAAGGCGGCGCTGCTGACCGTCAAACCTTCCGCCAGCATGCGCCGCCGCGCCTCGATCAGGCGCAACTGTTTCTGGAACTGCAGGGGCGACAGCGAGGTGACGGTGCGGAAATGCTGGTGGAAGGAGGACGGGCTCATCCCCGCCACCGCCGCCAGCCTTTCCACCGGCAGCGGCTGCGCATAGTCCGACCGCAGCAGGGAAACGGCACGGGCCACGCGGCTGGCATGGCTGTCGGGCCAGCCCAGGCGGCGGATCGCCTGCCCATGGCTGCTGGACAGCAGCCAGTAATGCAGTTCGCGCACCAGGGACGCGTGTAGCACCGGCACCGATGCCGGCCGGTCCAGCAGCCGCATCAGGCGCAGCGCCACCTCCGCCACCTCCCCATCGGTGGAATCGACCCGGACGGGACCGTCGTCCCCCTCCCCCACCGCCCCCATCTGCACCGCCAGTTCGGCGATGATGGCCAAGTCCAGGTCCAGCACCAGGGACATGTACGGGGTTTCAGCGCTGGCCGTGGTGATCTGGCTGACGATGGGCACGTCGGCAGTGATCAGCAGGCTGTCGCCGGCCCCGAAACCGAAGGTCCGCGCGCCCATCGTCACCTGCTTGGTGCCCTGCAGGACCAGACAGACGATCGGGTGCTGGACGGCATGGACCAGCCCGCTGGGCGTGGTGGACCGGATGGTCGTCAGGCCGGCAACGGGGGTACGGGCGATGCCGGTCTGGTCGGCATGCGCCTCCACATAGTGCCGGACGGCATGGAGAAGGGCGTCACTCATCCCCCGATCCTGGCCGATCCGCGGGGCTCGCGCAAAGACAATTTTGGAGGATTAGGCAAACAACACCCAGGTTCCGGCAACGACGCGACCGGCAGGCGGATTTATAAATCCCTTCATCGGCAACCGGGGCGAACCACAACGGAAAGCCCCGGAAAATGAAGGAGTTGCATCATGATTACGCTCATCACCGGCGCCAGCCGCGGCCTGGGCCGCAACACGGCACTCGCTGTCGCCCGCAACGGCGGCGACATCATCATCACCTATCACAGCCGCAGTGACGAGGCGGAAAAGGTCGTCGCGGAGATCGAAGCGCTGGGCCGCAAGGCGGTCGCCCTGCCGCTGGATGTCGGCGCCGCCGCCAGTTTCCCCGCATTCGCCGAGCGGCTGCGCACCGCCCTGTCCCGGACCTGGGGCTGCGACAGTTTCGACCATCTGGTCAACAATGCCGGCCATGGCGACCATGCCCTGATCGCCGAGACGACCGAAGCGCAGTTCGACAAGCTGGTCGATGTGCATTTCAAGGGCCCGTTCTTCCTGACCCAAGCCTTGCTGGGCCTGATCGCCGATGGCGGGCGCATCGTCAACCTGTCATCGGGCCTGACGCGGGTGTCGGCCCCCGGCTGGGGTGCCTATGCTGCCGTGAAAGGCGCGATGGAGACGCTGACGCTCTATATGGCCAAGGAACTGGGCGGCCGCGGCATTGCCGTCAATATCGTGGCACCCGGCGCCATCGAGACCGATTTCTTCGGCGGGGCCGTGCGCGACACGCCGGAATTCAACAAGTTCTTCGCCGACATGACGGCACTGGGCCGCGTCGGCGTGCCCGACGATATCGGGCCGATGATCGCATCCCTGCTGTCGCCCGCCAATCGCTGGGTCACGGCACAGCGGATCGAGGTGTCGGGCGGCCAGGGGATTTGAGGGGGCGTCACCCCCTCAATGTACCTCACCCTTCCCCTTCTTCACGCGGCCCGGCCGGCCGACGCTGTGATAGGCGAAGCCGGCCATTTCCGCGTCTTCCGGATTGAAGATGTTGCGCAGATCGACCAGCACCGGCGCCTTCATGGCTTTCAGCACGCGGGACAGGTTCAGCATGCGGAACTCGTTCCATTCCGTCAGCACCAGGGCACAGTCGGCCCCGTCCAGCGCGGCATAGGTATCGGCCGCCCATTCCACACCCGGCAGCATCCTGCCCGCCTCATGCATGCCGGCCGGGTCATAGGCCGCCACGGTGGCGCCGGCCGCCTGCAGGGCGGGGATGATGTCCAGCGCCGGGGCGTCGCGCATGTCGTCGGTATTGGGCTTGAAGGTCACACCCAGCACGCCGATGCGTTTGCCCTGAACCGACCCGCCGCAGGCGGCGATGACGCGATCCGCCATGGCCTTCTTGCGCCGGTCATTGATGTCGACGACGGTTTCGATGATGCGCAGGGGGGAGCCGTAATCCTGGGCGGTCTTCACCAGGGCCAAAGTGTCCTTGGGGAAGCAGGAACCGCCATAGCCGGGACCGGGATGCAGGAACTTCTTGCCGATGCGGTTATCCAGGCCGATGCCCTTGGCCACATCATGCACGTCGGCCCCCACCTTCTCGCACAGATCCGCCACCTCGTTGATGAAGGTGATCTTGGCGGCCAGGAAGGTGTTGGCGGCGTATTTGATCAGTTCCGACGTCTCCAGGCTGGTGAAGACCATCGGCGTTTCGATCAGGAACAGCGGGCGGTACAGCGCCCGCATCACCTGGCGCGCCCGATCGCTGTCGGTGCCGATCACCACGCGGTCGGGGCGCATGAAGTCTTCGATGGCCGAGCCTTCGCGCAGGAATTCCGGGTTGGACGCCACGTCGAAATCGGCTTCCGGCCGGGTCTTGCGGATGATGCGCGCCACCTCGCGCCCCGTGCCCACCGGCACCGTGCTCTTGGTGACGATGACGGTGTAGTCGTCGGGGTCCAGGGCGGCCGCGATCTCCGCCGCCGCCGCATAGACATAGGACAGGTCGGCATGGCCGTCGCCACGGCGCGACGGGGTACCCACGGCGATGAACACGGCGTCGGCGCCGGCAACGGCGGTCGGCAGGTCGTTGGTGAAGGACAGGCGGCCGGCCTTGGCGTTCTTTTCCACCAGGGCTTCCAGGCCGGGTTCGTAAATGGGGATCTCCCCCTTCAACAGCCGGTCGATCTTGCCCTGGTCCTTGTCGACGCAGACCGTATCCACGCCGAATTCAGAAAAGCAGGCACCTGAGACGAGACCGACATAGCCGGTGCCGATGACGGCAATGCGCATCGGAAATCCCCCTTTACGGACAAAGCCCTGTCACGCCATAGCACAAACTGGCCCGCCGGGTCTTGCGCCGTTGTGACGCTTTCACGGCGTTCGCGTGACGCTGGCCCCGTGCAACGCTGACATCGCACTCCAGCACCCTGAGTCAGGTGAAAGCGCCGTGCTCCAGCCGCTTGATCAAGGCGAGCACTGCTTCTTCCTGCCCATTATTGAGCAGATCGATAGGTCGAGCCCCTGGCAGCATAGGGTGAAGCATATGCAACCACAGCTGTGCTTCGGCGTCTGTGTAGAAATTTGAGAGTTGTTCGACGAACTGGTGCAGCTCGACGGTTGCCATGGCAGCTCCCAAACTTAGCGCCCTATCATCAAAATGATGCACCCCATGAAATCCGAACGCAACCACCCACCGTCAGGCGACCTTCTTCTTGTTGAAGAAGTCCCGCCGCGCCCAAGCCTTGAACGGGTAGGCGAGCTGACCCAGGAAGCTGTCGGGCACCATGTCCTTGCAGCCGATATTGACCGGCGGCTTGCGGTCGGACGGCAGGTGACGGGTGCCGAAGACCATGTCCCAGAGGATGAAATTCTCCCCGTAATTGACATTGCCCTCGATCGGGTCGCGGTTATGGTGCCAGCGGTGCAGCTCCGGCGTGGAGAAGACCCAGTTCAGCGGGCCGCAGCGCATGTCGACATTGCAGTGGGTCAGGAAGCCAATATAGGTGGTGATGGCCAGAACCCAAAGGATCACGTCCTTGGGCGCGCCCGCCAGACCGGCGATGGCCATGGCGAAGGCCGTCTTCCACATGCTGTCCAGGAAATGGAAGCGGCCGGTATTGACGATCCACAGCTTGGTGACGCTGTGATGGATGGCATGCCAGTGCCAGATGGCGCGGAATTCATGCGCCGTGCGGTGCGCCCAATAGAGGCCGAATTCGCCCAGGATCATGGCCAGCAGCACCTGTGCCGCCAGCGGCCAGTCGCCGGGCCAGAAACCCGACGCCGCCTCCGGCCCGGCCTGATCCAGCCCCAGCATGGCGACGGACAGGGCGACCACCTGGCCCAGCCCCTTGTTCAGCACCGTATGGGCGATATCGTTCCACAGCTGCCCGTCGCTTTTCATCCATTCCCGCTCGTACGGCATCACCCGTTCCAGGACCAGCAGCGCGATGGCCAGGCCGAAATAGGTGATGTTGAAGGCCAGGATGGGATGTCCCACCTGCCCGCCATACCAATAGCCGGCGATGCAGATGGCCACCAGCAGGGGCCATAGCAGATGGGCGATGACGGCGCGCATCGATCTTCCTTTTGGCACAGAACAACGGACGTATTGCCACGGATGTATTGCCGGTTGCCGCGCCATCGCGCAAGGTTCCCCGCGGTCGCAGGTTGCAGGCGGATAAAGGCATAGCATGAAAATCGGTTTGGCATTGGGCAGTGGCGCGGCGCGCGGCTGGGCACATGTGGGCGTGCTGCGGGCCTTCGCGGAATTCGGGCTGAAGCCCGACGTCATCGCCGGCACGTCGGTCGGGGCCCTGGTGGGGGCCGCGTACCTGACCGACCTGCTGGACGAATTGCAGGAATATGCCCAGGGCTTCGGCATGCTGGACGCGCTGAAGCTGCTGGATGTCACCTTCTCGCGCGGCGGGCTGGTCAGCGTGGAAAAGGCCTATGACCGGTTCCGCAATGAGCGCACCGACGTGCCCATCGAGTCGCTGCCCATCCCGTTCGCCGCCGTCGCCACCGACCTGTCGACGGGCAAGGAGGTCTGGCTGCGCGAGGGGCACCTGCTGGACGTGGTGCGGGCATCCGCCGCCATCCCCGGCATGTTTCCCGCCGTGCCGCATCAGAACATGTGGCTGGCCGATGGCGCCCTGGTGAACCCGGTGCCCGTGTCGCTGTGCCGGGCCTTGGGCGCGGAGGTGGTGATCGCCATCAACCTGAACGGCGACCTGTCGCAGATGCCGCGATTGTCCAAGGCACAGCTGGGCCCCGTCAATGTCTCCCTGCCCGAACATCCGGTCGATGTGGAGACGGAGACGGCCCCGGCGCCGCGCCCCGTGCCCAAGCCGCTGGCCAAGCTGGCCGCCAAACTGTCGGAGGTGGGGGAAACGGCGCGTCACCATTTCCACACCCATTTCACCAAGCCGCCCCGCGCCCCGGCGCCGGGCATCCTGGAGGTGATGGCCAGTTCCATCGACATCATGCAGGACCGCATCACGCGCTCACGGCTGGCCGGGGAGCCGCCCGACGTGCTGATCACGCCCCGCATCGGCCATATCGGTATCCTGGAATTCGAACGGGCGGAGGAACTGATCCAGTTGGGTTACACCGCCGCCATCGCCATGCGGCCGGCGGTGGAACTGGCGATGGTGCGGTGAGGGGTCAGGAAGCAAGGAAAGCTCTATATTTTAGCGCTCTTACCATATAATATATTTGTTTTACTGTTTTTACAGCGTGCTTCTAAACTAAGCCCCCTGGAGGCGAGCTATGTTTGAAACCATATTGGTCCGGAGAAGCTCAAACACTGAGAGCGCAATTGACATGGGATTCTTAATAGAATCCATGATCTTCTATTCTAAGATAAGCTTAATACTCGATCAAGCAAGTCTAAGATCTATATTATCTAATTTCGGCACTTACCCACTGGAGCGTATTGCCAAAAGCGGAATGGCCAATATAACTTATATAAAAACTATTCCCGCCGTACAAACAAACGATCACGGCCCTATTGCATATCATGATTTTGGCCTTATCGAACTGGCGGGATATTTGAAGGAAAGATACACACCAAAGCAAGTTGTTATAAATCAATTTACTGATGTTTTAGGAAATACGAAAGAAACAAAGAAGGCAGCTATAAAATTCTTAGAGAATTTGCCAATAAAAAGTATAGATGATTGCGTCTCACACCCCCAAGGAGTGAGCGCACTTTCTCGAAAAGATTGCGAAGATCAAGCTTATGTAAATGAAGCTGTTCGCAACTCCATTGAAAGTGGATTTCCGGGCATAAAAATACCAAGATCGTGGCATTTCTTAACTCACGCAACAGATCAGGGATTCATTGTAGAAACAAACTATGATTTAAAGAAACTATCTGAAAAAATCAAAGAAATTTATCAACACCCCCTTGATCTAACTAGCGGATACTTATTAAATCTTATACACACAGCAACTTGTGACCTTGTGATGTCTGGACACTATGCTGCAGAGATTGCAACCAGCTCAAGTCTGGCGGCCATTATGAAGACAAAAATGGAATCCACCGTCAGGAGAAGAGAAATAAATCATGGTAATATATCGTTATTCCAAGATCATATCATTGGAAACGCACATGCCATAAGAGAAGCGGTAAATACCAAGAGAATAAATATCAAAGATGCGTTGGATCTTGTCGAATCAGCGTCCAGATTCAAAGGATGGCTGAACACGGTTCACCCAGATGCAAAAATAATACAAGAGTATTATAAAGAAGCAACAAAATCATCGTGGGCAGAGAAATTACCTGGTAAGTCTTTGAGATTCGCTATTTGCACCATGGCTGGAATAACTTCAGAATTTTTCTTGCCAGCAGGCTTAGGCACCGTTTCCGGAATTGCAATAGGAGCGGCGGACAGTTTTTTTCTAGACAAACTCGCCAAAGGCTGGCGCCCAAGTCAATTTATCGAAAACACCATGAAACCGTTAATAAGCGATTAATAGTACTTATCGACACTGGTCAATTTCAAGAATCGAGGTAACTTCTTTTCTTATCCCGCCAACACCCGCACCTCATAGATCGGCACCTCGCCGGCATGGTTGTCGAACCGCACGCGCAGCCTGACCTCGCCTGCCGCCTACGCCGCTGGAAGCGGGTAATCCTTGGCCCGCCCCCCTTCCGCAAGCGGCACTAAGCACTCCTCGGCCACTGTCTGACCTTCTACCCTGGTGGTGAAGTGTTTCTTCAGGCATCCCTCTAGAATACTCTCCCGGCTCCATCCGCAAACCTTTGTTTGTCGGACAACCAAGCATCTGTCAGAAAATCTGCATCCACAATGGCAATCCGGACAGGTGGTAGGCCGGACGACTTTCCGGACATAAGGTTCATCGTAATGTCCGATGATGGAGCCTCCATAGTAACAGCGAAAAGCCCATCCCCCTGTCGCCATTCCCGCCTTTGCCATAGACTGCCGCCATGCCGTCTGACAGCCCCCCTCTCGCCCACATCACCTTTGTTGGCACCATCATCGAATGGCGGGGGCCGGCGCCCTTCTTCTTCATTGCCGTGCCGACCGATCTGGTGGCGGCGGTGCGCCACGCCGCCCGGCTGGCCAGCTATGGCTGGGGTGTGGTGCCGGTGCAGGCGGTGGTGAATGGCACTGCCTTTACCACCTCGCTATTCCCCAAGGATGGCGGCTACCTTCTGCCCCTGAAGGTGGCGGTGAGAAAGACCGCCGGGGTTGCTTTGGGCGACGCGGTAACGGTGGACATCCAGGTGGCGGCGACGGGCGGGTTCCAGGACTGGCATCGGGGGAGATGAAACGACAAGGGCGGCGAACCTTTCGCCTGATTGCTGACTTTTCCCCCTCCCCGTGCCATACTCTCCCCATAAAGTCCCCCTTCTGTACCCACCCCACCCGCATTCGGAGCCAGCCATCCGTGCGCTCTGAAACAGGGGGTGTTTTTATGTTTCACATTGTTGCATTTGACCCGGCCATTCGGAGGTCGCGGCCCCCGGCCTCTGAAACACTCCCTTTTTCGTTGCACGATGTTGCATGGGCACCACCCATTCGGAGCCACCCCACCACGCCCTCCGAATAACCCCGATCCTGAACAGGCCCATCCGGAACAGGGTTGACGCCACCTTAACCAATCCCGTCCAATGGCCGCATCCCGCAGCCAGGATTGCCGCCCCATGTTCACCCGCAGCAACGATCCCACCCCCCACGCCCGTGCCGGGGCCGAGGCCCTGAAGCGCGGGGATTTCGCCGGGGCCAAGGCGGGGTTCGGGCAGGCGGTGGCGATGGGGGCGGGCGATCTGGGCACGCTGCTGGGGCTGGCCTATGGCTGCCGGGGCGTGGGCGATGCGGCGGGGATGGTGGCGGCGCTGGACCGGGTGCTGGGGATCGATCCGCGCAATGTCCGGGCGCTGATCCTGAAGGGGGACCATTTCGGGGCGGGTGGCGACCATAAGGCCGCCACCTCCTTCTATCGCAATGCCCTGCGCGCGGCCCCGCCCGCGGCACAGCTGCCGCCCGATCTGGTGGCAGAACTGCGCCGGGTACAGGAAGCCACCCAGGATTACGCCCGCCGGTTCGAGGA
This sequence comes from Niveispirillum sp. KHB5.9, assembly GCF_048066115.1. Classification (NCBI taxonomy): domain Bacteria; kingdom Pseudomonadati; phylum Pseudomonadota; class Alphaproteobacteria; order Rhodospirillales; family Azospirillaceae; genus Niveispirillum; species Niveispirillum sp. KHB5.9. The sequence goes on along the minus strand of NZ_JBLTYX010000005.1, from coordinate 40,807 downwards.
ACATCTGCTGTCCAGCCTGAAGGGGGCCGGGTTCGGGGCGGAGATGGGTGAAGGGCGGTTCGGACGGTCGCTGGACATCCTGTTCGGGCGCCGCCAGGTCTATTACCAGCAGCCCCAAGCCTATCTGTTCCCGGAACTGCCGCAGATGCAGTTCTATGATCGCGCCGCCTTCCCCTGGCTGGAGGGGCTGGAGGCCCAGACCGATGCGATCCGCGAGGAGTTGCTGGCGGTGATGGAAGGGCCGGACGCGTTCCAGCCCTATCTGGAAGCCAGTGCCGACCGGGCGCAGGTGGACCGATCCGGTCTGCGCGGCAGCCGCAACTGGAGCGCCTTCTATCTCTGGAAGAACGGGGAGGCGCAGGTGGAGAACCAGGCCCGCTGCCCGCGGACCGTGGCGGCACTGGAGGGGATACCGCTGGCCGGCACCAGGGGCCGGGCGCCATCGGTGCTGTTTTCCCTGCTGAAGCCCGGCACGCATATCCCGGCCCATACCGGCTTCGTCAATACCCGCCTGATCTGCCACCTGCCGCTGATCGTACCCGGCAAATGCCGGTTCCGGGTGGGCAACGAGATGCGGGAATGGCAGACGGGCAAGGCCTGGGTATTCGATGATACGGTCGAGCATGAGGCCTGGAACGACAGCGACCAGACCCGTGTCGTGCTGCTGTTCGATGTCTGGCGGCCGGAACTGACCCTGGCGGAGCGGGAGATGGTGTCGGCCATGCTGACCGCCATTGACGAGTATGGCGCCGGGTCCGGCGATTGGGGGGCGTGATCCATGCTGCTTTACGATGATGCCATCGCCCCCACGCCGCGGCGCGTGCGCATGTTCCTGGCCGAAAAGGGGGTGGAGATCCCCCGCCGCATGGTCACCATCGGCAAGGGGGAGCATCTGTCGCCCGATTACCGGGCCCGTGTGCCCAGCGGGCGGATACCGGCGCTGGAACTGGATGACGGCACGATCATCTGCGAAAGCGTCGCCATCTGCCGCTATATCGAGGAGCTTCACCCCGAACCCAACCTGATGGGCCGCGACGCCAAGGAGCGGGCGATCATCGAGATGTGGCAGCGGCGGATGGAATTCGAACTGCTGCTGCCCCTTGCCGGGGTGTTCCGGCACACCCATCCCAAGATGGCGGCCTTGGAATGCCAGGTGCCGGCCTATGCCGAGGCGCAGAAGCCGCAGGCGGAGAAGCGGCTGGAGCAGTTGGATCGTGATCTGGCTGTGACAAATCACGTGGCGGGCGACCGTTTCACCATCGCCGACATCACCGCCTTCACCACGTTAAGCTTCTTTCCACGTCTTTGCGGCATCGTCATCGACGGGAAATTGCCGAATATCCAGCGCTGGCTGGCGGATATAGGCACGCGTTCCAGCGCCTCGGCCTGAAAGCAACCCTATCCGGGTATGCCGATCGGGTAGGTACTTGAAATGCGGCCATAATTTGCCCCGGGTAAAGGCATTTTCTCAACGACTTCCCGCTAGACATTGATAATCATCGCCTTTAGCTTGTCGGGAAAGCGGGACATCTGGCGTATTCGAAGGGGGTTGGGGCATGGCGTTCACGACGGTCTGGCGGCGTTCGACGATCCATTCCCGCAAACTGGCGACAGCTGTTGCCGTCGCGGCCCTCATGGCCGTTACCACCCCCGTCGCGGCCCTGGCCAAATATGCCTCCATCGTCATCGACGCCAAGACGGGCGAGGTACTGCACGAGGCCAGTGCCGATACGCGCAATTTCCCCGCCAGCATGACCAAGATGATGACCCTGCATCTGGTCTTCGACGCGCTGGATGCCGGCCGCATCAAGCTGAACCAGCCGCTTTCCGTGTCCCAGCACGCGTCGAACATGGAACCCAGCAAGCTGGGCCTGCGTCCGGGCGACAGCGTCACGACGGAACAATGCATCCAGGCCCTGGTCACCAAGTCGGCGAACGATTGCGCCGTGGTCCTGGCCGAGGCGCTGGGCGGGTCGGAGGCGAAGTTCGCCAACATGATGACCAACCGGGCCCGACAGCTGGGCATGACCCGCACCACCTTCCGCAATGCTTCCGGTCTGCCCAATGCCGGGCAGCTGTCGACGGCGCGCGATTTCGCGCGGCTGGCGCAGAGCCTGATCTATGATCATGCCAAGTATTATCCTTACTTCTCCGCCGCCTCCTTCACCTACAAGGGGGCCGTCCATCGCAACCATAACCGGCTGATGACCCGGTATGAGGGGATGGATGGGCTGAAGACCGGCTATATCCGCGCCTCGGGCTTCAACCTGGCGGCCTCGGCCTCGCGCGACGGCAGGCGGCTGATCGGCGTGGTCTTCGGCGGCCAGACGGGTACCTGGCGCGACAACCATATGGCCGACCTGCTGGACGACGCCTTCTCCGGCAAGCGCGGCGCCCCGATGCTGGTGGCCAGCAACCAGTCCAAGCAGCCGGCCAAGGCCAAGACCCGCGGCAAGCCGGCGGCCCCGGCCGAAACCATGGTCGCCGCCGTGTCGGACAGCATCATCGGCACCGCCAACGCCGCCCCGGCCGTCGCCATGGCCGCCAGCGTCCCGGCATCGCGTGCCACCGGTGGCTGGGCCATCCAGGTTGGCGCCTTCAACGACAAGGGTCAGAGCCAGCGCGCGGTGAACCAGGCGACGCAGAAGGCCGGCACACTGCTGGATGCCGCCACCCCACACCTGATGGAAGTGTCCACCGCCCGCGGCACGCTGTACCGCGCCCGCCTGACCGGCCTGGACGAGAAGACGGCCCGCCGCGCCTGCGCCCAGCTGTCCAAATCCGGCCAGAACTGCCTGACCCTGCCGCCTGCTGGGCTGTAAGCCCGGCAGGCGTTTTCGCGCGCCCTCAAGCGCCGGGCGCCCGCATCTGCGGGCTTGGCTTACGCGACCACGTGGTCGCGGGCCGGCAGTCGCCGACCTTGATTTTGTGTTCCCTCAGGCGCCGGGCGCCCGCATCCGCGGGCTTGGCTTACGCGACCACGCGGTCGCGGGCCGGCAGTCGCCGACCTGAAAATATTCAATATTGCTGGTTCGGTGCGGCCCGCCCCTTCGGTGGGCCTTTTCGCATGCGCACAATTGATCGCCATTGACGGCGGCCAGGACTCGTCATAGAGCAAATCCCGTTAACCAATCTCAAACGTTGGATCGGGCATGGGTGCGCAGACGATTGCCATCGTCGAGGATGACGGCGAGGTCAGGGACATGCTGGCCGAATTCCTGGGCGGCCAGGGTTTCGGCATCATCACCGCCCGCGACGGCGCCAGCTTCCGGTCGCAGATGACGGAAAGGCGGCCGGATCTGGTGATCCTGGATATCGGCCTGCCCGACGACCATGGCTATACGCTGATGGAATGGCTGCGCGGCCGCGGGGTGGACAGCCCGCCCATCATCATCGTCACCGGCGCCACCAGCCCCCGCGACCGCAGCGCCGGGCTGGACCTGGGCGCGGATGATTATATCTGCAAGCCGTTCGACATGGGCGAGTTGCTGTCACGGGTACGCGCCGTCCTGCGCCGCACGGCCCCCCGCCCGCCGGAGCCGGCCCCCACGGACTTGCATATCCGTTTCGGCCCCTGGCTGTTGAAGCGCGACGACCGGGTGCTGATGCATGTGCCGGACGAGCGGGTGGTGGATTTGACGGCCATGGAATTCGATCTGCTGTCGGTCATGGTGCAGCGGCCGAACCAGGTACTGAGCCGGGACGACCTGCTGCAACTGGCCCATACCCGCCGGGCCGAACCGTTCGACCGCGCCATCGATGTGCGCATCACCAGGCTGCGCAAGAAGATCGAGATCAATCCCAACCATCCGGGTTACATCCGCACCATCCGGGGCACGGGCTACATGTTCCACCCGGAAGGGGAAGTGTAAGACCAGTGGTATTTGATCGTGACCGATCAAATACCACTGGTCTTTTCATGTTCCCTCAATCGCCGGGCGCCGCCATCCGGCGGCTTGGCTTGACGCCGCACGTGCGGCGGGCCGGCAGTCGCCGGCCTCCAACGGTCATGAATAATGACCGTTGGCATAATCATCCGCAAATCGCGGTGGCTTGTTCGGACTCCGCCCGGAACGCTCCGCGCAGCACCTGTTTCAACGGCTCCCACGCCACCAGTGCCTCACAGTCGGCCAAGGTCGCCCAGCGCGCATCCAGGGCATCATCGGCCGGTACGGGATCACCCGACAGCCAGTCCGCCGCAACGTCCACGATCGTGTAGTGGAAGCGCAGCGTACCGTCACCGTCGCGCACGATATTGTCCACGGCGGTCAGGATGGACCGGGCGCGGGCGACAACACCCGTCTCCTCCCGCACCTCCCGCTCCGCCGCTTCGAACAGCGTCTCGCCCAGTTCCTGGCTGCCGCCGGGCAGCGACCATTCACCATAGCCGGGCGGCTTGCCGCGCCTGATCAGCAGAACCTGCCCGTCCTTCCAGACCAGGCAGCCGACGCCGACGCGGGGATGGGTGGGGGCGTTGAGGGACCCGATCATCCCCGACCGAGCGTTCGCTGGGTCAGGCGGGCCAGCCGCATCAAGGCCGGGCTATCATACACCGCGACCTTCAGCCGGGCCTTGATATCCGCCCCCAGGCTGTATTCCGGCTGGTTGGCGAAATACCGGTAGGGGCCGTCCTGGGTGAAGGCGACCCAATCCTTGCGGACGAACAGGTTGCCGAAAGCCATGCCTTCCGGCAGGTAATGCGCCGTCAGCGATTTGCGCGACAGGGTCGGGTCCTGCGTCGCCAACGCGCCGTGGATGGTACGGGAATTCCAGATGATGACGTCGCCCTTGCGCATGGCGGGGGCGTCCACGGCGTGGGGATGGGTATCGACATAGTCCTTCATCAGGCCCAGCCAGCGATCGTGGCGCAGGGAGCGCAGATCGTCATGCAACTCGATCTCGTGCGTGCCGCTCATCAGGTAGAAACGGCCCGCCTCGGCGGGAATATCCTCCAGGGCGATCCAGGCGGCGGCCAGTTGGCCATTGGGCACGCTGTCCAGATACCACCAATCCTGATGCGGCGGGGTCGCGGCGTTCTTGTCGAACAGCATCGACTGCATCAGGTCCAGACCCGGATGGCCCGTCGCCTCCGCCAGCGCCGCCTTCAGGGCGGGGTCGAACAGGATTTGCAGAACGCCTTCCCGGACCCGGGGCACGCGCTTGTAATGGTGGGGATCCAGAAAGGAATTGATGACATGGCCGTGCGCGTCGACGCGGTTCGGCTCATACCGGTTGGTGTTCTGCCGAAAGAACTTCGCCGGGCTGTTCAGAAGGTCATCCGCGTAAGCCGCCATCAATGCATCGACACGCGCACTGTCGATCAGTCCGGGCACCTTCACCCAGCCATCACGGCGGTAATCTTCAGCCAAACCCATGCTGCCGGTCCCCAGAAGGCATGGTGGGGCCGCGAAGCGACCCCACCATGGCCCCGATCAATACATGTGCTGGCCGCCATTGATGGACAGCGTGGAGCCGGTGATGAACCCGCCCTCGTCCGCCACCAGGAACAGCACGCCGCGGGCGATTTCCGACGCCTGGCCCAGGCGGCCCACCGGCACCTTGGCCACGATCTTCTTCAGCACGTCGGCCGGCACGGCGCGGACCATGTCGGTATCGATATAGCCGGGCGCGATGGCGTTCACGGTGATGCCCTTGGCGGCCCCTTCCTGGGCCAGGGCCTTGGTGAAGCCATGGATGCCCGACTTGGCCGCGGCATAGTTCACCTGGCCATACTGGCCGGCCTGACCGTTGATCGAGCCGATATTGACGATGCGGCCGAAATTGCGGTCGCGCATGCCGTCGATCACGGCGCGGCAGGTGTTGAAGCAGCTGGCCAGGTTGGTCTGGATGACGGCGTTCCACTGCTCGAAATTCATGCGGTGCATGGTGCCGTCACGGGTGATGCCGGCATTGTTGACCAGCACTTCCACGGGGCCCAGATCGGCCTCGATCTGCGCCACGGCAGCCTTCACCGCCTCGAAGTCCGACACGTCGAACTTGTAGGCCTTGATGCCCGTGCGTTCGGTGAATTCGGCGGCGGCCGCGTCGTTGCCGCCATAGTTCGCAGCGACGATATAGCCGGCATCCTTCAGCGCGACGGAGATCGCCTCGCCGATGCCGCGCGTACCACCCGTCACCAATGCCACTCGTGCCATTGTTTCCCCCGTTGTCTGGCCTTCAGGCCTGCTGAAAATCCAATTATCGGCGGCAGGATGCCGCCTTTTGTTCCCTCAGGCGCCGGGCGCCGCCATCCGGCGGCTTGGCTTACGCGACCATGTGGTCGCGGGCCGGCCGTCGCCGTCTTCCACCGGGCATGAAACATGCCCGGTGGTTTAAAAGCGAACGGGGGCGAAACCGCCCCCGTCCTGTCCGACACTCAGTCCCGCTCGACGCAGAGCGCGACGCCCATGCCGCCGCCGATGCACAGGGTCGCCAGACCCTTCTTGGCATCGCGGCGGATCATCTCATGCAGCAGCGTGACCAGCACGCGGGCACCCGATGCACCGATCGGATGGCCCAGCGCGATGGCGCCGCCATTGACATTCACCTTGGCCGGATCGAAGCCCAGGTCGCGGTTGACCGCGATGGCCTGGGCGGCGAAGGCCTCGTTCGCCTCGATCAGGTCCAGCTGGTCCACCGACCAGCCGGCCTTGCGCAGCGCCTCGCGGCTGGCCGGGATCGGCCCGGTGCCCATGATCGACGGATCGACACCGGCCGTCGCCCACGACGCGATGCGGGCCAGCGGGGCCACGCCGCGCTTGGCGGCATTGTCGCCACGCATCAGCACCAGGGCGGCAGCACCGTCATTGATGCCCGACGCGTTGCCGGCGGTGACCGAACCATCCTTCTTGAAGGCCGGGCGCAGCTTGGCCAGCGTCTCGGCCGTGGTGCCATGCTTGGGATATTCGTCGCTGTCGACGATCACGTCGCCCTTGCGGCCGGCGACGGTGACGGCGGCGATCTCATCCTTGAAGCGGCCTTCCTTCTGGGCGGCCTCGGCCTTGTTCTGGGAACCGGCGGCGAACGCGTCCTGTTCCTCGCGGCTGATGCCGTACTTGGCGGCCACATTCTCCGCCGTCTGGCCCATGTGATAGCCGTTGAAGGCGTCCCACAGACCATCCTTGATCATGGTGTCGACCATGGCGGCGTCGCCCATCTTGGTGCCGCCGCGCAGGAACAGGCTGTGCGGCGACAGGCTCATGCTCTCCTGCCCGCCGGCCACCACCACGTCGGTGTCGCCCAGCAGCAGCGACTGATAGCCCAGCGCGACCGCGCGCAGGCCGGAGCCGCAGATCTGGTTGATGGCATAGGCGGTGCGGGCGGCCGGGATGCCGGCGGCGATGGCGGCCTGACGGGCCGGGTTCTGGCCCAAGCCGGCGGTCAGCACATGGCCCAGCACCACTTCCGACACTTCCGCCGCGTCGGTCTTGGCGCGCTCCAGGGCGGCGCGGATGGCCACTTCGCCCAGCTTGTGGGCGGGCACGGAACCCAGCGCGCCGCTGAAGGCGCCGATCGGGGTGCGGGCCGCACCGGCAATTACCACTTCCACCATGGTTCCTCTCCTTGAACGTGTCGGGTCCGGCTTCGGCCCCGGCTTGTCGCCATCACCCGCGAAGCTTAGGCGGAAGCGGCGGGGGCGTGCAAGCAACGGGTCCGTCGCAGCCCTGACACAACCGCATTATTGCACTGCACCATGATCGGGTCTGCCGGGGCTGATGCGCGGGAAGACCAACGTGAACAAGGCCCCGCCCTGCGGTGCCGCCGCCACGCGCACGGTACCGCCCATGCGCACGGTCACGATATTGTAAAGAAGATGCAGGCCCAGGCCCGATCCACCCGTGCCACGGCGGGTGGTGAAGAAGGGTTCGAAGATGCGGGGCCAGAGGTCGCGGGGAATGCCCTGGCCATCGTCGCTATAGGCCAGTTCCACCATGTCATCGTCCAGCATGCGGGCCGCCAGCCGCAGAGTGCCGTCGCGCCTTTCGTCCGGATAGGCGTGCATGATGGAATTGATCACCAGATTGGTGACGATCTGGGCCATGGCGCCGGGATGGCCATCCATCTCGATCCCGTCCGGCACCGCCATTTCCACCTTGTGGCCGGCATGGCGGATGCGGGGTGCCAGACTGGACAGCACCTCCGACACATAGGCGCGCAGGTCATAGGGGCGGCGGGCGTCGGACGACTGGTCCACCGCCACTTCCTTGAAGGACTGGATCAGTTCGGCGGCCCGCGTGGCGTTCTTTTCGATCAGGGTGGCCAGTTCGTCCACCACCGACAGATATTCATCGAAGGTCGACCGCCGCAGCTGCCCGTCGGCCGCCAGGGCCAGGATGCGCGCCGTCTCCGTCCGCAATTGCGAGGCGCCGGTGACGGCCAAGCCCACGGGCGTGTTCACCTCATGCGCCACGCCGGCCACCATGGAGCCCAGGCTGGCCATCTTTTCCTGCAGGATCATCTGCGACTGGGTCTCGCGCAGGTCGACCAGGGTCTTTTCCGCCGCGGCCTGCGCCAGTTCCGCCCGTCGCCGCCCCTCGATCGCCGCGTCGCGGGCCTGTTGCAGCATGCGCCGCGTCTTGGTGCGGGCCGATTGCGCCGACAGGTTGGCCAGGACCAGCAGCACCAGCGCCGTCAGCAGGAAGGCGAATCGGCTGTGGATATCCTCCACGTGATCGCCGGCATGCAGCTGCCAGACATAGGTGCCGAGAATGACGGCGGTGAAACCGGTGAAGAAGAACAGGATGGCGCGGTTGCCGCCGAAATTGCCCGTCGTCGCCACCCCTGTCAGGAACAAGGGCACCAGGGGCGAGGCCACGCCGCCCGTGTAATGCAGCAGGATGGCGATCAAGCTGAGGCCTGCCAGATTGTTGGCGATGGTCACCTGATGGAAGCGGCCCGACAGCCGCACCGTGACCAGATTGCCGCCGACCAGCAGCGCATAGACGGCCCAGGTCAGGCTGACCGGATCGAACGGCCCCTCATTCACCGCCCAGATGCCATAGAGCACCAGGATGCCGGACAGGATCAGCAGGGTGACACGGATGAAGGCGCGGGCACGCAGCAGCTGCTTCTCATCAAAGCCACGGGCATGCATTGCGGCGGGAAGGAACAGGTCCGTCACCGCGCGCAAGGCCTTCGCCGGCCATAACCGCCAGCTTCCAGCGCCCATGCGCTCCCCCGGACAGTCGGTTTCCCCTACGTCAGGCTGGCCGAATTCCGATAAAAGCTCAATGGGTTAAGCGGGTTCGTCGCGTAAAATTTATGCTTCTGCAACTTATTGTGTGTTCCCTCAGGCGCCGGGCGCCGCCACCCGGCGGCTTGGCTTACGCGCCCACGTGGGCGCGGGCCGGCGGTCGCCGGCCTGATATGATCTTCCTGCGGGCGCTAGGCATGTCCCTTACGACGGCACCACCAGCCGCCAGACATCGACCAGCGACACGCGGCCGCGCAGAGAGAAGGCGCCGATGGGGGCCAGCGGCATGTCGATGGTGCAATTGCCAGCCGCCGTCACCGTGTCGTCGCTGACCAGCACGACATAACATTCGTCGCCCATCATCTCCCCGCCCAGCGCCTCCAGCCGTGCGGCCGTGTTCACGGTGTCGCCGACGATGGTGTAGTTGATGCGGGTCGCGGCGCCGATATTGCCGACGATGACCGGACCGGAATGCACGCCGACACGCAGGCAGACGGGCGGCAGGCCGGCGGCGCGGGCGTCCTCCGCCTCTTCCTTCACCACCTGCGCGATGGCCAGCGCGGCACGCAGGGCGCGCGACGCATGGTCGGGCTGGTCGTCGGGTGCCCCCCAGAAGGCCATGACGGCGTCGCCGATGAACTTGTCCACAGTACCGCCCTCCGCCTCGATACAGGCGGCGATGCGGGTGAAATGGCGGTTCAGCCAGTCGGCCGTATCCTGCGGCGACATCCGCTCCGCCATGGCGGAGAAGCCCTTGATGTCGGTGAACAGCACCGTCACCTCCCGTTCCTCCGACGGGATTTCGGATTGGGTGCCGTCGCGGCGGATCAGGCGCAGGACCAGCGATTTGGGCACATAGGTCTCGAACCAGCGCAACCCGCTGACCATGGCGTTGAAGGCGGCGGCGGCGTCCGCCACCTCGCGGAACCGGCTGTCGGGCAGGCGCGGCACATTCTGGAAATCCAGGTCGCGGAGCGCCACAGCGGCGCCCGACAGCAGGCGGATACGCCGGCTGATCATCTTGCCCACCAGCATGGCGGCCAGGACCGAGGCGATCAGGATGCCGAAGCCGACGACCAGCAGATGCTGGAACCGCTCCAGCTCGCGGTCCACATCCTCCTCCCGCATCACCACGACCAGGGTGAAGGGATGCTCGCCATAATCGGAGATGGACCGCAGCAGGTAGAAATACGAAACGCCGTCCACTTCCGCCTGACGGAACTGCAAATCGCTGCGCCGTTCATCCAGCGTCACCTGGACCTTTTTGCCCTCGTTCCATTTGGCAAGCTTGGTGCCCATCCCGTCCGGCCCGACGACGGACCAGATGGCGGCGGCCACGGGATCGCCCACCTCTTCCAGCGTCGGCAGGGGCGGACGGTCCTTGACCTTGGAAAAGTCGAACTTGCGCTCGGCCAGGGCCGGATGGGCCAGCACATAATGATCATCGAACAGGATGAAGCTGGTCAGGTCGTCATCGCGGTCGGCATCGCGCAGGAACCGCGACAGGCCGTTGAAGCCCACAACCGAGGCGATGGCGCCCAGGAACTGCCCATCGCGGCGCAGCGGCCCCTGCACGGGCATCACCGTCGTCTCGATCTCTTCCGCCCAGACGGGATCGACCCAATGCGCCGACCCGGTGCGCAGCACGTCCGCCAGGATCTTCGACGCGTCATTGGCCTGATCCATGGAAAGCGACGTGCCGGTGTCGCGGATTCGCGCAGCACCGACCATGCGTTCATTGTCATCGGCGCGCACGATGCCGATGCCCGCCACCTGCGGCGTAGCGGCCAGCGCCCCCTGGATGACCGATTTCAGGCGCTCGGTATCCTCGATCGGCACCTGGCCCGTGGCCAGCATATTGGTCAGGTAATCGACCTGGCTGCGCGCCGGGTCCAGCTGGGCGCGCACGCGGGTCTCGGCCATGTTCATGGCCAGTTCGGCCTTGTCGGCCAGCAGGTTGTAGGTGTTGCGGCCAGATGTCTGCACACCCAGCCAGAAGACGCTGGCCACCGCCACCAGCATCAGCCCGCCCAGACCCAGGGTCAGGACCAATGCGATGGGCAGGCGCATCCGGCCCTTGCGGGCCGTCGTCTCTTCACAGGCGGGAAGGGTCAGCAGGTTCTTCATCGGCGCCGGAGGGTACAGGAGCATCAAAGGGCCGGCAACAACCGGCCCCCCGTTACCCCTCGATAATGGTCTTTACCCAGAGGCCGGGCCGGGGCTCGGTACCGGGCGGGATGTTGTTCAGGACACGGAACCGTTCCTCGCCATGGTCCTTCAGCGGCTGGGCGGCCACGAAGCCGGCGACATTCTGGCCCTGCTTCACCTGCACCACCTTGATCCGGTAGGGCTTCAGTGCCGCCCTCTCCGTCGCGTTCAGGCGGCGGAAACCCTGGACCGTGGCCATGAAGCCGCCATCCAGCCGCTCGGCCCGATCCCAGGGGACGGTCAGGAGGAAGCGGTAATAGCGGCCGCTGCCGCCCGCGATGGCCATCAGCCGGGCGAAGACCGGGCCGTTCTGCCCCGACAGTTTGGTGATTGCGGTGGCAGCAGGCTGTCCATCGATGGTCAGGGTGCGGGCATCGGCCAGCGGCGCACCCTTGGCCCAGACATTGGCGATATAGTCGGCCGCGCTGTAGGCACCCTGGGTGGGAGCGTCGGAGAACACGATCTGCGATCCGTCCGGGCCCAGGCCGATGACCGCCTGGTCGCTGTTCAGCAGGCGGAACCCGTCCGGCACCTCGAACCGGATACCCAGCCCGGTATGGGCGAAGACCCGGCCGCGCACGAAACCATGCGACGGGCTGTCGCCATAGATCATGCCGTCGATGGCCCGCATGTAATCTTCATTGCGGATCAGATAGCTGGCACCCGGCGTCACCGATGCCGCCGCCGATGCCCGTTCCGCCCGGTCGCCCGTGGGCGGATGGGTCTGGAGATAGCTGAACTGGTCGGCCTTGCCCGGCTGCCCGGCCAACAGCGCCTCCAACTGCGCATGCCGTCCCATGGAGGACAGGAACCCCGCCATTTCCCGCGGATCGTATCCGGCCGCCGTCATGTAGCGGATGCCCAGATTGTCGGCCTGGAGTTCCTGGCCGCGCGAGAAGCTGGCCAATGCTGCCTGCGCCCCTTGCTGCGCCAGTTGCCCGGCCCCCTGCCCCAGGAAGATGCCGGCCAGCACCGCCCCGCCCTGGGCCAGCACGCCGCGTCCGTACCGGTCGGCGGAATGGCGGGCGGTGACATGGCCGATCTCGTGCCCGACCACGCCGGCCAGTTCCGCCTCGCTGTTGGCCAGCGCCATCAGGCCGCGGCTGACATAGACATAGCCGCCGGGCAGGGCGAAGGCGTTGACGATGGGGCTGTCCAGCACGGTGAAGGTATAGCGGGTGCCGGGGATCTCCGTCTTCGCCGCCAGCGACTGGCCCAGCCGGTCCACATAGGATTGCAGCCTGGCATCCTCGTACCGGCCACCGAATTCCTTCAGCATCTCCGGATGCTGCTGGGCGCCGATGGCGGCTTCCTTCTCCGGCGGCATCAGACCCGTCATCTGCCGGTCGCCCGTGACCGGGTTGGTCGAGCAGGCGGCAAGATAAAGCAGCAGCAGCGGCAGCAGGCGGCGGGTCATGGCTTTCCCTTCCCGTTCAAGGCGGTTGCGACCGTCCTTATGCCAAAGCCGGGCAGGCGAAGGGAAGTCACCCGGTGGGGTTAGAGCGTGTTCCTCAATCGCCGGCGCCGCATCCGCGGCTTGGCTTCACGCCGCACGTGCGGCGCGGCGGCGGTCGCCGCCGGAGCGGTTTTCCAGACACAAGGAAAACCGCTCTACCCTTTGGCCCGGCTCAGTTCCACGGTCATGAATTCCAGGCGCCGCGCCACGTCGCGCAGCATGGGCACGGCGATGCGGGGGAATTCGTCCATCAGCCGGAAGAACCCGTCGCGGCCGATGCGCAGCGTGCCCACCGGCCCCACGGCGAAGGCCGTGGCCATGCGCGGCCGGTCGCACAGGATGGATACTTCCCCGATGATGCCGCTGCCCTTGAAGGTACCCAGGTCGATGGGGCCGGCGGGCGTGTCGATCACCATGTCGACGCGGCCTTCCAGGATCACATAGGCGGCGTCCGACTCCTCGCCCTGGCGGAACAGGGCGTCGCCATCGTTGAAACAGGCGGTTTCGCTGGTGAAGGCCAGCAGCTTCAGCTGCGGCGTCTCCACATCCTTGAACAGGGGCAGGCGCCGGAGCGCCTCGACCTGCGCGGTCAGGCTGGCGATCATGTTTCACCTCCCTGCGGCGCCGGTTTTGCGTTTTGGCACCTTGTTGTCATAGTGGTGCAACAACAAGGCTCCGCTGTCCAGCCCCCGCACCCGATGCCCCTGCCCCATCACCCCCACCCCATCCTGTTCCGGGCCCAGCCGATGCGGCCGGGGGAAGCGGTGGCACGCCTGGACATGGCGGAAAGCCTGGCGGCGGGCGGGGAAGCGGTGATGCTGGCCTGGGGCGGCATGGCGCCGCCGGAGGGCGCTGTGCCCACGGGCGTGACGCTGTGGCCGCTGCCACCGGCGCGGGAGGATGAAGGCATGCCAGGCCTGATCCTGGACGCGGACGGGCAGGTGGCGGACCATGCCTGGAAGAAGCGGCGGGCGGCGGCGCTGCTGGCGCTGTTCGCCGGCATGAGGCCGCGCCTGATCGTGCTGGACGCGGCGGGACCCGGCTTCCGGTTCGAACTGGAACCGCTGACCGGCATGGCGCGGCGGCGGGTGCCAATGCCGGAGATACGGGTCTGGTCGTGAGGTGAATGCCGGGCGGAAGGTTCATCCGCCCGGCATTTCGATCAATCAAACAATATCGATCACCAGCTTGCCCTGGGCCTTGCCCTCCTCCAGCCGCGTATGGGCGGCGCCGACATCGGCCAGGGTGAAGCGGGTGGGATCGACCAGCGGGCGCAGTTTGCCCGCCACCTCGCGCAGCACCTTGCCCTGATGCGCCCGGTCGATGTCGAAGCCATGGTCGTGCAGCATGGGCAGCAGCATGAACACCACATGCAGGCTCAGGCCCTTGCCATGCATGGGCGACAGGTCGGCGCTATAGCCGGCGACGATGGTCACCACCTGGCCGTTGAAGCGGGCGGCGACGAAGCTGGTGGCGATGTCGCTGCCGCCGGTGGCGTCCAGCACGATGTCGAACCCGGCGCCGCCGGTCAGGCGGGCCACATAGGCCTCCACCGACTCGGTCTTGTAATTCACCACCTCGTCGGCCCCCAGCGACCGGGCCAGATCGGCCTTGGCATCCGACGACACGGTGGTGGTGACATGGGCGCCTTGGGCCTTGGCGATCTGGATGGCGACATGGCCCACCCCACCGGCCCCGCCATGGATCAGCACCTTGTCACCCAGCCGCACCCGCGCCCGGTCCACCAGGGCCTCCCACGCCGTCAGGGTGACCAGCGGCAATGCTGCGGCATCATGCAGCGACATGCCTTCCGGTGCCGGGGCCAGCAGCCGGGCATCGGCCGCCACATATTCGGCATAGGTGCCCTGGAGACCGGTAACCCCGCCGACGCAGCCATAGACGGCCTGCCCCACCGCGAACCCCGTCACCCCCTCGCCCAGTGCTGCCACGGTGCCGGCCATGTCGCAGCCAAGGATGCCCGGCAGGGCGGGGGCAATGGCGCGGCCATTCCTGCGGATCTTGGTATCGACCGGGTTGACGCTGGCGGCATGGATCTTCACCAACACCTGGCCGGGGCCGGCCACGGGCGTGGGTGCATCCGCCAGCTCGAAATTCTCCACGCCACCGAAATCCTTCAGCAACAACGCCTTCATCATGTTCTCCATCATCGGATCGCGGGACATCGCCCCTTGTCATGGTCAGAGGATGGGCTTGACGGATGAATAAGTGAAACGAATTATATTGATCGAGATGATCAAGGATTTTGATGATGCCACTGCCAGCGACAGACCTGGATATCGACGCGCTGCGCGCCTTCGTGGCCATTGTCGACCATGATGGATTCACGGCGGCGGCAGAGCGGCTGCACCGCACGCAGTCGGCGATCAGCATGAAGATCAAGCGGCTGGAAACCATGCTGGGCCGCACCCTGTTCGACCGCGCCGGCCGGGCCATGTCCCTGACGGCGGAAGGCGAATTGCTGCTGTCCTATGCGCGCCGCATGCTGGCGCTCAATGACGAGATGGTGGCACGCCTGATGGCACCGGAGGCCGAAGGTCTGGTGCGGTTCGGCGTGGCGGAATATTTCGCGCCGGAGCAGTTGCCTTTGCTGCTGGCCCGTTTCCGCCGCGCTCATCCGCGCGTGCGGCTGGAAGTGTCGGTGGGCATGGGCAGCGATCTGGTGCAGGAGATCGCGGAAGGCCGGCTGGACGTGGTCATCGCCAAGCGCAACGAGACGGGGCCGCAGGGCCGGTTCCTGTGGCGCGAACCGGTGGTGTGGGTGGCCTCCCCCGACTGGCGGCCGGAAGCCGGCGACGGGCCGCTGCCCCTGTGCCTGATGCCCGATCCCTGCATCTACCGCACGCGGGCGGTGGCGGCGATGGACCGGACGGGTCAGGGCTGGCGCACCACCTATGCCAGCGGGTCGTTCATGGCGGTGCGGGCGGCGGCGCTGGCCGGGCTGGGTGTGACCTGCCTGGGGGCAGGCGCCCTGGTGCCGGGCCTGCGCGTGCTGGGCCCGGCGGAGGGGTTCCCGGCGCTGGAACCGGTGGAAACCGCGGTATTCGGGGAGGAACGGGCCAAGGGCGGCCCGATCCAGCCCCTGATCGATTTCCTGGTGCGCGAGGTGCAGGCCATCGCCCTGCCACCCGTGGCCCAGGCGGCGTAGTTACGCCGTCGGCAGGAAAGACCGACCAACGGTCGGTCTTTCCTGCCCCTCAATCGCCGGCGCCCACATCCGTGGGCTTGACTACGCGCCACGTGGCGCGCGGCGGCGGTCGCCGCCGTACCGACGGTCGAATATTTCGACCGCCGGTGTCACACCTTGGTGGGCAGCACGACGATGCCATCCTCGTCGCTATAGACCCACTGGCCCGGCGTGAAGGTGCAATCGCCGAAGCTGACCGTCCCATCCGCTTCCCCCGCCCCGGTCTTGGCACTTTTCAGCGGGTTGGTGCCCAGCGCCTTCAGGCCCAGGGGCAGGTCGGCGATGGCGACGCTGTCGCGGATCACGCCATTGACGATGATCCCGGCCCAGCCATTCTTCACGGCCAGGGCGGCGATGATGTCGCCGACCAGGGCGGATGCCAGCGACCCGCCGCCATCCACCACCAGCACGGCACCCTCTCCGGGGGTGGACAGGATCGATTTCAGCAGGGCGTTGTCGCGGTGGCAGCGCACCGTGCGGATGGGGCCGGCAAAGCGGGAATGGCCGCCCAGATTGCGCAATTGCAGGGAACAGCTGGCGATCACGGCTTCATGTGCATCGACCAGATCGGCGGTAGCGAAATCCATCGTTCGATACTCCGGGCTCGGGTTGAGGGGCCTAGAGAGTAGCCGGTTCCGTTCCCCTGTCCATGGTGGAGCGACCGATCACCACACGGTCGCGGCCCTGCGCCTTGGCGACATAAAGCGCCTTGTCGGCGAGCGACATCATCGCCTCCACACTCGGCGCCTCCGGCCCGTGGGTGGCGATGCCGACACTGACGGTGGCCGTCACCGACAGCTCGCCCTCCGTCACCGGTGTCGCGGCCAGCAGCGCGCGCAGCCGTTCGGCCAGCTGGGCGGCGGCATAGGCGTTGGTTTCCGGCATCAGCACCACGAATTCCTCGCCCCCCACCCGGGCGAACAGGTCGGTCTGGCGCAGGCTGGTGCGCCCCAGATCGGCCAGCGCGCGCAGTACCTTGTCGCCGAACGGGTGACCATACCGGTCGTTGATGCCCTTGAAATGGTCCAGGTCCAGGATCATCAGCGACAAGGGCCGGTTGAACCGCCGGGCGCGCTCCACCTCCCCCTTGGCCTCGTCCTCCAGCCGGCGGCGGTTGGCGACACCGGTCAGCGGATCGACATGCGCCTGTTCCTCCAGCTTCAGTTCCAGCTGGAAGCCATACCGGGCCGTGCGCTCCAGCGCCAAGGCCAGGATGCAGGAGGCGAAGACGCCGGTGCCGACGAAGGCCAGCACATTGAACAGCGCAAACCCCTCGACCCCCTTCAGCAGCAACAAGGCCACGACCACGGTGAAGCCCGGCAGGTTCAACAAAGGCACCTGCCGCGCCCGCGTCACCACCACGGCCGACACGGTGGGAAACAGGGCCAGCCCGGCCGGGCCGTAAAGGAACCCGTCCTTTAGCAGATACTGGCTGAGCGCGATGGAGACGGTGCCGGACGACACGGCCAGCATGCCGATCCATCGCAGTTCCGCGGGCGTCGACCTTGTGCGCAAAAGCTTCCAGGCGCACCACAGCATGATGATGGTGCCGGTGCCGCGGATGGTCAGGCAGGCCAGGAACTGCGTGGGGTCCAGCAGCCAGTCCCAGAGCAGGAAGCTGAACATGGCCAGCGCGCCGATGGCGACGGGCGCCAGCAGGGCATCGTTCAGGCGCGAGGCCCGCCAAACGTCGAAACGCTTTTCCGTGGCCTCATCGAAACTCGGTAAAAGGAAACCCATCCCCCCACCCGGCCCTTCTTTGAAAGGGCTTCTCGCAGTTTCTCTCTGGTAGGATAATGTTGCGCCAACACCCTTGGGTTGACAACCCGTTGCAGGGCCATCCCGACCCAACATTTTCGTCCGATCGTTCGAAAATCACCGTTGAATCGAACGCGCGTTTGAATGATGCTGGCCGCCAACGATCCAAAGCGTTTCAAGGGAGGATGACATGTCCGACGCGATCAACCGCCACTGGCTGCTGCTGGACCGCCCCAAGGGCGGCAATTTCAGCGAGGTCCTGTCGCTGCGCGAGGCGCCGGCGCCCAATGCCGGCGAGGGCCAGATCCGGGTGCGCACGGTCTATCTGTCGCTGGACCCGACCAATGCGGTGTGGATGCAGTATGACAGCTATCTGCCGGCCGTGCCGCTGAACAGCATCATGCGCGGCCTGGTGCTGGGCGTGGTGGATCAGTCCAACCACGCCAAGTTCAAGGTCGGCGACATCGTCACCGGCATGGGTGGCTGGGCCGATTACACCGTGGCCGATGGGGCATCCTTCGGGCGGGTGCCCAACATCCCGGGCCTGCCGCTGCTGGCCTATATGGGCCCGCTGGGCATGACCGGCGCCACCGCCTATTTCGGCCTGCTGGATGTAGGCCGGCCGAAGGAGGGGGAGACGGTCGTGGTTTCCGCCGCCGCCGGGGCCGTGGGCTCCCTGGTCGGGCAGATCGCCAAGCTGAAGGGCTGCCGCGCCGTCGGCATCGCCGGATCGGCCGATAAATGCGCCTGGCTGACGGGTGAACTGGGCTATGACGCCGCCGTCAATTACAAGGAAAAGGGCTGGCAGAAGGCCCTGAAGAATGCTGTGCCGAACGGCATCGACATCTATTTCGAGAATGTCGGCGGTGAGATCGCGGAAACGGCGCTGAGCCTGTTGAACCTGCGCGGCCGCATCCCGTTCTGCGGCGCCATCAGCCAGTACAACGCCACCGAGCCGCCCACCGGCCTGCGCAACCTGTCCGTCCTGGTCAGCCGCCGGGCGCGGATGGAGGGCTTCCTGGTGATGGATTACGCCCCGCGCATGGCGGAGATGTATGCCGAGATGGGCCCCTGGCTGGCCGCCGGGCAGATCAAGTGGAAGGTGGAACTGGACCAGGGTCTGGAGAACACGCTCACCTCCTTCGCCAAGCTGTTCAATGGCGGCAATACCGGCAAGCTGGCCCTGCAGGTCTCGGACGAGCCGGTGCGGTGAGGAGGGGGTTTACCCTCTCCCTCCCACCCGCGTTAGCGGGTGGGAGGGAGAGGGCAGGACAAGGACCTCGCAGCCAAAATTTCCCTCCCTCGCCCGCTTGCGGGAGAGGGAGGGAGAGGGTTCTCCCTACTCCGCATCCCCCTGGTGCCCCGGTGCCGCCACCTGGAACGCGTCCAGCGTCTGGCAATGGGCATCGATGGCAACCAGCTTCGGATAGGCCGTCAGGTCCACGCCGAATCGCCGTGCATTGAACATCTGCGGAACCAGACACAGGTCGGCGAAGCTGGGCGCGTGCCCCAGGCAGAAATCCGGCCCTTCCACCATCTGTTCCAGGGCCGTGAACCCTTCCGCGACCCAATGTGCGATCCAGGCCTTCACCGCCTCATCGCCCAGACCCAGGGACCCGCGCAGATAATTCAGCACCCGCAGATTGTTCAACGGGTGGATATCGGCCACCACGGCCAGCGCCATGGCCCGCACCTTGGCGCGACCTGCCGGATCGGCCGGCAGCAAGGGCGGTGTCGGCTGCCTCTCCTCCAGATATTCCAGGATCGCCAGCGATTGCGGGATCACCGCGTCGCCATCAACCAGCGTCGGCACCAGCCCCTGCGGGTTCAGGTCGCGATACGCCTCGTGGCGCTGCTGCCCGCCATCCTTCAGCAGATGGACATAGGCCGGGTCCCATTGGATGCCCTTCAGCGCCAGCGCGATGCGGACGCGATAGGCGGCGGATGATCGGAAATAGGTGTGGAGCTGCATCATCGTGGTATCACCAGCCTTGAGTTTGCGAGGGGAGGTGGGCGATGGCCCGTCCGTTGGAAGGCAGGATAGCATTGGTCACCGGTGCCTCGCGCGGCATCGGTTCCGCCATCGCCGAACGGCTGGCCCGTGACGGGGCGGATGTGGCCGTGCATTACGGATCACACCGGCAGTCGGCGGAAGATCTGGCCGAACGCTGCCGCACCGACCATGGCGTACGGGGCCAGGCCTTCCAGGCGGATCTGGCCGACCTGTCGGATGCGGGCGGGGCCGTCGCCCTGTTCGCCGCGGTCACGGCGGCGCTGGGCGTGCCCGACATCGTCGTCAACAATGCCGGCACCGGCCGCTTCGCGCCCATCCAGGAGATCAAGGCCCAGGAACTGGCCCAGGTCCTGGCCGTAAACGCCGCCACGCCGCTGCTGCTGGCGCGCGAAGCGGCGAAGGCGATGAAGCCGGGTGGGCGCATCATCAATATCGGCAGCGTCATCACCGACATGCCCGTGGGGCAGCGAGCGGTCTATGCCGCGTCCAAGGGGGCCGTGCATGCCATGACCGGCGTGCTGGCCCAGGAATTGGGGCCGCTGGGCATCAATATCAACACGGTCGCCCCCGGCGTGACCGCCACCGACCGGTTCAAGTCCGGCGACCGGTCCCGTGAGGGGGAGATCACAAGCCGCACCGCCCTGCGCCGGATCGGGGAGCCCGAGGATATCGCCGCCGTGGTGGCTTGGCTGGCCGGCCCCGACGCGGCCTGGATCACGGGCGAGGTGATTCGGGCCAGCGGCGGGTTGCGGGGGCTTTAGCCTTCGTATTTCTGCACCACCTGATCGATGGCGCCGAACACGGAGCGGCCGTCCTTGTCCTGCATCTCGATCCGCACCCGGTCGCCGAAGCGCAGGAACGGCGTGCCGGGCTTGCCGTCGCGGATGGTCTCGATGGTGCGGATCTCCGCGATGCAGCTGTATCCCAGGCCGCCTTCCGCCACGGGCCGGCCGGCACCGCCATCCGGGTCCTTGTTGGACACGGTCCCCGACCCGATGATGGTGCCGGCCGACAAGGGGCGCGTCTTGGCCGCGTGCGCCACCAGGGTGGGGAAATCGAAGGTCATGTCGACCCCGGCATTGGGGCGGCCGAAGGGCTGGCCATTGATCGACGACAGCAGCGCCAGGTGCAGCTTGCCGCCATCCCAGGCGTCGCCCAGGCTGTCGGGCGTCACCGCCACGGGGCTGAAGGCGCTGCTGGGTTTGGACTGGAAGAAGCCGAAGCCCTTGCCCAGCTCGTTGGGGATCAGGCCGCGAAGCGACACATCGTTGACCAGCATCACCAGCCGGATATGCGCCCTGGCCTGTTCCGGCGTCACGCCCATGGGCACGTCGCCGGTGATGACGGCCACTTCGCCTTCCAGGTCGATGCCATAGGCCTCGTCCGCCATCAGGATCGGGTCGTGGGGTGACAGGAAACTGTCGGACCCGCCCTGGTACATCAGCGGGTCAGTCCAGAAGCTGGGCGGCATCTCGGCATTGCGGGCCTTCCGCACCAGCTCGACATGGTTCACATAGGCCGATCCATCCGCCCATTGATAGGCGCGCGGCAGCGGGCTGGCGCAGTCGGTCTCATCGAACGGCTGACCGTCGATCCCATTGCCGTTCAGCTTGGCCGCGACGGCAGCCAAGGCCGGGGCCACGCTGTCCCAATGGTCGAGCGCCTGTTGCAGGGTCGTTGCGATCTCAGGCACGGCCACATAGCGGGACAGGTCGTCGGACACCACGACCAAGCGGCCGTCACGGCCCTGTTGCAGGGAGGCGAGTTTCATGGGGCTGGATCTCCGGTTTGAAGCGGCGCCGGTTGCGGCGATATGCGTTTCAGGCTATATAGCCTGGATGGAATGGACGATCATTCTGCATCCGGATTTCGATCCGGAATTCGATGCGCTGGAAATCGTGGTCCGCCGCGAACTCCTGGCGTTGGTAAGCCTGCTGGACGGTTCGGTCCCCAACTGGGGCGTCCGCAGGTCGATACGCTGGAAGGGTCCAGGCACGCGAACATGAAGGAGCTCCTGTTCCGGGCGGGCGATGGGGTCTGGCGTGTGGCCTTCGCATTCGATCCGGAACGCAAGGCCATCCTGCTTGTCGCAGGGGACAAGTCCGGTGTCGTGTCGGGCCGGTTCTATACCGGGCTGATCCGCAGGGCGGATGCCCGGTTCGATGATCATCTGCAGCGCCTGAAGCGGCATTGAGAGAAAGACAGGAGCGATCCATGGCAAGGACGTTAGAAGACATTATGGTCGCCCTTCCGCCCGATGAGCGCGCCCGTGTGGAAGCCCGCGCCGAGGAACTGCTGGCCGAGGTCGAAAGCCTGGGCGAATTGCGGCGGCTGGCGGACCAGACGCAGGAGCAGATCGCGGATTCCCTGGGCATCAGCCAACCTTCCGTCTCCAAGATCGAACGCCAAACCGATCTCTACCTGTCCACCCTGCGCCGCTTTGTGGAGGCCGCAGGCGGGACGTTGGAAATCCGGGTGGAGTTCCCCGGCAAGCAACCCTTGCGGCTCACCGGGCTTGGCGCCATCGCCGATTAGAGCGTTTCAGGGAAACGCTCCGGCGGCGACTGCCGCCGGATGGCGGCGCCGGCGTTTGAGGAACACCAAACCTAAGGCTTCACCCGCCAGCTGTCGGCATAGGCATGGTTTTCCACGCCTTCGGGCATACCCGCCACCTCCAGCGCGTCGCGGGTATCGACCATCACGGCGTACTCGTCGGTGGCGGCCTTGGGCTGCACCAGCATCTTGCCCAGCGCCTTGGGGTGGGGGCCATGGGTGAAGCCCGACGGGTGGAAGGTCATCATGCCGGCCTTGATGTTGTCGCGGCTGAAAAAGTCGCCGGCATGGTAGAACAGCACCTCGTCATAATCGTCGTTATTGTGGAAGAACGGGATCTTGATGGCGCCCTCGTCCGTCTCGAACGGGCGCGGGGCGAAGGTGCAGACGACGAAGCGGTTGGCGACAAACGTCGTATGGGCGCTGGGCGGCAGGTGATAGCGGTGGCTCATCAGCGGCCGCACATCCTTGACGTTCAGCCGCACCGGCGCCAAGTCACCCTTCCAGCCCACGGCGTCCAGCGGATTGAATGGATATGTCACCGTGCTGATGGCGCCCCGCCGCTTGACCAGCACGCGCCAGGAACCACCGGGACCGGTGTCGGTCTGCTGGTCCAGGAAGGCTTGGTCGATCTTCGGCGTGTCCAGGATGGCGGGGTCGAACACCGCATGCGGGCCGACGATGCCGCGGTCGGGCAGCTGATAGACCGACCCCGTGGCTTCGATCAGCAACGCCGTTACCGGCCGGCTGGGGACCAGACGCCACATGCTGCCGCGCGGCAGCACGACGTAATCGCCCGCCGTCACGCTCAGGTGGCCATAGTCACAGAACAGCTCGCCCTCGCCCTCATGCACGAAGATCAGGTCGTCGCCGTCGCCATTGCGGGCCAGATGGTCCATGGGCTTGTCACACCGCCACATGCGCATGCGGCAATGGGCGTTGAACAAAACCTCCTTCGCCGCCCATGGTCCCCCCGACAGGCCCTCGATCAGCTGGTTCAGGTCGAAGGCGCGGGGGCGCAGCGGGCCTTCCCAGCTGGTCCAGCCGGTGGGGGCGTTGCGATGGTACATGTGGGTAGCGGGGCCGAAGAAGCCTTCACGGCCCAGTTCGCGTTCGAACGTGCCGGGCGGCAGGTCGGCATGGGCCTGGCGCGAGGCATCGCCCTCGATCCGGGGGAAAGAGATGTACCGGCGCATGCGCGTCCTCCACTCTGTTCGAATACCGTTTCATATGAAACGAATATGGCTGATCACAGAGCCCCTTGCAAGTCCGCTTTGCACAGGCCACCCTTGGGCCATGCTCGACCTTGACGATTTCCTGCCCTATCGCCTGAATGTCCTGGCCAAGCGCGTCAGCCGCGAGCTGGCGCGCCGGTACGAGGCGCAGTTCGGCATTTCCATCCCCGAATGGCGCGTGATGGCGATCCTGGGGCGCGAACAGCCCCTGTCGTCCAACGACATCGTCGAACGCTCCGCCATGGACAAGGCCAAGGTCAGCCGGGCCGTCACCTCGCTGGTGGAGGCGGGCCTCCTGTCGCGCGACACGCACCCGTCGGACCAGCGGCTGCTGCGCCTGTCCTTCACCCCGGCCGGGCGGACACTTTACGACAGGATCGCCCCCCTGGCGTTGGAGTGGCAGCAGCGCTGGCTGAACTGCCTGGACGAGGGGGAACTGGCCCAATTCAAGGCCTTGTCGGGCAAGCTGGAGACGCAGCTGGAACAGCTGGCACGGGACGTTTTGTGACCGGATTGCCTATCCTTACGGCATCTTCGAAAATTGTCGCGATTGTGCCCCTTACGGGGTTGTTTCAACGCGGTAATGAATGCTTAACTGCTTGACATGAAAGGGGCCGGTTTCGGACCACCGGCCTTGGTTGAACAGGGGAATTACAGACGATGAGCCTTCGCCTCCAGGGGGCGGCCGCCATGGCCGCCGCACTCCTTGCCTTTACCGCCGCCCCGGCTATTGCCGGCCCGACATTGGACGCGGTCAAGAGCAAGGGACAGCTCACCTGCGGCGTGAATACCGGCCTTCCAGGATTCTCCAGCCCCGACAGCCAGGGCAAGTGGACCGGCCTGGACGTGGATGTGTGCAAGGCCGTGGCCGCCGCCATCCTGAACGACACCAGCAAGATCCGCTACACACCGCTCTCGGCGCAGCAGCGCCTGACCGCCCTGCAATCGGGCGAGATCGATCTGCTGGTGCGCAACACCACCTGGTCGCTGACCCGCGATGCCCAGGGACTGGATTTCGCCCCCGTCGTCTATTATGACGGCCAGGGCCTGATGGTGGCGAAGAGCCTGGGCGTGACCAGCGCCAAACAGTTGGACGGCGCCACCGTCTGCGTGCAGCCGGGCACCACCACCGAACTGAACCTGGCCGACTGGTTCCGCGCCCACAACCTGTCCTTCAAGCCCGTGGTGATCGAGGCGCTGGACGAGGTGAACGCCGCCTTCTTCTCCGGTCGCTGCGATGTGCTGACCACCGATATTTCCGGCCTGGCCGGCGTGCGTGCGTCGGTCGCTTCCAACCCCGACGATTTCATCATCCTGCCGGAGGTGATGTCGAAGGAGCCGCTGGCCCCCGTGGTACGCCATGGCGACAACCAGTGGCGCGATATCGTGGCTTGGACCATCTACGCCCTGATCGAGGCGGAGGAGAAGGGCATTACCCAGGCCAATGTCGATGCCAAGCTGAAGGACGTGGACCCGTCGGTGCAGCGCCTGCTGGGCGCGCAGGGCGACCTGGGGCCGGGTCTGGGGCTGGACAAGGCCTGGGCCTATCGCGCCATCAAGGCCGTGGGCAATTATGGCGAGATTTTCGAGCGCAATATCGGCAAGAAGACGCCGCTGAAGCTGGACCGCGGCCTGAACGCGCTGTGGACCAATGGCGGGCTGATGTACGCCCCGCCCGTCCGCTGATCCTGCCGGAACCCGCCCCCATATGACGGACCGCCAGGCGCCCGCATCCACCAAGGCCGCAGCCCCCCCCGGGCCTGCGGCCTTTCACCTGTCCATCAACAATCCCGTGGTCCGCGCCATCCTGTGGCAGATCGTGCTGGGCCTGGCCGTGGTGCTGGTCGGCTGGTTCCTGGTGGGCAACACCATGGACAATCTGGCCCGCCTGTCCATCGCATCGGGCTTCGGCTTCCTGGACCGGGAGGCCGGATTCCAGATCGGCGAAAGCCTGGTCGAATTCGGGCCGCAGGACCATTATTCCACGGCCTTCCTGGTCGGCATCCTCAACACCCTGAAAATCTCCGGCATCGGCATCGTGCTGGCCACGGTGCTGGGCGTGGTGCTGGGTGTGGCGCGGCTGTCGTCCAACTGGCTGGTGGCGCGCATCGCATCCTTCTATGTGGAAACGGTGCGCAACGTCCCACTGCTGTTGCAGTTGTTCCTCTGGTACGCGCTGCTGACCGAGGGGCTGCCGGGCCCGCGTCAGGCGTTCGAACCGCTGCCCGGCATCTTCCTGTCCAACCGCGGGCTGAAGCTGCCGGCGCCGGCCGATGATCCGATCTGGGCCTGGGTGGCGGCCATCTTCGGCCTGGGCATCATCCTGACCCTGGTCATCGCCGCCTGGAACAACAAGCGTCAGGCGACCACCGGCAAGCGCCTGCCCATGCTGCCCATCGGGTCCGGCCTGATCGTGGGCCTGCCGCTGCTGGTGCTGCTGGCCGGTGGCGGCGGGGCCATCGATATGCCGGTTCTGCAGGGGTTCAATTTCCGCGGCGGCATGACCCTGTCGCCGGAATTCGCCGCCTTGCTGTTCGGCCTGGTGATCTATACCGCCGCCTTCATCGGCGAGATCGTGCGGTCGGGCATCCTGGCCGTGCCCAGGGGCCAGACGGAGGCGGCGACGGCGCTGGGCCTGACAAGGGCGCAACTGCTGCGCCTCGTGATCCTGCCGCAGGCGCTGCGCGTCATCATCCCGCCCACCACCAGCCAGTATCTGAACCTGACGAAGAACAGCTCGCTGGCGGTCGCCATCGGCTATCCCGACTTCGTCTCCATCGCCAATACCACCATCAACCAGACCGGTCAGGCGGTGGAGGGCGTGCTGTCGATCATGGCGGCCTATCTGATCATCAGCCTCAGCCTGTCCTTCCTGATGAACTGGTACAACAGCCGCGTGGCGCTGGTGGAGCGGTGAGATGAGCATGACAGAGACCCCCACCGAACGCGCCGCCCCCATCCGCCCCAACCAGGGGCTGATCGCGTGGCTGCGCGCCAACCTGTTCTCCACCTGGTACAATGCCCTGTTGACCCTGGCGATCGTCTGGCTGCTGGCGCGGGCCATTCCGGGTCTCATCGACTGGGCCCTGGTCAAGGCCAGCTGGTCGGGCGACGCGGCGGCGTGCCGAGAGGCCGGTGGTGCCTGCTGGGCTTTCCTGGCGGAGAAATGGCGCTTCATCCTGTTCGGCACCTTTCCGGATGACCAGCATTGGCGCCCGACCCTGGCCATCCTGGCGATGATCGCCACCCTGGTCGTGTCGGCCGACCGGCGCATGTGGGGCCGGCCGCTGCTCTATATCTGGGGCGTGGGTCTGGGTCTGTCGGCCCTGCTGATGTTCGGCGGCGTGCTGGGCATGGATTATGTGCCGACCGAACTGTGGGGTGGCCTGCCGCTGACCTTGACGCTGTCCATCGTCGGGCTGGTGGCCAGCTTTCCGCTGGGCGTGCTGCTGGCCCTGGGCCGCACATCCGACCTGCCGGTGATGCGCGGCCTGTCGGTCGTCTATATCGAGCTGGTGCGCGGCGTTCCGCTGATCTCCATCCTGTTCATGGCGTCCGTCATGCTGCCGCTGTTCCTGCCGGCGGGCGTGTCCATCGACAAGGTGCTGCGGGCACTCATCGGCATCTGCCTGTTCTCCGCTGCTTATGTGGCGGAGGTGGTGCGTGCGGGTTTGCAGGCCATCCCCAAGGGACAGGTGGAGGCGGCACAAGCTTTGGGCCTGGGCTATTGGCAGCGCCAGCGCCTGATCATCCTGCCCCAAGCCCTGTCGCTGGTGATCCCGCCGCTGGTGAATTCCTTCATCGCCAGCTTCAAGGATACCAGCCTGGTCATCGTCATCGGCCTGCTGGACCTGCTGTCCACCGCCAAGTCGGCCCTGACCGATCCCGCCTGGCGCGGCTTCTACAAGGAGGCCTACCTGTTCGTGGGCCTGATCTATCTGGCCTTCTGCTACGCCCTGTCCCGCTACAGCCGGTACCTGGAGACCGTCCTTGGGCAGGGGAGGCGGCGGTGAAAATCACGCTCCCTCCCGCTCTGCAAGAGTTTATCCGCCAAAAGGTGGAAACCGGGGAATACCCGTCAGAAAGCGGGGTCGTTCAGGCGGCGCTTGGTTATATGCAGCACGCAACCGATCACGAACGCCTCGAAGCGCTTCGCCGCGCAATTCAGGCAGGGGTTGATAGTGGCAGCGCCGGTCCCCTCAATCTGGAAGAGATGCTCGTCAAGGCCCGGGAACGTTACGCCGCGCGCCATACCGACACGGAGTTTTCTGAATGACCGCTGAGCCCATCATCGAACTGCGCGGCCTGAACAAGTGGTACGGCGCCTTCCATGTGCTGCGCGACGTGAACCTCCAGGTGAACAAGGGGGAGCGGATCGTGATCTGCGGCCCGTCGGGGTCCGGCAAGTCCACGACCATCCGCTGCATCAACCGGCTGGAGGAACATCAGGCCGGTGAGATCATCGTCAAGGGCGTGCCGCTGGATGATGACGTCCGCCATGTGGAAAGCATCCGCCGCGATGTCGGCATGGTGTTCCAGCAGTTCAACCTGTTCCCGCACCTGACCGTGCTGGAGAACTGCATCTTGGCGCCGATGTGGGTGAAGAAGCTGCCGCGTGCCGAAGCCGAGGCCAAGGCCCGCCAGCTGCTGGAACGCGTGCGCATCCCCGATCAGGCCCTGAAATACCCGGGCCAGCTGTCGGGCGGCCAGCAGCAGCGCGTGGCCATCGCCCGGGCGCTGTGCATGGACCCGTCCATCATGCTGTTCGACGAGCCGACCAGTGCCTTGGACCCCGAAATGGTCAAGGAGGTGCTGGACGTGATGAGCGATCTGGCGGCATCCGGCATGACCATGCTGGTCGTCACGCACGAGATGGGCTTTGCCCGCCGCATGGCCGACCGGGTGGTGTTCATGGACAAGGGCGAGATCGTGGAGGTCGCACCGCCCGACCAGTTCTTCGACAATCCCCAGAACGACCGCACCCGCACCTTCCTGGGCCAGGTGCTGAGCCACTGAGGTCATCTCAGACCCGCTCCCGTTGAGTTCAACTCATCGGGAGCGGGTACGGCGGCGACCGCCGCCGCGCCGCACGTGCGGCGTAGCCAAGCCGCGGACGCGGCGCCGGCGATTGACGCCCGGTGATCACCCATGATCACCGGGAACCGGCATAAATACCGAGCGGCGCTATGGCGCACCCACAGGTGCATTGAAACATCGCCCCCGATCCGCCATTTTTATCGGTGAACATTGTTCCGGTGGCGAAGGGTTTCCCCTTGGCCACCGTATAAGGATGCAGGGGCGGTGCGGCCGGCGGCACGTTGACGGGCCGGTGATGCAAAGTGTCAAGGAGCGTTGGTCATGAAGTTCACATCGAAAACGACCATCCGGGGCCTGATCGCCGCCGGTGCGCTGCTGGGGCTTTCCGCCTGCGCCAACCCCCAGGCCGATCAGGCGCTCTATGCGCAGAACGCCTTTGTGGGCATGCCCAAGCAGTTTCTGCTGACCTGCGCCGGCGTACCGACGCGCAGCGCCACGGTCGACAATGTCGACTATTACACCTACACGTCGGAACGGCTGGTCACCACGCCGTCCCCCGGCCCGCGCTTCAGCGCCGCCTTCGGCTATTACCGGCCCTGGTCGCCCTGGTATGGCTGGGGCATGGGCTTCGACGATTATCCGGAAACGGAGACCCGCGACTGCCAGGCCACCTTCACCCTGAAGGACGGCGTCGTGCAGCGCATCGTCTATAACAGCGCCAGCGACGGACAGTCGGCCCGGCTGGGCCAATGCTACCGCA
This sequence comes from Niveispirillum sp. KHB5.9, assembly GCF_048066115.1. Taxonomy (NCBI): domain Bacteria; kingdom Pseudomonadati; phylum Pseudomonadota; class Alphaproteobacteria; order Rhodospirillales; family Azospirillaceae; genus Niveispirillum; species Niveispirillum sp. KHB5.9. The sequence continues at coordinate 11,388 of NZ_JBLTYX010000005.1, read as the reverse complement.
TCGTCGAGAACTGCCTAGCCATGGTGCCGCAGCAGGGTCAGCCGAAGTAACTTCCCCGGAAAGTCCCACCGGTCGAATATTTCGACCGGTGGGATCACACGCCAATGGCAAAGCCTTCGCACGGTTCAGCCATTTCCGACCGGCACGGGAACCTGAAAAAGGCTACCGCCGGCCGAACAGCCGCTCGATATCGCCCAGCTTCAACTCGACATAGGTGGGGCGGCCATGGTTGCACTGGCCGGAATGGGGCGTGGCCTCCATCTGGCGCAGCAGCGCATTCATCTCCTCCACATTCATCGGCCGGCCGGCCCGGACGGAGCCGTGGCAGGCCATGCGGGAGCAGATGGCGTCCAGCTTCTCCTTCAGCGCATGGGCATCGCCCATCTCCGCCAGTTCGTCGGCGATGTCGCGCACCAGGCCGCGCACATCGGCCCGCGCGCCCAGCATGGCCGGCACCTCGCGCACCACGACCGCACCCGACCCGAAGCTTTCCAGCACCAGGCCCATTTCCGCCAGCTCGTGCGACCGCTCACCCACCCGTTCGGCATCGGCGGGGTCCAGTTCCACCACTTCGGGGATCAGCAGCCCCTGGCGCTTCACCCCATCGCCCAGCATCTCCTTCTTCATCCGCTCATAGACCAGCCGTTCATGGGCGGCGTGCTGGTCGACGATGACGATGCCATTGTCGGTCTGGGCGACGATATAGGTAGCGTGCAGCTGCGCCCGCGCCGCGCCTAAGGGGAAGCTGGGCGCGGTGGCCGCGATAGCATCGGCTTCCTCCATCCGCGCCGCCGGGGCGAAATCGGCGGGGGCTGAGGCGGTGCGCATCTGCGGCGCCTGGAACTGCCAGGCGGCCTCCGCCATCTCCCGGTTCACCGGCGGCGGGGCATGGTGCTGCTGGGCATAGGGCGGCGGTGCCGTCGGGCGCTGCGGTTCCCAGAACAGGCTGGTCTGCGGCGCCACGCGCGGGGTCAGGCTGGCCAGCGTGTCGGCGGCCACCGTGGTGCTGGCGCGGTGGCCGGCGGCGGCCAGGGCGTGCTTCAGGGCACCGACGATCAGGCCGCGGATCAGCGCCTGATCGCGGAACCGCACCTCCGTCTTGGCGGGATGGACATTCACATCCACGTCATGCGGGTTCAGCGTCAGGAACAGGGCCAGCACCGGATGCCGGTCGCGCGCCAGGAAATCGGCATAGGCACCGCGCACCGCCCCCACCATCAGCCGGTCCTTCACCGGCCGCCCATTGACGAACAGATACTGGCCGGCCGATGTCGGCTTGTTATAGGTGGGCAGGCCGATGTGCCCGACCAGCCGCACGCCGGCGCGTTCGGCATCGACGGGAATGGCATTCTCCTGGAACTCGCGCCCCAGCACCGCGCCCAGCCGGCCCAGCCGCGCCACCTCCTCCTCACCCGTGCAGGATGTCAGGCGCACGGGCGTGCGCCCCTCATCCGTCACGGTGAAGGCGACATGGGGATGGGCCATGGCGAGGCGCTCCACCACATCGACGGCATGCTGGCTTTCGGTGCGGCTGCCCTTCAGGAATTTCAGGCGGGCCGGCGTGGCGAAGAACAGGTCGCGCACCTCCACCCGCGTGCCCAGCCCACCCGGCGCCGGACCCACCGGATGGACGGTGCCACCCTCCACCAGGATGGCGCTGGCATGGTCGGCGGCGTCGGTACGGCTGGTGATGGTCAGGCGGCTGACGGCGCCGATGCTGGGCAGCGCCTCCCCCCGGAAGCCCAGGGTACGGATATCGGTCAGGTCGCCATCGGGCAGCTTCGACGTGGCATGCCGTTCCACCGACAAAGCCAGCTGTTCCGGCTCCATCCCGCAACCATCATCGGCCACGGACAGCAGCGCCTTGCCGCCATCGCGGAGCGTGACGTCGATGCGGCGCGCACCGGCATCCAGCGCATTCTCCACCAGCTCCTTCACGGCAGCGGCAGGACGCTCCACCACCTCGCCGGCGGCGATCTGGTTGACGAGATTATCGGGAAGGCGACGGATGATCGGCATGGGACGGTCATAGCACCGATGGGGTGCCACCGCCAAGCCGGCCACAAGTTATGGGTCTAACCGGGCAGCTTAATGCCGACGACTTCTGCCATTTGCTCCCGCCGCACCTTGGTGCCGGCCAGCCGCGCCCCGGTCAGGTCCATCTCCTTCAGATCCGCCAGCAGCAGGTTGGCGAAGGACAGGTCGGCACCGGCGAAATTGGCCTTCACCAGCCGCGCGCCCGACAGGTTGGCATAGCGCAGCTTGGCGCCGGCCAGTTCGCTGCGCACGAAGCGGGTGGCGTCGATCTTCAGGAAACCCAGATTGGCCTCCGACAGGTTGGCATTGCCCAGCATGGCGTCGGTCAGGTTGATGCCGCGCAGGTCGCAGCCCGACAAGTTGGCCCCACGCAGATCGGCACCAGCCAGATTGCCCACCTGGATTTGCGCTGCCGACAGGTCCATGCCGTACAGGATGACGCCCGGTGCGTGCAGACGCGTCAGGCAGGCATGCGACAGGCTGCCCGCATCACGCAGGTCATAGCCGGTCAGGTCCAGGGCCAATCCCGCCTGTCCCGCCGTGCCCACCCATTCGGCATGCAGCTTCAGCATCTGGTCCAGGGGGCGGGGCAAGGCGCTGGCGGGTTTGCCGGCCGGCTTGTCGGTAAGCGCGCCTGCCATATCGGCATTGGCCAGTTCCGTCATTACCAGCACGGCACCGGTCAGCACCGCCCCTTTCAGGCTGGCGCCGCGCACATCGGCGCCCGACATGTCGGCCCCTTCCAGGATGGCGCCATCCAGGGTGGCGTTGCGCAGATTGGCGCGCACCAGCTTGGTCCCGCGCATTACAGCGTCGGTGAAGTCGGTATGCATGGCCACCGCCCCCGACAGCTTGGCCTGGGACAGGTTGGCATTGGCCAGCTTGGCACCCTGCATGTCGGCGGGGCTGGCGTCGCTTTCCACCACCACGATCTTCAGGCTGCCATCGGCGGCGCGTTCGGCCAGCGACCCGTCGCGCAGATCGGCGCTGACAAGGTTGGCCCCGGTCAGATCGGCCCCGCGCAGGCTGGCCCCGCGCAGATCGACCTTCACCAGCGAGGCACCGGTCATGTTCGCCTCCCGCAGATCGGCGGCGAACAGGGTGCAGCAATCCAGGTTGGCATTGGAGAGATTGGCCCGGCGCAGGATGCAGCCGGTCAGGTCGGCATGGGCGAGATCGCGGCCCGACAGGTTCAGTCCGGACAGGTCGTAATTGGCCAGCACGGCGCGGGCCCCGCCCATGCGGGCGTTCCGGAACATCTCATGCCGTTTCAGGATGGCATCCAGCTGTTCCTGTGTCGCCTTGTAATGGGCCCTCTGATCGGCCAATTCCGCTTCTCCCGGCTTCTTCTGTTTCAATCATGAGCCATTCTGTGCCGGTCGTTGCAAAGGAATAGTGAATCCGGGGTGCGGCTTGGCTTTGTCACACCTGCCTGTCGGCGGGCCGCCGGACCAGGGCCACCAGGGCGTATGAGATAAGCATCAGCAGGAACCAGGATCCGAACTTCGCGAAGGATACCATCGCCCATCCCTGTTTCTGGCTGGGATAGATCCAGGCGCCGGCAAAGGTGCCCAGGTTTTCCGCGAACCAGATGAACAGGGCCACCAGGGCGAACCCGACCAGCAGCGGCATGCGCCGGTCCTGCTCCCACACCCGGAAATAGATCCAGCAGCGCCCGAAGATCAGCCCCGCCAGCGCGAACAGGCCCCAGCGCAAATCCCACCAGAAATGATGCAGGAAGAAGTTCGCATAGATGGCGGCGGCAAATGCCAGAACGGCCCATAGCGGCGGATGGTGGCTGAAGCGGAAATCGAACAGGCGCCAGGCCCGGGCGATGTAGGAGCCGACGGCGGCATACATGAAGCCGGTGAACAGCGGCACACCGCCGATCCGCAGTAAACTGTCCTCCGGATAGACCCAGGAGCCCATGGTGGTCTTGAAGATTTCCATGCCGGTGCCGACCAGATGGAAGATCAGGATGACCAGCGCCTCGTCCCTGGTCTCCAGCCTGAACCGGATCAGCGCCACCTGCAGCGCCAGCGCCGCGATGGTCAGGAAATCATACCGGGGCAAAGCCGCGTCGCGCGGATAGAACATGTATGTGGCCAGCAGCAACGCCAGCATCAGCCCGCCATAAAGACAGGCCCAGGCCTGCTTCACCCCGAAACGCAGGAATTCATAAAGCCCGGCGACCCATGGTCCCCGCGCCTTGGCGGCATCCCCCAGTGCCGCCTCGCGCGTGATGAACCGGGATAGCAGGGGCCAGTCGCTTGTGCCGCTGGGCGGGTGGGGTTTCAGCATGGGCGGACCGGTCGGGAAAGAGGGAGGCGGCTTTGTGACAGACGGGCGCGGCGGAAAGATGGCGCTGACGGGGGGCGTACGGAGGGGAGCCTACATTTATTGAAAACTTTAGATTGTTTTATTGACAAGACGCATAAACTTTACAAAGCATAGCAGCCTATCCGCTTATAAACTTTAGGTGGTGTCATGACTTATAACCTTTATCAGCTGCATAGTGACGGTTCGATCTGGGGATATGTGGGTCCGGCCATCACCGGATGGACGAAGCTAGGCGACAATCCGCAGACGGTGCAGATCGCCACCGATGAGTCCAGCGGGGCGCTGTACCAGCTGGGCAATGACGGCACGATTTCCATTTACGAGGGGACACCCCTGACCGGCTGGAAGCAGCTGGCCAGCAACGGTGCTGTTGCCATCACCGCCGGCAAGGGCGGGCTCTACCAGCTGCAAACCACTGGCATGATCTTGTCCTATAACGGTACCGGCTGGACCGTGATCGACACGAACCCGCTGACCGTCGTCATCACCGTCGATCAATCGAACGGCAATCTGTATCAGCAGCACAATGATGGCAGTGTCTGGCTGTATGATGGAACGCCGCTGACCGGCTGGACCAAGCTGAACCCGGACAATCCGGCATTCGCGGTGACGGCCGGGTCAGGACTGGTTCATATCCTGACGGGCACCGGCGACGTGATGGTGAATGGCGGGCCCGGTTCCACCAGCTGGGCCACCATCCAGAGCGGCACGTCCATCAGCAGCGTGGGGATCGCGGTCGACCAGTCGAACGGGCAGCTCTATCAGTTGCAGAACATCAACAAGGGGCCGCTCTACGCACAGAATGGAAGCATCTGGCAATATACACCCGGTGCCTCCAGCAGCTGGCTGGAGATCGATAACAACCCGATCGTGGTTTCGATCACCGCCGGCGGCGGCTCCGTCTATCAGTTGCATAATGACGGATCGATCTGGATCTATACCTCGCCGCCCATTTCCGGATGGGAGAAGCTGGACGTCAACCCGCTGACGGTGGCCATCCTGGCGGGCGGCGGCACGGCGCGCCGAGGGGCGTTCAATGTCGCGGTCGGCGGCTACCAGCCCAACCCGTTCGCCCCCAACCAGATGATGTCGGCGGGCGGGGGGAAACTTTCCCCCGATGGCACACTCATGTCCGTCAACGGCGCCACCAACCTGACGCTCTGGTACAACCCGAACAGCCAGGACGGGGCCTCACTGATCAATTACCGTGTCACCCAGATCAATGGTGTCATCTACAAGTACCAGATCAATGCCTATGCGGGTGCCTTCAAGATTGTCGGATCACTTCATATCACCAGCACGGATGCGACTGGCGATACATATGAAGTGGAGGTCATCAGCAACGCACCCTCGCAGCACAGCGTTTCCTACAACAGCTCCAATCCGGCGATCGTGAGCCTGATCCTCGCCGGTGATGCGCTGGAATAATCAGGCTTCCCGTGCCGCCGGCCGGGCAAGGATCGTCCCTGTCCAGCCGGCGGCACGCCTCATGCCACTGGTATCACCCCACCTTGCCCGCATTCACGATGCCGACCAGTCCGGCCGTGCTGGCATCGTGCGGTTTGGGGGCCTCGCCTTCCAGTTCCGGCAGAATGACCTTGGCCAGCTGCTTGCCCAGCTCCACACCCCACTGGTCGAAGCTGTTGATGTTCCAGACGATGCCCTGCACGAACACCTTGTGCTCATAGAGCGCCACCAGCATGCCCAGGCGGTACGGGTCCAGCTGGTCGACCAGGATCGTATTGGTCGGCCGGTTACCGGTGAACACCTTGTGCGGGGCCAGGGCGTCCAGGGCGGCACCCGCCTTGCCCTCCTTCTCCAGCTCCGCCCGCACTTCGGTTGCGTTCTTGCCGCGCATCAGGGCTTCGGTCTGGGCCAGCGTGTTGGACAGCAGCATGGCATGGTGCCGGCCGGTCGGGTTCTGGCTGTTGACCGGCGCGATGAAATCGCAGGGGATCAGGTGCGTGCCCTGGTGGATCAGCTGGTAGAAGGCGTGCTGGCCGTTGGTGCCCGGCTCACCGAAGATGATGGGGCCGGTGGCGTAATCCACTTCGTTGCCGTCGCGATCGACCGACTTGCCGTTGCTCTCCATGTCCAGCTGCTGGAGATAGGCCGGCAGGCGGGCCAGATATTGGTCATAGGGCAGGACGGCATGGGCCGCCGATCCCCAGAAATTGCCGTACCACACGCCCAGCAGGCCCATGATCACCGGCATGTTCTGCGCCAGCGGAGCGGTGCGGAAATGCTCGTCCATGGCATGGGCGCCGGCCAGCAGTTCCCCGAACTTCTCCGGCCCCACCATCAGCGCGATGGGCAGGCCGATGGAGGACCACAGGCTGTAGCGTCCGCCAACCCAATCCCAGAAGCCGAACATGTTGTCGGTATCAATGCCGAACTTCGACACTTCCACAGCATTGGTGGACACGGCCACGAAATGCCTGGCTACCCCGGCCTCGTCCCCACCGTTGGCCAGGAACCAGTCGCGCGCCGTGTGGGCGTTGGCCAGCGTTTCCTGTGTCGTGAAGGTCTTGGACGCGATGATGAACAGGGTGGTGGCCGGATCGACGCGGCGCAGCACCTCGGCGATATGCGTGCCATCGACGTTGGAGACGAAATGCGCCTGGAGATGCGGGTGGTGCCAGGGCGTCAGTGCCTGGGTCACCATCACCGGACCCAGGTCGGACCCGCCGATGCCGATATTGACGATGTCGGTGATCGGCTGCCCGTCATGGCCGCGCCATTCGCCGTCGCGCACCTTGTGGCAGAAGGAATAGAGCCGGGCCAGCACCTCATGCACGCCCGTCATCACATCCTGTCCGTCCACCAGGATGGGGCGGTCGATGCGGTTGCGCAGGGCCACATGCAGGACGGCGCGATCCTCGGTGATGTTGATGCGCTGGCCGGCGAACATGGCGTCGCGCATCTCTTCCAGCTTCTGCTGCCGGGCCAGACCGGTCAGCAGCGACAGCGTCTCGTCCGTCACCCGGTTCTTGGCATAATCCAGCAGCATGCCCTCGACAGTGATGCGATAGCGGTCGAAGCGGCCGGGATCGGTGGCGAACAGATCGCGCATCGCGGTGCCTTCCAGGGCGCTGCGGTGGGCGGCCAGGGCCTGCCATGCGGGGGAACGGGTCAGGGCGGACATGGGGTTCTCTCCGGCCGAAGCGTGAGGGTCTGCCTGCGATTGATAGCATGCCCACCACCGCCCACAAGCCCGCAACCGCGATAAATCCGTGATGGTTACCGATTTTGACGATGCGTGGTCATGTTGTAACGGTAAATCGATCCTGTATCGATTTCTGTAACCGCGTTACATTGCGCAGCCTGTTCAAAAGGCCTCCGGATCGCCCTCGAACGGGGCGGGCATGCCGACGCGATAGCCCTTGTCCTGGTTGAACCGCATGCCGGCCTTGGCCATGGCCATCTTCTCACTGGCCGCCCAGACCATGTAGCGCCGGCCGGATTTCCAGGACTGTGTTACCTCTTCGGGCGCGTTGCGGGCTAGGCTGTTGAAGTCGGGATGGCTGATGGCCATGACGAAGGCCATGTCGCCGACATTCTTGCGCTCATCGAACACATAGATCTGGGTCTCGGCGGCCTTGTCATGCTCGGCCTGGACCTCGCCCTCGTCGATCTGGCCGTTCAGGCGGGCCAACTCCTCCTGCATCTGCCGCTCCTCGCGCCGCAGCGCCAGGGTCGCGGCCGCCCGTTCGCGCACGGCCTTGCTGGCATTGCCCACCCGGCTCTGCTGACCCTCATGCATCTTGCGGGCGCGGTGCATGCGCTTGCGGGTATGGGCGGTCATCTGCAGGGCCACGACCCCACCGCCCAGGACGCCGAACCACAGTGGCAGACTGTCGAAGAGATTGGCCAGCATCAGGTGAGCCCCCGTTCCTGCGCGGCGGCATGCAGTTCCGCACTTTCCAGCGCCGTCAAATCCTCTTCCCCGCCGCTATGCGGTTCGGATATCTCGGCGATGAAAAAGCCGGTGGCGGGCGGGAACGCCTTCTCCGCCAGGATCTTGGCATCGCCGATGGTGGGGGCCCAGATCACGGCCTGCTGCGTGCGCGACCAGCCGCGCGACAGGAAGGGATGTTCCTTCTGCTCCATCTGGGCCCGCTGCACATGGCGATTCACGATCTGGGCAACGAACTTGCGGGCCGGCCGTTCAGCCCGCAGGAATGCCTCCTCCTCCCCCAGCGCGCGCATCAGCTGCGAGCGGGCGACCTTCAGGTCCATGATCTTCTTGTTGACCATGTAGTGGCGGCGGCGGGCCGACTTCACCTCGGCATCCAGCTTCACCAGCTTGGGCAGCATCTTGTCCTTCCGCGCTTGCAGACGCTGGGCCAGGATGTTCAGCTTCTGCATGCGCCCGTCCAGGCCCGCACCCTGCTGCCGGTTGCGAACCGCACTTTCCGCGGCACTGGCGATACCGGAACCCAACAGATAGGCGATGCCGGAGATCACGAAAAAGGCGATCACGGCTTCGGTCAGTTTTTCGAGCATGCTTGACGGTCTCCGGCGACCATCCCGGCCACCGGCACGATTATAGATCGAAGCCGGGGGAAGGCGGAAGATTTTGTTAACCGCGCACGAACGGCCCGGAGACACGTCAAGGCCGGCGGCTGCCCGGCGCTTGAGAAAACAAGGACACTGGCCGGCGACCGCCGGCCTGCGCCAAGTGGCGCGCGAGCCAAGCCGCCGGATGGCGGCGCCCGGCGCCTGAGGGAACAAAAATCACGCTGCGCGCAGGCGGGTCAGGAAGCCGTCGATGGCCTGCCCCAGCTGGTCGGCATCGCTGTCCAGGGCACCGGCCGTGGCGCCCACCTGGGTGGCGGCACCGCCGGTCTCACCCGCCGCCTGGGTCACGCCAGTGATGGTGTCCGCCACTTCCTGCGTGCTGCGGGCGGCATCTGACGCGCTGCGGGCGATCTCATGCGTGGCCTGGCCCTGCTGGGACACGGCGGCCAGGATCATTTCCGACACTTCGCTGATCTCGCGGATGGTGGCGCCGATCCGGTTCATGGCCTCCACGCCCTTTTCGGTGCGGACCTGGATGGCGCCGATCTGGGTGCTGATCTCTTCGGTGGCCTTGGCGGTCTGGCCGGCCAGTGCCTTCACTTCCGAAGCGACAACGGCGAAACCCTTGCCGGCATCCCCTGCCCGCGCCGCCTCGATCGTGGCGTTCAGGGCCAGCAGGTTGGTCTGGCTGGCAATGGCGTTGATCAGTTCCACCACCTTGCCGATGCGGCCGGCGGCTTCGGCCAGTTCGGCCATGGAACGGCCGGTCTCGTCGGCTTCCTGGCGGGCGCGGCCGGCAATGGTGGCGGACTGGCCCACCTGACGGTCGACCTCGGCCACGCTGGCGGCCAGTTCCTCCGCCGCGGCGGCCATGGTCTGCACGCTGGCCGTGGCCCGTTCCACCATCGTGGCGACATGGCGGGACTTGGCGCCGGAATCCTCCGCCGTGTGGCGCATGGCGTCGGACGCGTCCAGCATATCCTGTGATGCCTTGCCCAGGCGGGTGGCGAGTGCGCGTACATCCGCCTCGAACGTGTCGGCCAGACGGCGCTGGGCGGTGATCAGGCTCCAGGTCAGCATCGGGCCCAGATAGCGGCCGCGATTGTCGCGGACGGCGGCGATGCGGATATCCAGCCATTCGGTACCCAGCTGCATCTGGCCGCGCCATGGCAGCTGTTCCGGCCGGGTAACGACCTGGCCGATCTCACCCCGGTCGGCCTGGAAGATGTTGAGATGGCGGCCGACCGGATCGGTGATGTTGCCCGGCAGCGATGCGGACAGTGTCGGCAGGGCTTCCATCGTGGCGTTGTTGGCATAGACGATGGTGAAATCCTTGGACGCGTCGGCCAGCATGACATTCAGCGGCATGTCATCCACCACCTGCTTCAGGCGGAAAGCCTCGACCACGGCGGTGCGCAAATCCAGGGCGGCGCGCTGCATGCGGCCGATCTCGTCCTGGCGGTTGCCGGCTTCCGGCGGCACGGCGTCGGCATCACCCCCCGCCAGCTTCTCCAGCAGGTCGGACAGGGCCAGCAGCGGCCGGCCGGCCCAGCGGCGCATCAGCCACCAGCAGACAGCACCCAACAGGACAGCGATACCGACGGAGATCAGCAGCAGGGTACGCTTCAGCGCCTCCACCGGTGCCATGAAGCGCGCCTTTTCCACGCCCGTGTAAAGCACGCCGATGACGGTACCCTGTGCGTCCTTGATCGGGTCATAGGCGGTCAGATAGGTGACGCCCAGGACCTCCGCCTCGCCGCGATAGGTCTTCGCCTGATTGACGACAGCCTCATAGGCCGGGTTGCGGGCCAGATTGGTGCCCACGGCGCGGCTGCCGTCCGGCTTCTTCACATTGGTGGCGATGCGCGTGGCCTCGCCCTTGTCGATCACGAAGATGGTGGCGGTGCTGCCGGCGATGCGGCTGACATTGTCCACCGGCTCGAAAAAGCCGTTCAGGGCCTTGTCCCCGGCGTAAAGCACATTGCCGTCGCGGCGATAGGGGGCACCCACCCCTTGCAGCACCTGCCAGGCGACGCGCATGGCCTGATCCTGCTGTTCGGCCCCTGCGGCCCGTGCGTAATCATCCACCAGCCGATGGCTGACCAGCAGCAATGTCGCCGCCAGCAAAGCCATGGACAGGATGGAAAGAACAACAATACGGGCCGAAAGGCTGAGATGAAGCCGGATCATGATCTGCGTATCCAAATGGAAAATCCGCCAGAGGCGGACTTCATGGGATGGGCCGAAGGTGATCGGACAATGCTGCAGCGCAAAACATAATAATTAATTAAGCGAATTGCTTTAACGCCCAACCTTTCCGTTAAGGCCGTATACGATTTCGCATAGGCGTGGAAGCTTCTGCATGATTTTATGGCTGCCTGCGCATTTTTATATCTTCAAGGCACAAAAAAGGCGGCCGCTCCATTGCGGCCGCCATCCAGTCAATCGGAAACCATGGAACCGGTCAGACGATCCGGTGTTCCGGCGCCC